>NZ_SPKP01000014.1:0-14814 GCF_023127835.1 Pseudomonas sp. B329 | reverse complement strand
GATCAAAAGCAGATCAAGATCAAGAGCGGCTCGCTTCGCATCGTGGTTACTGCTGGCGACTGCAAAGTTGTGTAGATACCTATGACTATCGCAGGCAAGCCAGCTCCCACATGTTTATCTGCGTTATACCTGTTCCAACTGCGCCAGCCGTTCTTCCAGTGCGGCAATCCGCGCTTCCAGCTCTTCGATCCGTTCCACCGAAACAGCCCCCGCGCTACGCTCTACTGGATTGCCTCGCGCGGTCATGATCGCTTCAATATCCGCCGGATCCCCCAGCGCGTGGGTATACCGATCTTCCCGCTGGCCCGCCTGGCGCGGCACCAATACCGCCAACCCTCGGGCAATCAGGCGTTCCAGCTGGTGAACGACCTGCTCGGCATCTTCAAAGTCATGCATACGCCCGCTACGGGTCAGCAACTCGTTGACCGTCTGCGGCCCCCGCAGAAACAGCAACCCGGTCAAGATCACTTGGGCCGGCACCAGTTCCAACGCCTTGTCCACACGGTGTTCCCAGCGGTCGGCACGGCTACCCATCACCAGGCGGGTAAAGCCTTGGCCCTCCAGCGCGCGCAGGCTTTGGCCGACCTGGCCCTGGCTGAGGTTCATCACCGGCTCACGGCTGGTTTTCTGATTGCAGGCCAGCACCAGAGCGTTGAGCGTCAGGGGGTAGGTTTCCGGGTGGGTCGCCTGTTTTTCGATCAGGCAGCCGAGGATGCGGATTTCCGTGCTGTTCAGGCGCGGCTCAGGGGTGTCGGTGTCATGTTCGGCGGTCATCGCGCGTTCCCTATGCAGTGAAGGTCACCAGCGTAATCCTCAAAAAATAAAAGACAAGCGCCGGGCATGGCTATAATCGCCGCTGGTTCCAACCCTGCCATTATCGTGAGACTGACATGACTATTTCCCTGTACGCCGCTTCTATCACAGTCTTCAAGCAAATGCTCAACGCATTGAGCGATGTGCTGAACAAAGCCGAAGCCCACGCTACTGCAAAGAACATCGAGCCCAATGCCCTGCTGCAAGCGCGCCTGTTCCCGGATATGTTCCCACTGGTGCGCCAGGTACAGATCGCCGTGGACTTCGCCAAAGGCGTGTCGGCACGCCTGGCCGAGATCGAAGTGCCCAAGTACGAAGACACTGAAGTCACCTTCGCCGACCTGCAAGCGTTGATCGCCAAGGTCCTGGCGTTTGTCGACACCATCAAGCCCGAGCAGATTGACGGCAAGGAAGGTATCGAGATCGTCACCCGCCCAGGCACCCCGAAAGAGAAGCGCTTCAGCGGCCAGTCCTACCTGCTGACCTACGGCCTGCCGCAGTTCTTCTTCCACGTCACCACCGCTTACGCTCTGCTGCGTCATAACGGTGTGGAAGTGGGCAAGCGCGATTACATGGGCGCGTTCTAAACCGGCAAGCATAAAAAAGCCCGGTGTCGTTCGTGATTGAACGGCACCGGGCTTTTTTTGCGAGGCGTTTAAGCTGCCTGTTCTTCCTTGCCCAGGCAGGCCGCCGCTGTAAACAACACATCGGTAGACGAATTCAGCGCCGTTTCCGCCGAATCCTGCAATACGCCGATGATGAAACCGACGGCCACCACCTGCATGGCGATTTCACTTGGAATGCCGAACAGGCTGCACGCCAGTGGAATCAGCAGCAGCGAGCCGCCCGCTACACCGGAGGCCCCACAGGCGCAAATGGCCGCGACCACGCTGAGCAGCACCGCGGTCGGCAGGTCCACGGCAATCCCGAGGGTGTGCACGGCCGCCAGGCTTAGCACGGTGATGGTGATTGCCGCACCGGCCATATTAATGGTGGCACCGAGCGGAATCGACACCGAATAGGTGTCTTCATGCAGGCCCAGGCGCTTGCTCAACGCCAGGTTGACCGGAATGTTCGCCGCCGAGCTGCGGGTGAAGAAGGCGGTGATGCCGCTTTCACGCAGGCACATCAGCACCAATGGGTACGGGTTGCGGCGCAGTTTCCAGAACACGATGGCGGGATTGATCACCAGCGCCACGAACACCATGCAGCCGATTAACACCACCAGCAGGTGCGCATAGCCGAGCAAGGCGCCGAAACCGGAGGTGGCCAGGGTCGAGGCCACCAGGCCGAAGATGCCCAGCGGGGCGAAGCGGATGACCACGCGTACGATCAGGGTCACGCCGTTGGACAGGTCGTCCAGCACCGTGCGGGTGGTTTCACCGGCATGGCGAATGGCGACACCCATGCCGATGGCCCAGGCCAGGATACCGATGAAGTTGGCATTCATCAGTGCGCTGACCGGGTTATCCACCACGCTGAGCAACAGGCTTTGCAGCACCTCGCCAATGCCGCCGGGAGCGCTCACCGTGGCGTCATGGGTGGCCAGTACCAGAGAGGAGGGGAACAACATGCTGGCGACCACTGCGACCACGGCGGCGGAAAAGGTGCCGAGCAGGTACAGGAACAGGATCGGGCGGATATGGGTTTCCTGGCCATGTTTATGGTTGGCAATCGAGGCCATGACCAGCACAAACACCAGGATCGGCGCAACGGCCTTCAGCGCCGTGACAAACACCTTGCCGATAAAGCCCGTGGCGCGTGCGGCCTCGGGGAACAGCAAGGCCAGCACGATCCCGGCGATCAGGCCGATGACAATTTGTGTGACCAGGCTGACGCGCATTAAACGTTGCAACAGGGAAGGGGCAGCAGTCATAAAGAGTTGTCTCTAGTTTTTTTAGTAGGGCACAGCATTGCAGGCAGAAAGTACTGTAGGAAGCAGGCGCGAAGTCTAGCATGCTGTAGGACGCGTCTCGTTCGCTGCGGCATTCCGTCACCCGTTTACGTCGGATTTGGTCAAGTCCCGACATGTTCTGTTAAGATTCACCCCTCTCATCTTTCCTCTCTATCAGCGAGCCCTTCGGGCTGTCGTTGATGTCGCTGTTTCTGGAGTTTGCATGTTGTTCCCTATCTTGCTGCTGTCGGCAGCCGGTTTTACCGTGCTGACCACAGAATTCGTGATCGTCGGCTTGTTGCCCTCGATCGCCCGGGACCTGAATGTCAGTGTGTCCCAGGCCGGGCTGCTGGTGACGCTCTTCGCGTTTACCGTGGCGGCGTTCGGCCCCTTCCTGACCGCCTACTGCGCGCGGTTCCAGCGCAAGCGTCTGTTTATCAGCATCCTGATCATGTTTGCGGTGGCCAATACCGTGGCGGCATTGGCGCCCAATATTTGGATAATGTCCCTGGCTCGCTTGATTCCGGCGTTGGGCTTGCCGGTGTTTTGGGCCTTGGCCAGCGAAACGGCGGTGGACATTGTCGGCCCTGAATTCGCCGGGCGTGCCATTGAAAAAATCGGCTTCGGCATCGTCTGCGCCACCGTGTTCGGGATTCCGGTAGGCACGCTGATTTCCGATATGTTCGGTTGGCGCACCGCCTTTGCAGTGCTTGCGGTGATTGCCCTGGCCAAAGCGTTATTGCTGTACATCTACCTGCCGGTCACCCAGGCAAAGAACGAGCAAGTCACCTTGCGCTCGCAATTCAAGATCCTGCGCAGCCCGGTGATGCAGGGCCACATCCTGCTGTCGATCCTGGTCTTCAGCGGCATGTTCACCGCCTATACCTACCTGGCGGATATCCTTGAGCGCTTGGCAGGGTTCGACGGCACGCTGGTGGGGTGGTGCCTGATGGGCTTCGGCGCGGTCGGGCTGATCGGCAATTCCCTCGGCGGGCGCGCGGTGGATCGTCACCCCTTGATTGCGTCCATAGTGTTCTGCGGGTTTATGATCGCGGGCATGGTGGCAGTGGTGCCGGCGATTCATTCCACCATTGGCCTGGCGGCAGCGATGGCGGTATGGGGCGTGACCCAGGCGGCGATGTTCCTGGTCAGCCATGTGCGATTGATGAAGGCGGCGCCCCACGCGCCGGCGTTTGCCGCCTCGCTGAATATCGCCGGGGCCAATCTCGGCATTGGCCTGGGTGCAATGGTGGGTGGGCATGTGATTGACACCCTGGGCCTGGGCAGCCTGGGCTTTGCCGCCTCAGGGTTCATCCTGGTGTCGATCCTGCTCGCACTGTGGCTGATGAGCGCCAAACCTCGCGCGGCCAGCGCCTGATCAAAGGGGCGCGCAGTTTTTTCAGGGCAGGGCGGTAAACAACTCGCGTCTTGCCCCTTCGGTAATCGCCACGATGCCGGGGTGCTTGACCTTGCGCTCCACCGAGATCGCATAGAACGACTCGGTCACCGCGTCGGTCTGGCCGATCAGCGCCACGCCGTATTGGCGCACCACCTCATCGGCAATCACGCTGGGGGCGATGAAAATTCCGCTGCCGGATTGCCCAAACGCTTGCATCAACGCACTGTCGTCGAATTCACCGATGATCCGCGGTTGAATCTGCTGCTCGGCAAACCAGCGCTGCAACCGGCTGCGCACTACGGTCTCTGCCCCCGGAATCAATAACGGCGCACCGTGCAAACACTGTGGGAAATCGCCGCCATGCTGGTCAGCCAACGCCTGGGTGGCGAAAAAACTGATGCCGCATTCCCCCAGTTTCTGGCTGTAGCCCTTGATATCCAGATGGCTCGGCATCGGGCTGTCGGAAATCACCAGGTCCAGGCGCTGGATCGCCAGGTCGGCGAGTAAACGTTCGAGTTTGTCTTCGCGGCAGGTGATGCGCAGCGGTTCGCTCAGCTCCATGGTGGGGGCGATCAGGCGGTAGACGATGGATTTTGGCACCACATCCGCCACGCCGACCCTGAACGGGATCTGTTGCTCATCGGGCTGGGCGCGCAGCATCGTCTCAAGTTCGTTGCCCGTCTGGAACATCTGCTCGGCGTAGGGCAGCGCCTGGCGCCCGGCTTCGGTCAGCTCAAGCTGGCGCCCCACCCGCTGAAACAGAGCAATGCCAAAGGTTTGCTCCAATAGGCTGATCTGCCCGCTGATGGTCTGGGGCGTGAGGTTCAGCTGTTCGCAGGCACGCACGATGCTCCCAGTCTTGGCCACCACCCAGAAGTAATGCAGCTGTCGATAATTGAGCATCGGGGTCTACACTTCGTAAAAAACGAAGTATACGCGAGAAAAATACGAATTTTCCTGAACTGTTCCCCTGCATAGAATGCATCGCTATCGCGGGGCCACTATTTGGACCCAATGGTTCTAATGAGGAATACAGCATGAAACTCAATTCCCTGGGCGCGGCGTCGCTGCTTGCGCTTTCATTGGTGATGATCGGCGGTTGTGATCAGGTCGAGAAAAGCGCGCAGCAAGTGTTGGGCAAAGCCAGCGAATCGGCCAAGCAAGCGATCGATGACACCCAGAAGGCTGCCGAGCAGGCATTGAGTGAAGCGACCCAGGGCTTGATCAATCCGCAGAAGAAAGATGATCAGGAAGAAAAAGACGCTGAATCGAACACCCAAGAAACCTAATTTCCAAGCACTACCACGTCAGGACTGACCTATGGATTACCTTTTACAACTGGCCGCCAGCCCCACCGCCTGGGTCGCACTGGCTACCTTGATCGTCATGGAAATCGTGCTGGGCATCGATAACCTGATCTTTATCTCGATCCTCACCAACAAACTACCCGAGCAGCACCGGGCCAAGGCGCGGCGCATCGGTATCAGCATGGCGCTGGTATTGCGCCTGGGCCTGTTGAGCACCATCGCCTTCATCGTGCAGTTGACGGCGCCGGTGTTTGAAGTGTTCGGCCAGGCGTTCTCCTGGAAGGACATGATCCTGATCGCCGGTGGCCTGTTCCTGGTGTGGAAGGCAACCACCGAAATCCATCACAGCATGGACCCGGAGCCTGAAGAGAAAGCAACGGTTGGCAACACCGTGGCCATCGGCTTCGCGGCGGCCATCGGGCAGATCCTGTTGCTCGACCTGGTGTTCTCCATCGACAGTATCATCACGGCCGTGGGCATGACCGAGCACTTGCCTATCATGATCATTGCCGTGGTGACCTCGGTGATCGTGATGCTGGTGGCGGCCGAACCGTTGGCCAAGTTCATCAATGACAACCCGACCGTGGTGATGCTGGCCCTGGGCTTTTTGATCATGATCGGCATGACGCTGATCGCCGAAGGCTTCGGCGCCCACGTGCCAAAAGGCTACGTGTATGCGGCCATGGCGTTCTCGGCGGCTATCGAATGCCTGAACATCGCACGGCGTAATCGCCACAAGCGTTTGCTCGCTGCCCGCGAGTAACCGCTGACCCAAAAGGCCGGCTGCGCTCACAAGAGCCCAGCCGGCCTTTTGCTGTCTGTTAGAATCGGCCCACTTGATAGCTTGAGGTCTTCCATGAACGAGCCGATTCGCCTTACCCAGTACAGCCACGGTGCGGGTTGCGGCTGCAAGATTTCGCCCCAGGTGTTGGAGGTGATCCTTGCCGGCAGTGGCGCACAGAACCTGGACCCCAACCTGTGGGTGGGCAACGCTTCACGCGATGATGCGGCGGTATACGCCATTGACGACGAGCGCGGCGTGGTCTCCACCACGGACTTTTTCATGCCGATAGTCGACGATCCCTTCGACTTCGGCCGCATCGCTGCCACCAATGCCATCAGCGACATTTATGCCATGGGCGGCGACCCCTTGATGGCCATCGCTATTCTTGGCTGGCCGGTCAACGTGCTGGCGCCGGAGATTGCCCGCGAAGTCATCCGCGGGGGCCGTTCGGTGTGCGACGCTGCCGGTATCCCGCTGGCGGGTGGGCATTCCATTGACGCCCCGGAGCCGATCTTTGGCCTGGCCGTTACCGGGATCGTGCAAAAGCGCCACATGAAGCGCAACGACACTGCCACTGCCGGCTGCAAGCTGTACCTGACCAAGCCTTTGGGCATCGGTATCCTCACCACCGCCGAAAAGAAGGGCAAGTTGCGCGAGGCCGACGTCGGCCTGGCCCGTGACTGGATGTGCACCCTCAACAAGCCTGGCAGCCGTTTCGGCAAGTTGGCCGGTGTCACTGCGATGACAGACGTTACCGGTTTCGGCCTGCTCGGCCACTTGGTGGAAATGGCTGACGGCAGTGGCCTGACGGCCCGCATCGAGTATGCAAAAGTCCCACGTCTGCCAGGGGTTGAGTACTACCTGGACCAGGGCTGCGTACCGGGCGGCACCTTGCGCAACTTCGACAGCTACGCCAGCAAGCTCGGGCGCGTGCAGGAGTTGCACAAGCGCGTGCTGTGCGACCCACAGACCAGCGGTGGCCTGCTGATCGCCGTCACCCCCGAAGGCGATAGCGAGTTTCACGCGGTAGCCGCCGAACTGGGCCTGAACCTTGAGCCAATCGGCGAACTGCTTGAGCGACAGACCAACGCAGTAGAGGTGATTTGATGGCAACTGACATCACCGATTACCGCGACATCTTCCTCAATGACCGGCCGATGATGGATACCCGCGCGCCGGTCGAATTCGTCAAGGGCGCGTTCCCCGGGGTGGTCAACCTGCCGCTGATGACCGACGACGAGCGCCAGCGGGTGGGCACCTGCTACAAGCAGCAAGGCCAGCAAGCTGCAATCGTCCTGGGCCATGAGCTGGTCTCTGGATCGATCAAGGCCGAGCGCATCGAGCAATGGGCGCAGTTTGCCCAGGCTAATCCGGATGGCTACCTGTACTGCTTTCGTGGTGGGCTGCGTTCGCAGATCGTGCAGCAATGGTTGAAAACCGAAGCGGGCATCGAGTATCCGCGTGTCGGCGGTGGCTACAAGGCAATGCGTACGTTCCTGCTGGAGACCCTGGAACAGACGACCGCTGAATGCGATTTCGTGCTGCTTGGCGGTATGACCGGTACCGGCAAGACGGAGGTATTGGGTCAACTGCGCAACGCCCTGGACCTGGAGGGCCATGCCAACCATCGGGGTTCCAGCTTCGGCAAGCGTGCCACCGCGCAGCCGTCCAATATCGACTTCGAGAACCGCCTGGCCGTGGACCTGTTGAAGAAACGCGCAGCGGGCATTGGCCAGTTCGTGGTCGAGGACGAGAGCCGCATGATCGGCAGCTGTGCGCTGCCACTGCCATTGCACAAGGGGATGCAGACGTTTCCAATGGTGTGGCTGGAAGACAGCGTTGAGGGCCGCGTCGAGCGCATCCTGAAGGATTACGTGGTCGACCTGTGCGCCGAGTTCATTGACGTGTTTGGTGAACGCGGCCAGCTATTATTTGCCGAGCGCCTGACCCAAAGCCTGGTCAATATTCACAAGCGTCTGGGCGGTGAACGTTTCCAGCGGCTGCAGGCGATTTTGCAGGACGCCCTGGCAGAACAGGCGCGCAGCGGTGCAGTGGACCTGCACCGCGTGTGGATCGAAGGCTTGTTGCGCGAGTATTACGACCCGATGTATGCGTTCCAGCGCGAGAGCAAAGGCGCTCGGATCGAGTTTGCCGGGGAGCAAGGGGCGGTGGTGGAATATTTGCGTGAACGAGCAGCTCGGGTGGGCTGATCTTTCGGACGCCATCGCAGGCAAGCCAGCTCCCACCTTTTGAAGTGTGAATACATACAAAGGTGGGAGCTGGCTTGCCTGCGATGAGGCCATCAGCCCCACTGAAAATCTAAAGAATCACCGCCCCAATCAACCCACACACCACTCCCACCAGCATGGTCAACCCGGCCACCGTCACCAGTACCCGTGCATCGAAATCCTTGCGCAGCATCAGCAGCGACGGCAGGCTCACGCTCGGCAGGGTCATCAGCAGGGCAACGGCCGGGCCGGTGCCCATGCCCAGGGTCATCATGGTTTGTACGATGGGTATTTCTGCCGCTGTAGGAATCACGAATAACGTACCGACGATCGCCAGCGGCACCAGCCACACCAGGCTGTTGGCCATCGCCCCGTCCACATGGGGGAACAGCCACACCCTTGCTGCACCGAGGATCAATACCGCCAGAATGTACACCGGGATGGTGCTCCAGAACAGTTGCCACAAGGTGCGCAACCAACGGCTCAGGAAGGGTTGCGACTCCAGGGTGCTGACTTCGGCGACAGCCTCCAGCGCCGCTTCCGGCACTTGATCAGGGCGCGCGATACGCTGCGCTACCAGAGACACCCCCACCACCAGCACGATCCCGGCCACCAGCCGCAGCGCGGTAAAGTCCCAGCCCAGCACAAACCCCATGAACACCAGCGTGGCCGGGTTCAACACCGGGTTGGCAATCCAGAACGCCAGCGCCGCGCCCACCGACACCTGCTGACGGCGCATGCCCGCCGCCACTGGCGCTGCACAGCAACTGCACATCATTCCCGGCAAGGCAAATAGCCCGCCGCGCAGGGTCGAGCCCAGCCCGGCGCGGCCAAACAGGCGCAGCAGCCAGTCGCGAGGGATCAGTACTTGCAGTAATGAACCGAGGATCACCGCCAGCACTGCGGCTTTCCAGATCGCCAGGAAATACACTTGGGCGTAGGCCAGCGCCGCTGTCAGGGGCGAGCTTTGCTGGTCATTGAGAATCGAGGCGCCAATGCTGTGGTTGTCCGCCGCTACAAACGCCTTGAGGTAGTAGGGCGACCATTTCACATAGTAGAGGCCGATGCAGGCCACCAGCAGAAACAAGGCAGGCTTGTACCAGAACGACCAGCCCCGATTGGGCTGGGAGGACGCGAGGTTGGACATGAAGAGGATCCGCAGGTGAGTCGATAGCCGGGCATCATACGCCCCTGCGGCTCACGCTTCAGATATCTGCACTGACCTGGGTCGGATCCGGGCAGGTTTCATCGCCGTTATTCAGCCCCTGCTTATAGTTGCGACTGAGCAGCGAGGCCTTGCCGTTGTGCCAGGTCAGCGTCAATACGTACAGGGAGTCATAGTCATTGCCAGACCAGTCATCGGTGAGGGTGTGCTTTTCGCCGGACGCTTCGCTGGCGACTTTGTTGATCAGCTCCGGCAGGTAACCATGGGACCAGGCCGTGTAGATCGTCGCGTTGCGGTACTTGTCCTCGACCAGTTCTTCGGCCAGGGCGCTGGTGTCATTCGCTGAGAATTCGATGTTCACCGGCAGGCCAAGCTTGATCGCGCTGGGGCTGATGGTAATCAGTGGGCGAATGTAGCTGTAGGAATTGTCCAGTTCACCTTCCTCGACATTGCGTGTCGGGTTGGCGGCAAACACGTAGTTGGCCTTGCCAAACTTCTCCGGCAGGACAGTAGCCAGGTTCATGGCACGGTTCAGGCCCTGGCAATTGAGCTGGCCCAGGCCACCGGCCGGTTTTTCGCCGTGGCGCAGGAATACCAGGGTTTGCACGCCGTCCACGGGTTGGGCACGGCTTTCACGGGCGTCGAGAGCGGTGACGATGGCCGCGCTGACCAGCAGCAGCGGCAACATCATGTATGAATAACGTTTGAATCGTTGCACAAGGCGCAGAGGCTTGATCTTCATTATAGGTTCGAGTCTTCGTGCGTCGGGTTAAGGCGGACAGGCCCGGCCCCAGTGACGCGGCAAGCGTCCTGCGGTATTCCCTGTCGATATAGCAAGGTGCCTCCATTCACCCTTCGGGCGCTCTTAAGAGTGCAATCGGGCGTTTTGGTTCGCCCAGAGGGGATACTAGTGGGCAAATGTTGCGCAACGATGACCCATGCACGGTGGCGGGCAGATGACTATCATGAGGGCTTTCCGTCCAGGGGGTTCTCGATGAACGCACTCGCCGCTTTCCCGATCAACAGCAAATGGCCTGCCCAGCACCCGGATCGCCTGCAGTTGTATTCGTTGCCCACGCCCAACGGCGTCAAGGTGTCGATCATGCTCGAAGAACTGGGGCTGCCCTATGAAGCGCACAAGGTCAGTTTCGACACTCAGGATCAGATGTCCCCGGAGTTCATGTCCCTGAACCCCAACAACAAGATCCCCGCGATCATTGATCCTAACGGCCCGAGCGGGCAGCCGCTGGCGCTGTTCGAGTCCGGCGCGATCCTGATCTACCTGGCGGAAAAGACCAGCCAGTTGCTTTCCGAAGACCCGGCCACCCGCTATGAAACCCTGCAGTGGCTGATGTTCCAGATGGCCGGGATCGGCCCGATGTTCGGCCAGGTGGGGTTCTTCAACAAGTTCGCCGGCAAGGCTTATGAAGACAAGCGCCCGCGTGACCGCTACGCCGCTGAAGCCCGGCGCTTGCTGGGCGTTCTGGAAAAACGCCTGCTGGGCCGCACCTGGATCATGGGGGACGAGTACAGCATTGCCGACATCGCCACTTTCCCCTGGATTCGCAACCTGATCGGTTTCTACGAATCCGGCGACCTGGTGGGCATTGCCGATTTCCCTAACGTACTGCGCGCATTGGACGGCTTTGTCGCACGTCCGGCGGTCATCCGTGGCCTGAATATTCCGAGCTGAAGCATGTCGACTTTCGAGTTCCAACAACTGGATGTATTCAGCCGCGTACCGCTTAAAGGCAACCCGTTGGCCGTGGTGCTCGGCGCCGATAGCCTCACTGATCAGCAGATGGCCGACTTTGCCAACTGGACCAATCTCAGCGAAACCACGTTTTTGCTGAAACCCAGGGATCCACGGGCCGACTACCGCGTACGCATTTTCACCACCCTCACGGAACTGCCGTTTGCCGGCCACCCGACGTTGGGCAGTTGCCACGCCTGGTTGCAGGCCGGTGGCGTACCCCGAGGTGAGGAGATTGTTCAGGAGTGCGAAATCGGTCTGGTGCGCATCCGCCGCCAAGGTGATGAACTGGCGTTTATCGCGCCGCCGTTGTTGCGTGCAGGGGCCGTGGAGGCGCCGTTGCTGGAACGCGTGCGTCTGGCATTGAAGCTGGCGCCCGAGGCGATTGTGCGCAGCCAGTGGGTCGACAATGGTGCCGGGTGGCTGGCGGTGATGCTGGCTGATCGTGACGCGGTGCTCGCGTTGCAACCGGACTATGCGCAACTGCTGGGCCTGGCCGTGGGGGTGATCGCCCCCTGTGATCCAGTGCGTGACGCGGTAGACGCACAATTTGAAGTGCGCGCCTTTATCGCTGGCGATGGCGCCCCTGAAGACCCGGCCACCGGCAGTTTGAACGCAGGTGTTGCCCAATGGCTGCTCGCCGAGAGCTTGGCGCCCAGCCGTTATGTGGTCAGCCAGGGCACGGCGATGGGGCGAGCAGGGCGTATTCACATCGAGCGCCGGGGCGATGAGGTGTGGGTCGGCGGCGCCGTAGCGCTGTGTATCCAAGGGCAGCTACAGCTCTAGATCAATAAATTGTTACGCGCCTGGCAATACACTATTGGCCCCTTGGCATTTGTGTTGCCGGGACTTGGGGGCATAAGCTTTGGCCCCAAAGATTTCAGCCATTTTTCAGGAAAGCCATGACCAGTCAGTTCCCCCAAGCCCGCCCACGTCGCCTGCGCCGCTCCCCGCAACTGCGTGGCTTGTTCCAGGAAAGCGAATTCACCCTTAACGACCTGGTGTTGCCGATCTTCGTTGAAGAAGAAATTGACGATTTCGTACCGATTACCAGTATGCCGGGCGTGCTGCGTATCCCGGAGAAGAAACTGGCCGGCGAGATCGAGCGTTACGCCCGTGCCGGCATCAAGTCGGTGATGACCTTCGGCGTATCCCACCACCTCGACGCCAACGGCAGCGATACCTGGAAAGAGCGCGGCCTGGTTTCGCGCATGTCCTCGATCATCAAGGACGCGGTGCCGGAAATGATTGTGATGTCCGACACCTGCTTCTGCGAATACACCGACCACGGCCATTGCGGCGTGATGCACGGTGCCCATGTCGACAACGACGCAACCCTGGTCAACCTCGGCAAACAAGCTGTGGCCGCTGCCCGCGCCGGCGCCGACGTGATCGCTCCGTCCGCCGCCATGGACGGCCAGGTCCAGGCCATCCGCCGTGCCCTCGACGACGCCGGTTTCACCCACATCCCGATCATGGCCTACTCGACCAAATTCGCCTCGGCCCTTTACGGCCCCTTCCGCGAAGCGGGCGGCAGCGCCCTCAAGGGCGACCGCAAAAGCTACCAGATGAACCCGATGAACCGCCGTGAAGCCGTGCGCGAATCGCTGCTGGACGAACAGGAAGGTGCCGATGCGCTGATGGTCAAGCCAGCCGGCGCTTACCTAGACATCATCCGCGACATCCGCGAGGCGTCACGCCTGCCCGTCGCGGCGTATCAGGTGAGCGGTGAGTACGCGATGATCAAGTTTGGCGCACAGGCGGGGGCGATTGATGAGGATCGAGTGGTGCGCGAGACGCTGGGCTCGATCAAGCGGGCTGGGGCGGATTTGATTTTTACGTACTTTGCGATGGATTTGGCGTTGGCGGGGATCTAAAGGCGGCGTTTAGCCCTGTGGCAAAGGAGGTTAGTCGCCACGGGGCATCCTCTAGACCTGCACCGATTCAGCCCATCGCTGGCAGAAATCATGCTGCTGTTGTATATCACTGGTGAGATCGTTTTCCTCGTGAGCGAATATATGTACAACTTCCCCATCTGGCCGCCCCAGTGTTAGCTCGTAAGCAATAAGGCCATTCGACATATGTGAGGACATACCTGATGTATGAACGTTAATTTTCGCGCCTTTGCAAAGAAAAACGGTGTCTTTCATATCCGCTCTCAATACACCGAAGCAGTCGTATAAATCCATCGCTGTATAGGTTTTTTTTGTCCCATTGCTTAGCGACAGATAAAGGGTGGGCTTGCCTCCTTCGTATTCGATCACTGCGCTGTCACGTATACCGTTTTTAATGATGGTGATTTCACGCGATTTCATGGGTATTTCCTATTAGGGTTCAATATCGTGTATCCCTTGAAAGTACCGTCTTCGTTGACTGGCGATGCACCTAAAATATCCTTGGTATCTATTCGTCCAGGGATTGCGATTTCTAACTCGTTTCTATGTTTGGAACGTGTGCCCAACGCTTTATTTACGTCTATTCCAGGGATTTTTCTTAGGGTGTAAAGAAAGCCTTCCTCGAAGCCAAAATTTGAAGCGAATACCAAGGCTTGTTTCCTTGAGGTCGAAGTAGGGACGAAATTGCTGGGAGGGCTGGCATTATTCAACGTGTGCAGGAAAAGGTCTGTGCTGGCGCCTCTACTTTCAAAACCGCTTTCAAAAATTTCATCTGGCTCTCTTAAATCCCCGCGGAATAGATATTCTCTTTTTTTATCTGAGCTGGGGAGCGAGGGAGCCCCCTCATCTACCTTTGCCTGGCCGTGGGAGGTTTCAGTATGTTTATGTGGCTTACATCCATCTGCACCTGGACACGTACTTAAGCCTAGCTGATCCACCCACCCCGTAGGGTTGGGTACATACCGGTACCCATTGATCCCCCCCGCCAACTTCACCGGATCCGGCGTGAGGTAACGACCAATATCTGGATTGTAGTAGCGATGGCGGTTGTAGTGCAGTCCGCTTTCCTGGTCGAAATACTGACCCTGGAAACGCAGCGGATTGTCGATTTTGCCTACGTCGAGCCGGGCGATCTGGCCGTAGGCGCGGTAGTGGGCGGACCAGACGATTTCGCCTTCGGTGTCGGTCAGTTCTTGCGGGGTGCCGAGGTGGTCGAGTTGGTAGTGGTAGGGCTTTGTTTCTTTTGGACCAAATCCTTCCAGCAGTGCCAACGGGCGGAAGCTGTCTGGCTCGTAGATATAACTGCGATGACAGTCCGCATGGTGCTCGGCAATCAGCTTGTCGCCTTGCCAAAAAAACTCGGTGGTCTCGCCATCCACGGTTTTGCTGACACGTCGCCCAAACGGGTCGTAGCGGTAACTGGCGGTTTCGCCGTTCGGCTTTGTGATGGTGATTAACCGATGCTGGCAGTCGTAGCGATATTCGGTGACGAGTTGATGGCCTTTGCCGCGCCGTTCGCGGATAAGGTTGCCGAAGGCGTCGTAGTCGTAATGGCGGTCGCCCTGGATCATCAGGC
>NZ_SPKP01000013.1:0-124992 GCF_023127835.1 Pseudomonas sp. B329 | reverse complement strand
GGCGCGGGGCGGCTAAACCGGCATCCCTGCCGGTTTACCCCCCAAATCCATGGCGAATTACGGCCAGCGTGGTTTGACGGGGCGCCTGAGATCAAAAGCAGATCAAGATCAAGATCACGAGCGGCTCGCTTCGCATTGTGGTTACGGTTGGTTGCGGCTACACGAGTTGTGTGGATACCCATGCTCATCGGTACCAGCATCACGCCTCTGCTCCCGCAGCATGGGCCCGCCGCGCTCAAACCCTGCGCGCAAACGTATCGCTGTGGCTGCCCGACACCTTGCGGCAATGCACCAGCGCATCGCGAATCATGAAGTTCACCAATGTCGGCGAAACCCCCAACTCCTTGGCGATATCCTTTTGCGGCACGCCATGCAGGCGGTACATCTCGAACGCATAGCGGGTGCGCTGGGGCAGTTCCGTCAGGGCGTCGGCGATGTTTTCCAGGGTGTTGAAATTGATATGGGAGGTTTCCGGTGAAGCGCCGTGAATGACCACATTCAAGCCTTCCTCTTCGGTCCCGGAGTATTTGAGCTCCAGGGCCTGCTTGCGGTAATGATCGATCGCCAGGTTACGCACGATCTGGAACAGGTAACTCAGTTGGGCTTTGAACGATGAAGTGATCGTCGGCGCTGACTGCAATCGGAAGTAGGCGTCCTGTACCACGTCTTCGGCACGGGAGCGGCACCCGGTAATGCGTGCGGCGATCTTCACCAATATCAGTCGATTATCGACGAACGCCTGCAGAAGGGGTGAGTCGCACCTGCCTGTGGATACTTGTTCCGTCATGGAAATCACCTTGTCGCAAAAGAGGTTAGGGGAGGGCGTCCTTGCTGAGGCCTCCTACACATCGGGCAACAAATTATGCTGAATGATAATGATTGTCAAATGAGAAGGCGAACTAATCTTATGCCTTTGTGGAAGGTGTGAACTACGTCTCGCTCGCCGCCTGCGACTAATTATTTGCCGGGGCCGTCCGTTCTTCTGGGTGACAGGCTTGTTAACAAACGGCCAAGGATCAGCACCCGCAGGAGGAGCAGATGGGTTTTTATCGTGCATTGGGCATGTGTCAGTTTGGAGTGCTTGCGTGATGAATACGCCCACCCGGCTGCGTCTGTTTTGCCTGCCCCACTCAGGCGCCAGCGCCTCGGTCTATGCTCGCTGGCGCCGCGTCCTGCCGGATTGGTTGCAGGTATGCCCGCTGGAATTACCCGGGCGCGGCAGGCGCATGGACGAGCCGTTGCAGCGCGATATCAAGGCTCTGGCGGCGCAATTGGCTGAGGAAATCAGCCGTGATCTCGACGGTCCTTATGCCTTGTTCGGTCACAGCCTGGGTGGGCTGTTGGCGTTTGAGTTGGCCCATGCCTTGAGCGCGCGCAATGTGCCTGCGCCCCTGGCGTTATTTGCTTCAGGCACGGCTGGCCCGGCGCGGCGCGATGTCAGCGAATACGCTATCGAGAAGACCGATGCCCAACTCATCGCCCGCCTGCGCGAATTGCAGGGCACTGCCGAAGAAGCCCTGGCCAGCCCCGAGTTGATGCAGTTGATGTTGCCGATCCTGCGCGCCGACTTTCTGCTGTGCGGCAGTTTCATCTACGGCGAGCGCGAGCCGCTTGGCCTGCCAATCCATGTGTTTGGCGGCAAGCAGGACAGCGTACGCGCCGACCAGTTGCTCGACTGGCAACTCGACGCCGCCAGCGGTTTCTCCCTGGATATGTTCGACGGCCATCACTTCTTTCTCGTACAGCACGAAAGCGCCGTATTGCGCTGCCTGCGGCGCTATGCCGACGAGCACTTGGCGCGCTGGCGCATTGGCGCGGCACGGCAACTTGCCGCCGGCTGAACCTCACCGATTTCCCGAATTTCCCGTAAGCCGATTTCAGGCAGGAACCCCATGATGGACGCCTTCGAACTCCCCCGCACCCTGGCCCAGTCCCTTCAACGCCGCGCTGCGCAGACACCGGATCAGGTCGCGTTGCGCTTCCTCGCCGACAGCGCCGAGCACAGTGTGGTACTCAGCTACCGCGACCTGGACCAACGCGCCCGCACCATCGCCGCCGCCTTGCAAGCCAATGCCGGCCTTGGCGAACGGGCGGTGCTGCTGTTCCCCAGCGGCCCGGACTACGTCGCAGCGTTCTTTGGGTGCCTGTATGCCGGGGTGATCGCGGTGCCGGCGTATCCGCCGGAGTCCACGCGCCGCCATCACCAGGAGCGCCTGCTGTCGATCATCAGCGATGCCGAGCCGCGCCTGTTGTTGACGATTGCCAGCCTCAGCGAGGACCTGGCGCAGATTGAAAACGCGCCGCCGGTGCTGAGCGTGGACACCCTGGAGGCGCAGCTTGCCGAGCACTGGGTCGAGCCCCAATTGCAGGCCGACGACATCGCCTTCCTGCAATACACCTCGGGCTCCACCGCCTTGCCCAAGGGCGTGCAAGTCAGCCATGGCAACCTGGTGGCCAACGAAGTGCTGATCCGTCGTGGCTTCGGTATCGACCTCAACCCCGATGATGTGATCGTCAGCTGGTTGCCGCTGTACCACGACATGGGCCTGATCGGTGGCCTGCTGCAACCGATTTTCAGCGGCGTGCCCTGTGTGTTGATGTCGCCGGCCTATTTTCTCGGCCGACCGTTGCGTTGGCTGCAAGCGATCAGCGAATACGGCGGCACCATCAGTGGCGGCCCGGATTTCGCCTACCGCCTGTGCAGCGAGCGGGTCAGTGAGTCGGCCCTGGAGCGTCTGGATCTGAGCCGCTGGCGCGTGGCCTATTCCGGCTCCGAGCCGATTCGCCTCGATACCCTGGAGCGCTTCGCGGAAAAATTCGCCGTCTGCGGTTTCACTCCGAACAACTTCTTCGCCTCCTACGGTTTGGCCGAAGCGACCCTGTTTGTTGCCGGCGGCACCCGTGGTTGCGGCATTCCCGCGATGCACGTGGACGAGCAAGCGCTGGCCGCCAACCGTGCCGAGCCGGGCCAGGGCAGTGCGATCATGAGTTGCGGCACCAGCCAGCCGGACCACGCTGTGCTGATCGCCGACCCGCATACCCTCACCGAGCTTGCCGACAACTGTGTCGGCGAACTCTGGGCCACGGGGCCGAGTATCGCCCACGGTTACTGGCGCAACCCCGAAGCCAGCGCCAAGACCTTCGTCCAGCACGCCGGCCGCACCTGGTTGCGCACCGGTGACCTGGGTTTCATCCGCGACGGCGAGGTGTATATCACCGGTCGCCTCAAAGACCTGCTGATCGTGCGCGGCCACAACCTCTACCCCCAGGACATTGAACAGACCATCGAGCGTGAAGTGGAGGTGGTGCGCAAAGGTCGCGTCGCCGCCTTTGCCGTGAATGACCAGGGCCTGGAGGGCATCGGCATTGCTGCGGAAATCAGCCGCAGCGTGCAGAAAATCCTGCCGCCAGAAGCACTGATCAAAGCGATCCGCCAAGCGGTGGCCGAGTCCTGCCAGCAAGCCCCGAGCGTGGTGGTGCTGCTTAACCCCGGTGCGCTGCCGAAGACGTCCAGCGGTAAGGTACAGCGCGCAGCCTGTGCGATTCGCCACGCCGATGGCAGCCTCGATAGCTATGCGCAATTCCCCGGAGTACAAGAGGCTGCGAGCGGCGCGGCGCTGGCGTCTGATGTGCAACAACAGATCGCGGCGATCTGGTGCGAGCAACTGCAACTGCCCAGCGTGGCCGCCGATGACCATTTCTTCCTGCTGGGTGGCAACTCCATCAGCGCCACCCAAGTGGTCGCCCGCCTGCGTGAAACCCTGGGCCTGGAACTGAACCTGCGCCTGCTGTTCGAGGCACCGACGCTGTCTGCCTTTGCGGCGGGCGTGGCGCAATTGCAACAGGACGGCGGCGTTGCCCAGGGCGTGATTCACGCGTTGTCGCGCCAGGAAGAGCTGCCCCAGTCGCTGGCACAGAACCGCCTGTGGATCACCTGGCAGTTGGACCCGCACAGCAGCGCCTACACCATTCCCGGCGCCTTGCACCTGCGTGGCGAGCTGGATGAAGAGGCGTTGCGCGCAAGCTTCCAGCAACTGATCCAACGCCACGAAGCCCTGCGTACGCGTTTTTACGAGCGCGAGGGTCAGGGCTTTCAGCGTGTCGAGGCCGCGACGGATTTTGCGCTGCAAGTCATCGACCTCAGTGACTTGCCCGCTGCCGAGCGCGAAGCGCGTGCGCAGCAGATTCGCGAAGATGAAGCGCGTACCCAATTCGACCTGGAGAAAGGCCCGCTGCTGTGGGTTACCCTGGTGCGCCTGGACGATGAAGACCACCAACTGCTGGTAACGCTGCACCACATCATCGCCGACGGCTGGTCGCTGAATATCCTGATCGACGAGTTCTCGCGCCTGTACGCCGCTGCCGTCCAGGGCCAGCCCCTTGAGCTGCTGCCGCTGGCCCTGCACTACGCCGACTACGGCAGCTGGCAGCGCCAATGGCTGGCCGAAGGCGAAGGCTCGCGCCAGTTGGCGTACTGGACGGCGCAGTTGGGTGAGGAGCATCCGGCCTTGAACCTGGCCACCGATCATCCGCGTTCGGCCCAGCATCGGCACAGCGCCTCGCGGCATAGCCTGCGTCTGGATACACGCCTCAGCGCCGCGATTCGCCAAACCGCTCAGGCTCATGAGTCGACCCCGTTCATGCTGTTGCTGGCGGCGTTCCAGACCTTGCTTCATCGCTACAGCGGCCAGCGCGATATTCGCATCGGCGTGCCCAATGCCAACCGCCCGCGCCAGGAAACCCAGGGCCTGATCGGTTTCTTTATCAACACCCTGGTACTGCGTGCCGAGCTGGACGGGCGCCTGCCGTTCGACCAACTGCTGGCCGCCACCCGCCACAGTGCGTTGGGGGCCCAGGCCCATCAGGACTTGCCCTTCGAACAATTGCTGGAAGCCTTCCCCCAGGCCCGTGAACAGGGCCTGTTCCAGGTGATGTTCAACCACCAGCAACGTGACCTGAGTGCCTTGCGCCGCTTGCCGGGGCTGTTGGCCGATGAACTGCCATGGCACAGCCGCGAAGCCAAGTTCGACCTGCAACTGCATAGCGAAGAAGACCGCAACGGGCGCTTCAGCCTGTCGTTCGACTACGCCGATGAGCTGTTCGAAAGCGCGACTATCCAGCGCCTGGCCGAGCACTACGTCAGCGTGTTGCAAGCGGTCTGCGAGCAACCGCAACAGGCCATCGGCGACCTGCCGTTGATGCCGCCCGGCCAGCAGCAACCCTGGGGCGAAGCGCCCTGCGAGCCGGCCCGGCAGTGGTTGCCTGAGTTGCTCAGCCAACAGAATTCGGACGCCACTGCGCTGGTCTGGCAGCACGGCAGCCTGACCTTCGCCCAACTGCATACCCAGGCCAACCGCCTGGCTCACTACCTGCGCGACAAAGGCGTCGGCCCGGACGTGTGTGTGGCCATCGCCGCCGAGCGTTCGCCGCAACTGCTGATCGGCCTGCTGGCCATCATCAAGGCCGGTGGCGCCTACGTGCCGCTCGATCCGGATTACCCTGCCGAGCGCCTGGCCTACATGCTCAAGGACAGTGGCGTACACCTGCTGCTGACCCAAACCGCGTTGCTGGAGCAGTTGCCGACTGCCGAAGGCGTGTGCGTGATTGCCATGGACAGCCTGCACCTCGACAGTTGGCCAACCCAGGCACCGGGCTTGCACCTGCATGGCGACAACCTTGCCTACGTGATTTATACCTCCGGTTCCACCGGCCAACCCAAGGGCGTGGGCAACACCCATGGCGCGCTGGCAGAACGTTTGCAGTGGATGCAGGCCACCTATCAATTGAATGAAACCGATGTGCTGATGCAAAAGGCGCCGATCAGTTTCGACGTGTCGGTGTGGGAGTGTTTCTGGCCGCTGATCACCGGTTGCCGCCTGGTGCTCGCGGGGCCGGGTGAACACCGCGACCCGCACCGCATCGCGCAGTTGGTGCAGGAACATGGCGTGACCACGCTGCACTTTGTGCCACCGTTGTTACAGCTGTTTATCGATGAACCGCTGGCAGCCGAATGCACCAGCTTGCGCCGTATGTTCTCCGGTGGCGAAGCCCTGCCCGCCGAGTTGCGCAACCGCGTGTTGGCGCAGTTGCCGGCGGTGCAGTTGCACAACCGTTATGGCCCGACCGAAACCGCGATCAACGTTACTCATTGGCATTGCTCCGCCACCGATGGTGAGCGCTCGCCGATTGGTCGGCCGTTGGGCAATGTGATCTGCCACGTGCTCGACGAGCAGCTCAACCCGCTGCCGGCCGGGGTGCCGGGCGAGTTGTGCATCGGCGGCATCGGCCTGGCGCGTGGTTATCTTGGTCGTGCCGGGCTGACGGCCGAACGCTTTGTTGCGGACCCCTTGGGTGCGGCGGGCGCACGCCTGTATCGCACCGGTGACCGGGCGCGCTGGAGTGCCGATGGCGTGCTTGAATACCTCGGGCGCCTGGACCAGCAGGTCAAACTGCGTGGGTTCCGGGTGGAACCGGAAGAAATCGAAGCACGCCTGCTGGCCCAGGACGGTATCGCCCAAGCCGTGGTGCTGGTGCGCGATGCGCAGTTGATCGGCTATTACACCGCCCACACCGAACTGGATGAGCAACAGGTCAAAACCGCCCTGGCTGCCCAATTGCCCGAGTACATGGTGCCCGCGCTGTTGATGCGCCTGGACGCCATGCCGCTGAGCCCCAGCGGCAAGCTCGACCGGCGCGCCTTGCCCGAGCCGGTCTGGCAAACCCGCGAACACGTCGAACCGCACACGCCTTTGCAGCTGCAAATCGCCGCGATCTGGCGCGAGGTCTTGGGCCTGCCGCGCATTGGCCTGCGCGATGACTTCTTCGCCTTGGGCGGGCACTCGTTGCTGGCCACGCAAATCATCTCGCGCACCCGCCAGGCGTGTGACGTCGAGCTGCCGTTGCGCACCCTGTTCGAAGCCAGTGAGTTGGGCGCCTTTGTCGAGCAGGTCGGGCTGATCCAGGCGGCGGGGCAGCGCAACCAACAAAGCGCAATCGCCAAAGTCGACCGTAGCGCGCCCGTGCCCTTGTCCTATTCCCAGCAGCGCATGTGGTTCCTCTGGCAGATGGAACCGGACAGCCCGGCCTACAACGTCGGCGGCATGGCGCGCCTGCGCGGCGTGCTGGATGTGCAACGTTTTGAGGCGGCGTTGCAGGCATTGATCATGCGTCACGAAACCCTGCGTACCACCTTCCCGAGCGTCGACGGCGTGGCGCGCCAGAAGGTCGCACCGCAGACCGGCGTACGCATGGACTGGCAGGATTTCTCAGCGCTTAGTGAAGCTGAACGCCAGCTGGGTTTGCAGCAACTGGCGGATCAAGAAGCGCACACGCCGTTCAACCTGGAAACCGGGCCGCTGCTGCGGGCCTGCCTGGTCAAGGCCGGCGAGCAGGAACACTACCTGGTGCTGACCCTGCACCATATCGTCACCGAAGGCTGGGCCATGGACATCTTTGCCCGTGAACTCAGCGCCTTGTACGAAGCTTTTATCGACGAACGCGATTCGCCGCTGGTGCCGCTGCCGGTGCAGTACCTCGACTACAGCGTGTGGCAGCGCCAGTGGCTGGAGTCCGGCGAGCGCCAACGCCAGCTGGATTACTGGACCGCGCAACTGGGCACTGAACATCCTCTGCTGGAACTGCCCGGTGATCGCCCACGGCCTGCGGTACAAAGCCACCAGGGCGAGCTGTACCGCTTTGACCTGAGCGATGAGTTGGCGGCCCGCGTGCGCGCCTTCAATGCCGAGCGCGGCCTCACGCTGTTCATGACCATGACCGCCACCCTGGCCGTGTTGCTCTACCGCTACAGCGGCCAGACCGACCTGCGCATTGGCGCGCCGGTCGCCAACCGCATTCGTCCGGAAAGCGAAGGGCTGATCGGCGCGTTCCTCAACACCCAGGTGCTGCGTTGCCAGCTCGATGGGCAGATGAGTGTCGCCCAGCTGTTCGAGCAAGTCCGTCATACGGTGATCGAGGGCCAGTCTCACCAGGACCTGCCGTTCGATCATCTGGTGGAAGCCCTGCAACCGGCGCGAAGTGCCGCGTATAACCCACTGTTCCAGGTGATGTGCAACGTGCAGCGCTGGGAGTTCCAGCAGAGCCGCCAACTGGCGGGCATGACCGTCGAGTACCTGGCCAACGATGCGCGGGCGACCAAGTTCGACCTTAACCTGGAAGTCACCGACCTCGACCATCGCCTGGGTTGCTGCCTGACCTACAGCACCGACCTGTTTGATGAACCGCGCATTGCGCGCATGGCCGAACATTGGCGCAACCTGTTGCACGCCTTGATCGCCAACCCGCAGCAGCGTCTCAGCGAATTGCCGTTGCTGAGCGCAGATGAACAGCGCGCATTGAAGGACAGCCTCGGGGTTGAGAAGGGCGAGCATCGCCTCGACCAATGCATCCATCAGCTGTTCAGCCATCAAGCCAGCCAGCGTGCCGATGCCCCAGCGCTGACCTTTGCCGGTATGACCCTCACTTATGCTGAGCTGGACGCCCGCGCCAACCGCCTGGCCTGGATGCTGCGCGAGCGCGGGGTGGGCCCGCAGGTACGGGTCGGCCTGGCACTGCCGCGCTCGCTGGAAATGGTCATCGGCCTGCTGGCGATCCTCAAGGCCGGTGGCGCCTATGTGCCGCTGGACCCGGAATACCCGTTGGACCGCCTGCATTACATGATCGAGGACAGCGACATCGGCCTGCTGCTCAGCGATGCGGCGATGTTCGAAGCCCTCGGCGAATTACCGACGACCGTGGCGTGCTGGTGCCTGGAAGACGACCTGCCGGTGCTGGAGAATTACCCTGCCGATGCGCTGCCGTTTGTGAGCCTGGCGCAACACCAGGCGTACCTGATCTATACCTCCGGCTCCACTGGCAAGCCCAAGGGCGTGGTGGTGTCCCACGGTGAAATCGCCATGCATTGTCAGGCGGTGATCGAACGGTTCGGTATGCGTCCGGATGACTGCGAGCTGCACTTTTATTCGATCAACTTCGACGCCGCCACCGAGCGTTTGCTGGTGCCGCTGCTCAGCGGTGCCCACGTGGTATTGCGCGCCCAGGGCCAGTGGGATGCCGAAGAAATCTGCGCGCTGATTCGTACCCATCGCATCAATGTCCTTGGCTTTACCCCCAGCTATGGCAGCCAGTTGGCGCAGTGGCTGGCGACCCGGCAGCAGACCTTGCCGGTGCGCATGTGCATCACCGGTGGCGAAGCCTTGACCGGCGAGCACCTGCAACGTATTCGTGCGGCGTTCATGCCTGAGGTGTTCTTCAACGCCTATGGCCCCACCGAAACCGTGGTGATGCCGCTGGCCAGCCTGGCGCCGCAGCAGTTGGAGGAGGGCGCCGGCAGCGTGCCGATTGGCAGCATCATCGGTGAGCGCGTGGCCTACATTCTCGACGCCGACCTGGCGCTGGTGCCCCAAGGCGCCAGTGGTGAGTTGTATATCGGCGGTGCCGGCCTGGCCCAGGGCTACCACCGCCGGCCAGGGATGACGGCGGAGCGGTTTGTCGCCGATCCGTTTGCCGCCAAGGGCGGGCGCCTGTACCGCACCGGCGACCTGGTGCGTCAACGCGCCGATGGCCTGGTGGAATACCTGGGGCGTATCGACCACCAGGTGAAGATTCGCGGTTTCCGTATCGAGTTGGGCGAGATTGAAACGCGCTTGCTCGAACATGCCGCCGTGCGCGAAGCGGTAGTGCTGGCCCTGGATGCACCGAGCGGCAAGCAACTGGTGGCGTACCTGGTCAGCGATGCCGAGCCTGTCGCCTTGCGCGAGGCGCTGAAGGCGCACCTCAAGGCGCAACTGCCGGACTACATGGTGCCTGCGCATTTGATCGTGCTGGACAGTATGCCGCTGACCGCCAACGGCAAGCTCGACCGCCGCGCCTTGCCTGAGCCGGACCCTGAGGCCAATCGCCAAGCCTACGTAGCGCCACGCAATGCGCTGGAACACAGCCTGGCCGCCATCTGGTGCGCGGTGTTGAATGTGCAGCAAGTCGGCCTCGACGATAACTTCTTTGAGCTGGGCGGTGACTCGATCCTGTCGATCCAGGTGGTCAGCCGGGCGCGCCAGGCCGGGATCCATTTCAGCCCCCGTGACCTGTTCCAGCACCAGACCGTGCAAACCCTGGCCGCTGTCGCCACCCGTTCGCAGCAGGTCACCGCCGAGCAAGGTGTATTGACCGGCAGCTCTGGGCTTACGCCGATCCAGCATTGGTTCTTCGACACCGATATTACGGCGCGCCAGCATTGGAACCAGGCGCTGGTGCTCAAGCCGTTGCAACTGCTCGACCCCCATCGCCTGGAGCAAGCGTTGCTGGCGGTGCTGGAACATCACGACGCGCTGCGCCTGAGCTTCACCCGGCGCGACGCGCAGTGGCATGCCGAACACCTGGCCGTGCCGGAAGGCGGCGTGCTGATGCAGGCGCAGGTGCGCGACATGGAGCAATGCACCGCGCTGTTCACCGATACCCAGCGCAGCCTCGACCTTGAGCACGGGCCGCTGTTGCGTGCGTTGCTGGTGGACGGGCCGCAGGGCCAGCAGCGCTTGCTGATCGCGATCCATCACCTGGTGGTCGATGGCGTGTCGTGGCGTGTATTGCTGGAGGATCTGCAAAACGTTTATCGCCAACTCAGTGACGGCCAGTCTGTCAGCCTGCCGGCCAAGACCAGCGCGTTGCGCGATTGGGCCGCGCGTTTGCAGGCGTACGCCGGCAGCGAATCCCTGCGCGAAGAGTTAAGCCTGTGGCAGGACCAGTTGGCCGGCCCGGCCGTGACACTGCCGGTGGCACGCGCGCAAGGCAGCTTGCGCAATCGTGACGCCGAGACGGTCAGCGTGCGCCTGGACGCAGAGACCACGCGCCAACTGTTGCAGCAAGCGCCGAGCGCGTACCGCACCCAGGTCAACGACTTATTGTTGACGGCCCTGGCCCGCGTGCTGTGCCGCTGGAGCGGCCACGACTCGGCTTTGATTCAGCTGGAAGGCCACGGCCGCGAACCGTTGTTCGATGAGATCGACCTGACGCGCAGCGTCGGTTGGTTCACCAGCGCCTACCCGTTGCGTCTGACCCCGCTGGCCGAGCAGGGCGCCTCGATCAAGGCGATCAAGGAGCAACTGCGCGGCGTGCCGCACAAGGGCTTGGGCTACGGCGTGCTGCGCTACCTGGCGGACGACCTGTGCAAACGCAGCATGGCGGCATTGCCAGGCGCCGACATCACCTTCAACTACCTCGGTCAGTTCGACCAGAGCTTTGGCGCCGAGGCGCTGTTCCACCCGCTGGATGAGTCCGCCGGCCTGGCCCATGACCCGGATGCACCGCTGCCCAATGAGCTGAGTGTCGACAGCCAGGTCTACGGCGGTGAGCTGGTGCTGCGCTGGACCTTCAGCCGTGAACGCCACGATGCGCACACCATCGGCAGGCTGGCCGACGCCTACCTGGCCGAACTGCGCAGCCTGATCGCCCATTGCCTGCAGGACGATGCCGGAGGCCTCACACCGTCCGATTTCCCCCTGGCGCACCTGACCCAGGCGCAACTGGATGCCTTGCCGGTTCCGGCCAGCGCCATCGAAGACGTCTACCCGCTCACCCCGATGCAAGAGGGCCTGTTGCTGCATACCTTGCTGGAACCGGGCACCGGCCTGTATTACATGCAGGACCGTTACCGCATCAACAGCGCCCTGGACCCGGAGCGTTTTGCCCAGGCCTGGCAAGCGGTGATCGCCCGCCACGAAGCCTTGCGCGCTTCGTTCTGCTGGAACGTCGGCGAAGACATGCTGCAAGTGATCCACAAGCCCGGCAGTACGCCGATTGAATACCTGGACTGGAGCGCCGACCCGCAGGATGAGCAGGAACCGCGCCTGCAAGCGTTGCTCAAGGCCGAGCGTGAAGCAGGATTCGATCTGCTCAACCAGGCCCCGTTCCACTTGCGCCTGATCCGCGTGGGGGAGGCACGTTACTGGTTCATGATGAGCAACCACCACATCCTCATCGATGCATGGTGCCGTTCGCTGTTGATGAATGATTTCTTCGATATCTACATGGCCCTGGGTGAGGGTCGCGACGCGCAACTGGCGACGCCGCCGCGCTACCGCGACTACATCGCCTGGCTGCAACGCCAGAACCTCAATGAAGCGCGCCAGTGGTGGCAACAAAACCTGCAAGGCTTCGAACGCACCACGCCGATCCCGAGCGATCGCCCGTTCCTGCGCGAACATGCCGGCGGTAGCGGCGGCATGGTGGTGGGCGACTGCTACACCCGCCTCGATGCCCGTGACGGTGCGCAACTGCGTGAGCTGGCGCAGGCGCACCAGCTCACCGTTAACACCTTTGCCCAGGCGGCATGGGCATTGGTGCTGCGTCGCTTGAGTGGCGATCGCGATGTGTTGTTCGGTGTCACCGTGGCCGGGCGCCCGGTAGAGATGCCCGAGATGCAACGTACCGTCGGCCTGTTTATCAACAGCATCGCACTGCGGGTGAAACTGCCCGAGGACGGCCAGCCTTGCAGCGTGCGCCAGTGGTTGAGCGGTTTGCTCGACAGCAATATGCAGTTGCGCGAGTACGAATACCTGCCGCTGGTGACCATCCAGGAGCACAGCGAACTGCCCAAGGGCCAGCCGTTGTTCGACAGCCTGTTTGTGTTCGAAAACGCCCCGGTGGAAGTCTCGGTGCTGGACCGTGCGCAAAGCCTGAATGCCACGTCCGATTCCGGGCGCACCCACACCAACTTCCCGCTGACTGCCGTGTGTTATCCAGGGGATGACCTTGGTTTGCACCTGTCCTACGACCAGCGCTACTTCGACGAAAGCACCGTGCAAGGCATGCTCAGTGAGTTCAAGCGCCTGCTGCTGGCGCTGGTGCAAGGCTTCCATGGCGACATGGCTGATTTGCCGCTGATTGGCGAGCAGGAACGTGAATTCCTGGTGGAAGGCTGTAACCAGAGCGCACATGCCTACCCGCTGGAGCGCAGCTACATCGAGTTGTTCGAGCAACAGGTGGCGCAACATCCGCAGCGTATCGCCGCCAGTTGCCTCGACCAGCAATGGAGCTATGACGAGCTGAACCGCCGCAGCAATGGCCTGGGCCACGCGCTGATTGCGGCGGGTGTGGGCCTGGACCAACCGGTGGCGTTGCTGGCTGAACGTGGGTTGGACCTGCTGGGCATGATCATCGGCAGTTTCAAGGCCGGTGCCGGCTACCTGCCGCTGGATCCGGGGCTGCCGGGTCCGCGCCTTAGCCGCATCATCGACCTGAGCCGCACGCCCTTGCTGGTGTGCACCGAGGCGTGCCGGGAACAGGCCATCGAACTGCTCGAAGGGGTCGATTGCCAACTGCTGGTGTGGGAGGAAATCCCTGCCCGTGGCGAAAACCCAGGCTTCTATAGCGCCCCGGACAACCTCGCCTACGTGATCTATACCTCGGGCTCCACCGGCTTGCCCAAGGGCGTGATGGTTGAACAGCGCGGGATGCTCAACAACCAGTTGAGCAAGGTGCCGTATCTGGGTCTGAGCGACGCGGATGTGATCGCCCAGACCGCTTCGCAAAGTTTTGATATTTCCGTCTGGCAGTTCCTCGCCGCGCCGCTGTTTGGTGCGCGGGTAGATATTGTGCCGAACACCATTGCCCATGATCCGCAGGGGTTGCTGGCGCACGTTCAAGCACAGGGCATCACTGTGCTGGAGAGTGTGCCGTCGCTGATCCAGGGCATGTTGGCCCAGGAGCGTATCGGCCTCGATGGCCTGCGCTGGATGTTGCCGACGGGTGAGGCAATGCCTCCGGAACTGGCGCACCAGTGGTTACTGCGCTATCCGCAGATTGGTCTGGTTAACGCTTATGGCCCGGCGGAGTGCTCGGATGATGTGGCGTTCTTCCGCGTCGACCTGGCCTCGACCCGTGGCACTTACCTGCCGATTGGTACGCCGACCGACAACAACCGTTTGTACCTGCTCGACGGTGCGCTCGACTTGGTGCCCCAGGGCGCAGTCGGTGAACTGTGCGTCGCCGGCACCGGTGTCGGTCGCGGCTACGTCAGCGATCCGCTGCGCACCGCCCAGGCGTTTGTACCCAACCCCTTTGGCGCGCCCGGCGAGCGCCTCTACCGTACCGGCGACCTGGCGCGGCGTCGCAGCGATGGTGTGCTGGAGTATGTCGGTCGTATTGACCACCAGGTGAAGATTCGCGGCTACCGCATCGAACTGGGTGAAATCGAAGCGCGCCTGCACGAGCAACCGCAGGTGCGCGACGCGGCGGTGGGTGTGCAAGAGGGCGTCAATGGCAAACATCTGGTTGGCTATCTGGTGGCTGCCGACGCCACGCTGGACCCGAGCGAACACTTGGAGCGCATCAAGCAACGCCTGCGTGCCGAACTGCCCGAATACATGGTGCCGCTGCATTGGCTATGGCTTGATCGCCTGCCCCTGAATGCCAACGGCAAACTCGACCGCAAGGCTCTGCCGGCTTTGGAGATCGGCCAGTTGCACAGCCAGGACTATGTGGCGCCGCGCACTGAACTGGAAGCCACGTTGACGGCTATCTGGGCCGAAGTGCTGAAAGTCGAGCGGGTAGGGGTGCAGGACAATTTCTTCGAACTGGGTGGGCACTCGCTGCTGGCTACGCAGATCGCTTCGCGGGTGCAGAAAACGTTGCAGCGCGATGTGCCGCTGCGGGCGATGTTCGAGTGCAGCACGGTGGCGGAGTTGGCCGCGTATATCCACGGGTTGGCCGCCAATGAAATCAGTGCCGAGAAGGTGGATCGGTTGAGTGATTTGATGGCGGAGTTGGAGGGGCTCTAAGGCGCAAAGGGCGCTGTCCGTTGGTCGGGCAGCGCCGTTTTTTTAGCGCGAACTGTCAATTCTGACAGTAGGCGGGGGCGAAAAAATAGGACTCACTTAAGGGAGTGCCTTGGCCGGACTGGGCTGGTCGAGGATACCTACCTCTCTTGAACACGGAGTTCTGAAAGTGGCCAAGCAAACATCCACTCCTGAAACCCCCTCAAATACCGACAATGCGTCAACGCCTTCAATTACGCCACAGCCGCAGGCGCTAGAAGTCGACGCGCCCATCATCTCCAGTGAGCTGTACGGGACGATTACGGCAGAAGCGATGGAGAAGGACTCATACCTGACTGTCGACTCGCGCATGGACAGGTTGGACATCACCGTAAAGTTCAGCATAAAGGAGGCGCCAGAGATCCGCTTGAATGATGTTGTTGACTCAAGCGGGCAGCCGGGTGCCAGGGAAATCCTGATTCCGCAGAAATACCTGACCATGTCCATGGGGTACACGCTGATCGTATGGTACGAGGGCACAGTGAGCGGTAAACCAGCCGTTTCACTAACCAAGGAAGTGGGGGTGACTTTTTACTCTGCAGAACAAAGTAAAGCGCTAGCGCCTCGATTAAGAGATGAAAAGATATTCCAAAATACGCCAACCTATGACATGCACGATCACAAAGGCGATGAGATAGTTGAAATACCTATTCCTCCACTTGCCCAGGTTGGAGATAAAATTTATTGCAGTGTCGTTATTGAGCAATTCAGTGGAAAACCCGTTTTCTATATCGTGGCTTACGGGTATGCATTAACGCTCGAAGATATAGCATCAGGCGAAAAACTTGAATTTCCGATTCCTCGTGGTTGGCTGGCACGTCAAAAGCCACGTTACGAATCAATTACTTGTCAGGCTGCCTGGATCACCAGTGGCGAGGAGCCCCAACCGCCGGCTGAAGTTGAAAACCCTGATGAAGAGACCCGTCTTCCCAGGAACGCTCTTCAAATCCAACATCGTCGTACCGCTGCTTTCATTGGGGATCAAGGCCTGGAGAATTTGCTGCCTCCCCATTTGCGGCAGTCTGCGTTTTTCGATGATAAGTGGTGCCTCAATCCGGAGCTCACTAAAAATGGGGGAGATATAGATGCGCCGGAGCTGGACACTTATGCCGGTGATCAGATCTGCTTCTACGTAAGCGGTCCCGGCTACGGATCGAAGTTACTGGGTTGTGTGGATATTGAAAGCGATGGGGACCCGGCGTCCGTCAAGTTACCGCGCTGTGTGATTGCTTGTTTCTTTAATAAGCCGATGACGCTGAGCTATACCGTTCAATTTCCTAATGTGATGGGTCCAGAGCCTCAGTCGCCGGAGCGGGTGGTCGATGTGCTGAAGCCTAGACTTTCCAAGTCGGAAATTGCAGAGGCCACGTTAACCTCAATATTTTCGATGAGGACGCATCGGCGTTTGTTCATATTGGCGACTATGCCACATGCTCAACGTTTTGCTGGATGTGGATCACCGGTGAACATGAGGACGGAAGTAGCTACCAATCGGAAATTTTGACGAAGGCGCCTGTTACGGAGGACTGGAAAAATAAAGGTGTTGAGACGTTTATCTCGAGAGACAAACTGCTACCACTGGCTGATTGCAGTGATTTTGAACTGCATTTTGCCGTGAGTTTCTGCGAAGCCTCTGACCGATCAAAAGCTATCGAGGCTCCGGCGGCGACTTTCCATATCGTCCAAGAAGAGCTAGTGCTGCCTGCGCCCAAAGTTGCGCAGGCGGAGGGGGACGAATTGGAGCCGTGGAATGCTCGACATGGCTTAGAAGTAATCGTCAATTATCTGCGTATGAGTGAAAAGCATGAGATCAGTGTTTGCTGGAAAAGACCCAACGGCCTCTGCTGGGAATTGAAATCTGAAGCTGGCAATCGTGACGGCATTGTCAAGTTTTCCCTGCCTGCTGATGCGGCGATAGAGAGCATGGGCGAAACGGTGGAAATCACTTACACCGTGGTCACCAAATGTAGTGAAGCACAGACTTCAGCGCCGTTGAATTTGAAGATTAACCTGCCCACGCGTCTGGAAACGCCAAACGTGCTGGAGGCGTCGCCGCCCGGGGTAGATCGTGGCGTTGTGGATTTGAGAGTCATTGACGGGAATGCTAACTCCTTCGAAAGTTCAATGTGGTTTTTGCGCAAAGGTCACATATGCTGGCTGCGCGCCACGGGCTTAGATGAAAACGGCAATCCGTACACGTTTGTTGTGTATGAGAACAGAGTCATTACGGATGAGGAGGTGACTAAAGGGGTGGCGGGCCCCGTGCTGCGAGCCGCCTTGGATAAGTTAAAAGACGACACCGACTTTATCCTCACTTTCAGCGTGTCCACGCAGGGCAGTTTGAAGGAGAACGTAGTATGCCCATCGCGGGTTTTGAAAGTGCGTGTTCCACCTAAGGTTCGCTATGAGAACTTCACTGGGCAGCCGACCCGACTGATTTCTGCAGGCGGAAGCATTAGCATCCCGACAATGAACATACGTTTTCTGTCTGGGCCAGGAACAATGGGTATCTCAACATTCCCATCGACGCCAGGGATGCTAGAGGGGCAGGCACTTGTTTTTGCGGATGGGTTAGGCCAGACGCCGAGTCATCAAAGAGTGCGCCTTGATTTAACCTTTACATGTAAGCGTGTGAAGTGTGCATATACCTGGAATCACTATCCTACGACAGTGAGTTTTTACAGTCCGTCTGGCGGATATTTAGGTGCAGTAAATTTAAATGGGAGTCCTTTGAATAGTTGGATCGATTTTTCTGCACCGGTAGGTTCGGTAATAGGCTACATAGAGATATCGTCTGGCGATTGGATGTACTTTGATTTCTTTACCTTCTGGTTGTAGCTTCAGTCAGCTTGACTAAACGCCCACCTGCTTAGGGTGGGCGCTTTATGCACGTCGTTTTTATCAACTTACTTCGGCCCCAAAATCTTCACCAACTTCTCCGGCGACGGCGCCCCCTGTTGCTGCTGCAATCCACCCTTGTCATCCAGATAGAAAATCGCCGGCGTTGCTGACAACTCCAGTTCATCCATCAACTTCATATTGGCATCGAGCTTGGCCTCGACCTCGGCCGGGATCTTCTCCAGCGCCTTGAGCTTACTGCCTTTGCCGGCCGCTTCGTGTTCTTGCAGGGCTTTTTGCGGGTCTTTGGCGGCGAGCAGGGCGGCGGATTTGCCTGGGCTGTCTTCGCGGATGATGCCGACCATGATGTGGCGCAACTGCACCTTGCCGGCCTTGACCCACGGCCGCGCCTGTTCCCAGAACATGTTGCAGTACGGGCAGTTGGGGTCGCTGAACAGGTACACGGTACGCGGGGCGTTTTTATCGCCGTCCTGGATCCAGCTGCTGTTTTCCATCTTGGCCCAGACTTCCTTGGCCATGGGTGCGTACACCAGTTTTTCCAGGGGCGCGGTGCTCAGGTCATTGCCCTGGGCGTCGTACAGGTTGCCGGCGATCACGTTTTTGCCGTCGGCGGTCAGGTACAGGGCCATGCCACGGTTCTGGTATTGCGCGGCGTAGCCGGTGAGGCCGCTGGGGGCATCGAATTTACCGATGATCCTGGCGCCCTTGGCTTCGATCTGTTTGATCGGCGCCGGCCAGTCTTCGGCCTGGGCCAGGGAGGCGGCGAGCGTCAAGGGCAGCAGGGTCAGCAGGTGGCGGAGGCGAGGCATGTCGGTTTCCTTGTCGTGGTGTCATCGAAGGGTTCCATGGCGCGGGCCAGGCTGGCTTCGGAGAGTTCGCCCAGGTGGCTGTTGATCAGGCGCCCATCGGCTTGGTAGAACAGCGTGGTCGGCAGGGCCATGGAGCCCACGGCCTGGCCGAGGCGGCCGCTGGCGTCGAACAGCACGTTGTCCAGGTTCAGGCCCTGGGTGGCCAGGTAGGTGCTGACGCTTTGCATGCTCTCGGCCTGGTTGACGAACAGAAAGGTCACATCGGGGCGCATACGCTGGGCGTTTTCCAGCACGGGCATTTCGCGCCGGCACGGCGGGCACCAGGTGGCCCACAGGTTGATCACCAGCGGGCCACCCTGGTAATCCGCCAGTTGCACCACCTCGCCATTGGCGTTGCGCAGGGTGATGTCCGGCAGGCGCGTGCCTTTTTCATACAGGCTGAGGGATAGGCTGGCCATGCCCCAGAACAACAGACCGGTGATCACCCCGGCGCTGAGCGGCTTGCGCAGGGCCGGGCGACGCCAGCCATACGCCAGCGCGCCGAGCACCAGCGCGATGATGCCGGGCCAGGCGAGGAAGCCACCGTCACGCAGGTCGACCACCTCGACCCAGTCGTTGCTGTAATAACTCCAGTACATCAGCACGAAGCTGACGCGGGCGGCCAACATGCCCAGCAGGAACAGGCTGAACAGCACCGATTCGGGGTTCTCACCGCCACGCTTGGCCACGCGCCAGCCCACCAGGGTGGCGAGAATCAGCGCGCTGATCAGCAGGATGTGATTCAGGGCGATGGCGAATGTGCCGATGGTCAGGGTCAACATCAGCGCGCGTCTCGGGTTTGCGTCCAGCGTTGCAGGAAGGCGGCGGCATCCACTTCGCCGGTGATGCGTTGGGCGCGACGTTCATCACCGTCCGGGCCGATCCACACGAAGCTCGGTGGCCCCGGCACCTTGTAGCGGCCCAGCAGTTCGCGGCTGGCAGCGTTGTCGGCGGTGACGTCCAGGCGTAGCAGGCGCACGTCTTTGAGCGCGTCCATCACCTCGGGTTTGCCGAACACCTGTTTTTCCATGATCTTGCACGACACGCACCAGTCAGCGTAATAGTCCAGCAGCACCCAGTGGCCCTGGGCCTTGGCGCTGTCGAGCTGGCTTTGCAGCACGGCCGGGTCATTGATGGTGGTGAAGGCATCGTGAGCACTCGGTGCACCGGCGACCGTTGAACCGTTGTAAACCTTCAACGGTTGCCACAGCTCATCGCTGCCACCGGCTGCGCCCACCACCAGTATCGCGCCCCACAGGCCCAGCACCAGGGAACCTGCGCCGAACACCTTGGCGGCCAGGCCGAACTCACGGGCCAGTGTCCAGCCGCAGTACGCCATCACCAGCGCCAATGCACCCCACAGGCCGATCCACAGGCTGTCGCCGACCACCGGGCGAATCATCAGCACAGCGGTGCCCAGGAACAGGAAGCCGAAGATACCCTTGAGCACGTTCATCCAGGTGCCCGGCTTGGGCAGGAAGCGATTGCCCACGGTCACCAGCAGCAATAGCGGAATGCCGATACCGATGCCCATGGCGAACAGGATCAGGCCACCGTGCAGCGCATTGCCGCTCTGGGCGATATACAGCAGGGCGCCGGCCAGGGGCGCGGTCATGCACGGGCCCACCAGCAGGCCGGACAGCGCGCCGAGCACACCAGCACCCACCAGGCTGCCACCGCTTTGCTGGCGGCTGACGTTATCGAGACGGTCGCGCAGGAAGGCGGGCAACTGCAATTCAAAGAAGCCGAACATCGGCAGGGCCAGCAGCACGAACAGCGCGGCAAAGCTGCCGAGTATCCACGGGGTTTGCAGCAGCGCGGCGAGGTTGGCGCCAAGCAGCGCGGCCATCACACCCAGGCCCGCATACACCAGTGCCATGCACACCACGTAGCTACCGGCCAAGGCAAAACCACGGCGCGGGCTGGCGCCACTGCCAACCACCAGGCCGGCGAGAATCGGCAGCATCGGCAGCGAGCAGGGCGCAAACGCCAACAACAGGCCCAGGCCAAAGAAGATCAGCAGGCTCCAGCCCAGGCTGCGTTGTTGCAGGCCGCTGGCCAGGCTTTGGTCCTGGGCCTGCGCGGTAGCGGCTACGGCCGGGTTGCCGCCCAGGTCCACGGTGATCGACTGCGGTGGATAACACAGGCCCGCATCGGCACAGCCCTGCCAGCCCAGCTTGACCTTGCCGGTGGCGCCGGCCGGGATCTTCACTTCCAGGCCCTGGCGATACACTTGCTGTTCGCCGAAGAACTCATCGCTATGGGCTTCACCCTGGGGCAGCACGGGTTGTTCGGCCAAACCGTCGAACTTCATGCGTTGCTGGTACAGGTAGTAACCGTCGGCTATCTGCCAATACAGTTGGGTTTCGCCACTTTCAAGACGTTCGGAGGTAAAGGTGAAGGCTTTGCCCACCGGGAGAAAGTCGGGTTTGGTTTCGAAGGGGTTGCCCGGCGCTGCCTGGGCGAATCCCGCGAACAACACCAGCAGAAAGGTAAACAGATGCCGCATGGTCAAGCCTTAGTTCGATGCAAGTGAGGCACACAATGTGTGGCGCTGATTAACCGATGATTAACCGGACGCTATTCTAGAGTGTAGGGATAATCTGATGTTGTGAACTTTAGCGGCATAATGCGCGCTTAATCTGGCGCTTTTCTAATCACCCCCATCTTTCATGAAGGGTTCAGCATGCACGTACTGGTCTGTGAAGACGACGAACTGATCGCCAGCGGTATCGTGGCCGGCCTCGGTGCCCAGGGCTTTACGGTCGAGCGCGTGGCCACGGCCGCAGCCGCCAGGGCGATGCTCAAGGCTGCAGCGTTCGACATCATGGTGCTCGACCTCGGCCTGCCTGACGAAGATGGCCTCAAGCTGCTGCAACAACAGCGCAGCCAGGGCCTGGAAATTCCCGTGCTGATCCTCACCGCGCGGGACTCGGTGACCAACCGCGTCGACGGCCTGCAAGCTGGCGCCGATGACTACCTGCTCAAGCCCTTCGACCTGCGCGAACTCGCCGCCCGCCTGCAAACCCTGTTGCGTCGGGTGGCGGGGCGCAGTGTCAACCTGATCGAGCACGGCCGCCTGGCCTACGACCCCAGCAGCCGCGAGACCTTCCTGGATGGCCAGCCGGTGGACCTGTCCCGTCGCGAACAGGCGCTGTTGCAGGCGCTGCTGCACAACAAGGGCCGTGTGTTGTCCAGCGAGCAGCTCAAGGACAGCATCTACGGGTTCAGTGATGAGCTGGAAAGCAACGCGCTCAACGTGCATATCCATCACCTGCGGCGCAAGTTGGGCAATGGCATCGTCGAGACCGTCAGGGGCTTGGGCTATCGCCTGGGGCCGGCTGATGCAGGAGAGAACACTCAGTGATGAGCTTGCGCCTGCGCCTGACGTTCAAGCTGGGCGCCGCTTTTGTGCTGATCTGGGTGCTGGCGGCCGCCTGGATGCTCAACGATTTGCGCAACCAGATGATGTTCTCCCTCGACCAGCGCCTGGTGGCCTCGGCGCGCATGGTAGCCGGGCTCACCGAGCAGATGCCGGGTTTGGCCAGCGTCAGCGGTGGTGCACATTTGCGCACCGAACAGTTGAATGTGCCGGGGGGCATGGCCTGCCAGGTCAGTTCCTTGCGCGGCGAGATCCTGGCACGCAGCCACACGACCCCGGATGAAGGTCTGGAGTCGCGCAGGAGTGGTTTTCGTGACCAGATGATCGATGGCGTGGGTTGGCGCAGTTTCACCCTGTCCCGGGGCGACCTGCTGATCACCACCGCAGACCGCCAGGTGGAGCGTGAGGCACTCAACCTGTCGATCCTGCTGGCAGCATCGGTACCGGTCGGCGTGGCATTGCTCGGTTGCCTGTGCCTGTTGTGGCTGGGCATCGGCCAGAGCCTGGTGCCGCTCAATCGTATGCGCGACGCCTTGATGCGCCGCAGCGCCGACTCTCTCGAACCCTTGCAGATTCACCCGTTGCCCAGCGAGCTCAAGCCGTTGCTCGACACCCAGAACCAACTGTTGCAGCGCATCGCCAAGACCATCGAGCGCGAGCGCCGCCTGACCGGTGACGCGGCCCATGAACTGCGCAGCCCGTTGACGGCAATCAAGACCCACCTGCAAGTGGCGCGCATGACCGAAGGTGCGGCGCGCGACCAGTCGCTGGCGCACGCCGAGGAGGGCGCCGACCGCTTGCATCGCACGCTGGAGCAATTGTTGCTGTTGGCGCGGGTGGAGGGCAGCTTGTCGTTTGACGATGGCTTGCAGTCCAGTGCCGAAGAAGTCGCCAGGTTGGCGATTCAGGACGCCAATGCCGGTGACAATTCCCGTATCGATCTTATTCTTGCGCCGGACCTCTCCCCCGTTCCGGTAGAAATGCCCGTAGGCCTCGCCGTCGCGGCCTTGCGTAACCTGCTGGACAACGCCTTGCGCCATACCCCCGCCGATACCCGCGTGGAACTGCACGTGTTTTCTACCCCGGATAACGTGATGTTTCGCGTGCGTGACCATGGCAAGCAGATCTCCAGCGAAGACCTGCAATACCTTACCCAGCGCTTCTGGCGTAATGGCAACAGCGAAGGCTGCGGCCTGGGCCTGGCGATCGTGCAGGCGATTGTGCAGCGCTGCGCCTGCTCGCTTGAGTTCGACAGCCAGCCGGACGGCTTGCGGGTTGAGCTGGGTATGCCGCTGCGCCGCTGAACCTTGCTTTTCATGTGCCAAGTAATTACCGCCCGCCTGACATTCAACCCTTCAGGATGGCGGTAATTTTTTTGCGCTTGAACGGGCCGAATGATTCGGCCTGAAATGAAAAGGACGGTTCTTATGTTGGTTATCGACACCAGTTTCCCAGCCAGGGATTTCAACGACCGCCAAGGTGAATCCGTGCAGCAGGTTATTCTGCACTACACCGCGGCGCCTTTTGCTTCGTCCCTGCGTACCCTTACGCAACACGGCGTCAGCGCCCACTATCTGCTGCCCGACCCCGATGAATCCAGCTACCGCGCCGCGGGTTATGAAGAGTTGCGCGTGTTTCGCCTGGTGGAGGAGGACAAACGCGCCTGGCACGCGGGAGTGAGCCATTGGGCGGGGAGGGACGACCTCAACAGCCGCTCGATTGGCGTTGAAATCGTCAACCTGGCGCGGGATGACGCGGGGGTATTTACCTTTCCCGAATACTCCCCGGCACAGATCGATGCGTTGATTGCAATAGTCCGCGACGTGCTTGCACGTTATCCGCAGGTCGGCCCGACTGACCTGATCGGGCATTCGGATGTGGCCTATTGGCGCAAGAGTGATCCGGGGCCGCGGCTGCCCTGGCGTGTTCTGCATGAGGCCGGTATTGGGGCCTGGTTTGATGAGCCAACACGGGCGATGTACCAGCGCCGCTTTTGTGTCGGCTTGCCACCAGAGGTTGAGGTAGAGCGGGCGTTTCAGCGCTACGGCTATAAGCCCGCGCAGAATCGCCGAGCCTTTGAACAGCGCACCCGGGCGTTCCAGATGCATTTTCGGGCCAGGGATTATTGCGGGTTCCTGGATGCAGAGACTTGCGCGATCTTGTATGCACTGAACGACAAATACCGCGGGCTATGAAGTGTGGGAGGAGGCTTGCTCCCCCATTTGCATCTTCATTCATCAGTTATCGATCGCCGCCCCCTAAATCCTGTTCTAGCTGATGCGTTTCCAGAACAGGAAATCCGTGCGCATGCCCTTGGGCCAGCCGCCAACGGATCGGCAGTTTGGTCATCATCAGCGTATTGAGGGATCGAGAGATGTCAGTCGCTACCAGCCGTATCGAAGACGCCCTGGCGCCTGCGGAAACGCTCTACCAGTTTGACGAAACCCCGCTGCTGGCCCGCCAGCGCCAGCAGGAGTCCAACGCCCGCAGCTACCCGCGGCGTATCCCCCTGGCGCTCAAACGCGCCAAGGGCCTGTATGTGGAAGACGTCGAGGGGCGGCGTTTCATCGACTGCCTGGCCGGCGCCGGCACCCTGGCGCTGGGGCATAACCATCCGGTGGTGATCCAGGCGATCCAGCAAGTCTTGAGCGACGAGTTGCCGCTGCACACTCTGGACCTGACCACACCGGTCAAGGATCAGTTCGTGCAGGACCTGTTCGGCTTGCTGCCATCGGAACTGGCGCGGGAAGCGAAAATCCAGTTCTGCGGCCCCACCGGCACCGATGCGGTGGAAGCCGCGTTGAAGCTGGTGCGCACCGCCACCGGGCGCAGCACTGTGCTGTCGTTCCAGGGCGCTTATCACGGCATGAGCCAGGGGGCGTTGAGTTTGATGGGCAGCCTGGGGCCGAAGAAGCCGCTGGGGGCGTTGTTGGGCAATGGCGTGCAGTTCCTGCCATTTCCGTATGACTACCGCTGCCCGTTCGGGCTGGGCGGCGCCCAGGGTGTGCGGGCCAACCTGCACTACCTGGAAAACCTGCTCAACGATCCCGAAGCCGGGGTGGTGCTGCCGGCGGCGGTGATTGTCGAAGTGATTCAGGGTGAAGGCGGCGTGATCCCTGCCGACCTCGATTGGTTGCGTGGCTTAAGGCGTATCACCGCGCAAGCGGGGGTGGCGCTGATCGTCGATGAAATCCAGAGCGGCTTTGGGCGTACCGGCAAGATGTTTGCCTTCGAACACGCCGGCATCATTCCGGATGTGGTGGTGATGTCCAAGGCCATTGGCGGCAGCCTGCCGCTGGCGGTGGTGGTGTATCGCGACTGGCTCGACACCTGGCTGCCGGGTGCCCATGCCGGGACGTTCCGCGGCAACCAGATGGCGATGGCGGCGGGCTCGGCGGTGATGCGCTACCTCAAGGATCACGACTTGGCCAGTCATGCGGCGGCCATGGGCGAGCGTCTGTGCGAGCACCTGCGCATCCTGCAGCGCGACTTCCCGCAGTTGGGGGATATCCGTGGTCGTGGGCTGATGCTGGGGGTGGAGCTGGTGGATCCGACGGGCCCGCTTGATAGCCTGGGGCACCCGCCGGTGCATCGCCTGTTGGCACCGCTGGTGCAGCGTGAGTGCCTCAAGCGCGGGCTGATCCTGGAGATGGGCGGGCGCCATGGCGGCGTGGTGCGCTTTCTGCCACCGCTGGTGATCACCGCGGCCGAAGTCGACCAGGTGGCCGAGATCTTCGGGCGCGCCTTGGCGGCGGCGGTTGCCGGCGTTTAATTTTTGCGGTGCCTGGTACGTTTCTACAGATATCAGCGCTGCGCGTGGTGCGCAGCCAGCCTTTGAGCGATGGAGAACAGCAATGACCTCAGTATTTGACCGCGACGACATCCTGTTTCAGGTAGTGGTCAACCACGAAGAGCAGTATTCGATCTGGCCTGACTACAAGGCTGTGCCTGAAGGCTGGCGAACCGTGGGCAAGAGTGGCATGAAGAAGGAGTGCCTGGCGTATATCGAGGAAGTGTGGACGGACATGCGTCCGTTGAGCTTGCGCCAGAAGATGGACGGTGCCGCCCTCGCCAACTGATTCACTTGGGCCCGACTGTGGGAGGGGGCTTGCTCCCGATAGCGGTGTATCAGTCAGCCAATGTTCAACTGAAACACTGCTATCGGGAGCAAGCCCCCTCCCACATCAAGCATTAGTGCGGGGTGTGGGTGTAGAGGTAATCCGTCGCCAACGACGCCAGCGTCCTCACGCCCACCACCAACGCCGACTCATCCACAAAGAACCCAGGGTTGTGATTCGGCGCCGCCTTGCTCATGTCCTGGTCCCTCGGTGTCACCCCCAGGAAGACAAACAGCCCCGGTGCCTCTTTGGCATAGAACGAGAAGTCTTCGGCGCCACCCACCAACGGGCCTTGCACCACATCACCCTGAGCCGCCCAGCGCAGGCTCGGCAGCATTTTCTCGGTCAGCGCCGGGTTGTTGATGGTGGGGTCGTACTTCTCGATGATCGTCACTTCGGCCTTGGCGCCACCGCTTTCGGCGATCTTCTCTACGGTCTGGCGCACATCGGCATGCAGCTTCTGGCGAATCCCGTAGTCATAGGAGCGGATGGTGCCGGTCATCTCCAGCGACTCGGGGATGATGTTGTAGCGGGTGCCACCGTTGATGGTGCCGATGCTCACCACCGAGGGCGATGACGAAATATTCGTGCGGCGGCTGACCACGGTCTGCAAACCGACAATGGTTTGCGCGCCGACAGTGATCGGGTCGATGCCGTTCCAAGGCTGCCCCGCGTGGGTCTGTTTGCCGAGGATCCTGATGCGCAGGTCGTCGGAGCTGGCCAGGGTCGGGCCTGGGCGGTAGGCGATCTGCCCGGCCGGTATGCCGGCCCACACATGCAGGCCGAACACCGCGTCAGGCTTGGGCGCTTTCATCACGCCTTCCTGCACCATCATCTTCGCGCCCCAGGTGTTCTTGCCGTCGGGGATAAAATCGCTGGGGCCTTCTTCGGCCGGTTGGAAATAAAACACCACGGTGCCGGGCAGGCGGTCGCGCATCCCGGTAAGAATCTTCGCAGTGCTCAGCAGGATGGCGGTATGGGCGTCGTGACCGCAGGCGTGCATCACATCGACTTCCTTGCCCAGGTAGGTGCCCTTGGCTTTGGAGGCGAAGGGCAGGTCGGCGACTTCCTTGACCGGCAGCGCATCCATGTCGGCGCGCAGGGCCACGGTCGGGCCGGGCAGCGCGCCTTTCAATATGGCAACGACGCCGGTGCGAGCCACCCCGGTCTTCACCTCAAGGCCGAGTTCGCGCAATTGTTTGGCGACCAACTCGGCGGTGCGGGTTTCGGTATTGCCCAGTTCCGGATGGGCGTGGATGTCGCGGCGGGTTTCCAACAGGCTGGGTTCGAGTATTTTTGCCTGGGAGGCAATGGTTTCCCTGGCACCGTCCTGGCCGCTGCTGGCGGCAATCACTGCACTGCTCGTGACCGCGCAGAGCAAACCCAAAACCCATTGGTGTGTCAGACCGTTCATTCGCATACCAACCTCTGCTTGCTTATTGTTGTGGATCTTTCTCCTGCACGCTGCCGGCGGTCAGCACCTGCACGCTCAAGCGCGGCGTTGCCAGGTCGAGCCCTGCTTCATCCAGGTGCCGCTTGAGCGAGAGGTTGAACGCTCGCGAGACTTCCCACTGCTTGATCGGCGCGGTCTTGAAGCGTGCGCGCAGGATCGCGCTGCCGGATTCGAAACTCTCCACGCCCTGGATTTCCAGCGGCGACCAGATATTGCGGCGTTGCAGCGGGTCATTGCGCATGGCGTGGCCGACATCGCGCATCAGCTTGATTGCGTCGTCAATTTCCATGTTGTAGGGGATTGCCACCCGGAAGATCGCGTAGCCGAACTCTCGGGAGTAGTTCTTGATGCTCTTGATCTCGCTGAACGGGATGGTGTGCACGATGCCGTCGATATCGCGCAGGCGCACGGTGCGGATGGTCAGGCCCTCCACCGTACCCAGGTGGCCGCCGACGTCTACGTAGTCGTCGATGGCCAGGGAGTCTTCGATAATGATGAACAAGCCGGTGATCAAGTCCGCTACCAGCGACTGCGCACCAAAGCCGATGGCGATACCGATCACACCCGCACCGGCCAGCAATGGCGTGACGTTCATGCCCATGTTCGCCAGGGCCACGATGGCGGCGATGATGAAGATGGTCACGAACAGCACGTTGCGGATCAGCGGCATCATGGTTTGCGCACGCGCGTTGGCCAGGCCTTTGCGTGAGCGGGTCAGGGCGTGGTGGATGGCGGTGTCGCTGAGGATCCAGATCAGCCAGGCAAACAGCAAGGTCCCACCGAGGCCAAACAGCTTCACGGCTATTTCATGGCCGTCACCTTCGGTAAAGCGAATCATCGACAGGCCCCACACCCGCAGCCCCAACTCGATAAACGCCAGCCACACCACCAGGTGCACCTGGGTGTAGACAAACCCTTTGAGGCGTTCGGAGTACAGCGCGTGGCGTTTGTGCCCGCGCTGCGGCTTGAGGGCGTGGCGGCGCACCAGGCCGTTGATCACCATGCACAACACCAGCAGCACCGTGCACAGCAGCGACTGGCGCAGCGCGGTGCTGGTGTCGCCGGCCGACAGGAAGGTCGCGAACAGTGAGATACCTACCAGCAGCAAGGCCGGGATGTACCAGAAGGTACCGATGATCGACAGGGTGTCGGTGAGGGCGCGGCGGGTCAGGCGGCGCGACAGCGGCTGGTTGCGGATCAGGTGTGCAATCGGTCGGCGGAAACGCAGGATAAACACGCCGGTGGACAGCGCCGCCATTACATTGGCTACGGTTGCGGCGGTGTGGGCCAGGTGCTGGCCGAGCGCCTCGATCAGGCGCGGATCGCTCAAGGCTTCACCGAAGGCGGCAAAGCTGCCGATCCACCACAGCGGGCGGAACGCCTGATGGCGCAGGATATACAGGGCGCGGTGGCGGTGCGGGCCGTCGAGTACGGAGAAGGCAATTACGCAGATTGCCGAAAAACAGGTGCCGACCACCAAGGCATAGGCCAGCACCATCGCCAGGGATTTGCCCAGGGAGGAAGGCAGGGCGTAGCTCAGGTAAACCGTGATCACCAGGGCGATCAACCAGGGGCCCAGCTTGCGCAGGGCAAAGCGCAGCATGTCCCAGGTGCGCGGGTGTTGCGGTAACTCTTCGGGCAGGCCGAAACGCTCGCGTACCCGGTGGCTGAGCCAGATCAGCGCGGCGGCCAGCAGGCTCCACACTGCCAGGATCACGGCAAAACCAAAGATGATCGGCAGCCATTCGTTGGCCGGCAGCATCAGCGCGCCCAGTTCATCCTTGGCCAGGTCGACTTCATTGGACCAGCGCCCCAATGGGCTGTCGGCGCCGGAAAACTGCTGTTCAAAGCCCGACAGCGTGCTGCCGATCAACCCGAGCACACCTTGCTCTGTAGCGGGTTGGGCCTTTTGCGTGGCGGCGCGCAGCTTTTTCAGGTCGCTCAGCAGCTGGGTGCGCTGTTGGTCGTTTTCGAGGGTCTTGATCACCTCGTCCAGCGACTGCCCCAGGGGCACTTCAGCCTGGGGTTGGGCCTTGCTGGAACCACCCAGCATTCCGGGCAAGCCTACCGCCTGGGCGGATGACAGCGGCAGCAGCGTGAGCAGGGCGATCAGCAGGTAGCAGGGCAGGGCAAACAGACGGGAAAGCACGAGGCGGTCAACCTTCAAAGCAACGAATTGACCGAGTGTACGAGGCCGCTATGCCCAATGCGAGCGCATTTGTCATTGCGCCAGTTTGGCGAGGATCTTGTAGACCACGGTGCCAAGGATCAGCAGCATACCAACCCACATGCCGAACGCGCCGAGGGGCTTGTCGCGAAAATTGAAACCGACCGCGAGCATGATCATGCCGATCACGATGGGGATGAGCATGGCGTGGAATGAGGACATTGAAATCATGGGAGCAATAGCCTTGTCGCAGTGGAAGTTTTGACAAGTCTAGGCGCGATTGCAGGAAGTGCAGGTGATACAAGTCAGTTTGGCAGTACATCGAACCAAATGTGGGAGGGAGTAAGCCCCCTCCCACATTTCGATCACATTTTGCCCGTCAAATCAGGGCAGGTCGCGGCTCGCGTAAAACGCCCCCAGCACCTTCACCAGGTGCGCCAGGTCATGGCTGCCGCACAGCTCTCGAATGGAGTGCATGGCAAACGTCGGCAAGCCGATATCCACGGTGCGTACACCCAGGTGGCTGGCGGTGATCGGGCCGATGGTCGAGCCGCAGCCCATGTCACTGCGCACCACAAAGCTTTGTACCGGCACTTCCTCGGCCATGCACAGGTGACGGAAGAACCCGGCAGTTTCGCTGTTGGTGGCGTAGCGCTGGTTGCTGTTGACCTTGATCACCGGCCCGGCATTGAGTTTCGGACCGTGGTTGGCGTCGTGCTTCTCGGCGTAGTTGGGGTGCACGCCGTGGGCGTTGTCCGCCGATACCAGCAGTGATTTCTGAATGGTGCGTACGAACTCATCACCTTCAGGCAACAGGCGGCGCAGGGTCTGCTCCAGCATCGGGCCATCGGCGCCGCAGGCCGAGCAGGAGCCGACTTCTTCGTGGTCGTTGCACACCAGCACGCAGGTTTCGTCGGTCTCGCTGGTCAGCAAGGCTTGCAGGCCGGCGTAGCACGACAGCAGATTGTCCAGGCGCGCACCGGCGATGAAATCGCCATTGAGGCCGATGACCGCCGCGCTTTGGGTGTCGTAGAAGCTCAGCTCGTAGTCGAGCACCACGTCAGCGTTAAGCCCATGCTCGCGGGCCAACTGCTCGGTGAGCACGGCGCGAAAGTCCACGCGTTCGTCACCGGCAAATTGCGCAAGGATCGGCGGCAGCTCGGTCTGGGCATTGATCGCCCAACCCTGGTTGGCCTCACGGTTCAGGTGAATGGCCAGGTTGGGAATGATGGCGATCGGCAGCTTGAAGTCGATCAATTGGCTTTCGACCTTGCCGTCGCGGCGGAAGGTGACGCGGCCAGCCAGGGACAGGTCGCGGTCGAACCACGGCGCGAGCAGCGCACCGCCGTAGACTTCCACGCCCAACTGCCAGAAACCCTGGCGTTGCAGCTCAGGCTGGGGTTTGACCCGCAGGCACGGGCTGTCGGTGTGGGCGCCGACCAGGCGGATGCCGCCCTGCAACGGCGAGTGGCGGCCGAGCTTGAAGGCGATGATCGAGGAGTCGTTGCGGGTCACGTAGTAGCGACCGTTGGCCTCGGTGGCCCAGGTGTCGCGCTCGTCGAGACGCTGGTAACCAGCCGCTTCCAGGCGCTGGGCGAGGGCCGCAGTGGCATGAAAAGGAGTAGGGGAGGCCTTGAGGAAGTCGATCAGGCCTTGATTCAACGCTTCGCGCATAAATAGCTCCAGACAGCAATGCGCGGAGTTTACCGTTCGATGGCCAGAAGTGCACAGAACAAATGCGGGAGGGGGCTTGCTCCCGATTGCGGTGTGTCAGTGAGCAAATACAGTGACTGACACTCCGCCACCGGGGGCAAGCCCCCTCCCACATTTACCCGTGTTCGCAGCTTAAAAGGGGGCAGGGCACTCGAAGCGCAAGCGCTCGCCGCTTTGTGGATGGGTGAAACTGAGCATGCTTGCATGCAGGCACAGCCGCGGCCAGGCAGCCAAGGCTTGTTCATGAGCATACAAACCATCACCCAGCAACGGATGCCCGATGGACAGCATATGCACACGCAACTGGTGCGAACGCCCAGTGATCGGCGTCAGCTCCACGCGGCACCAGTCGCCGCAACGCTCCAACACCTTCCAGAAGGTCAGGGCGTGCTTGCCGAATTCATGGTCGACCACATGGCGGGGCTTGGTCGGCGGGTCGTAGCGCAGGGGCAGGTCGATGCTGCCGCTATCCAGTTCCGGCTGGCCCCAGGCCAGGGCGGTGTAGGCTTTTTCTGTTTCGCGGTCGTGAAACTGGCGGGACAGTTCGCGATGGGTGTCGGCATCCCGGGCCAGCAGGATGATCCCCGAGGTTTCCCAGTCAAGCCGATGGACGATACGGGCTTCGGGGTAGCCGTTTTCCTGCAGGCGCGTGATCAGGCAGTCCTTGTTGTCGTCGGCGCGACCCGGCACCGAGAGCAGCAGGGTCGGCTTGTTCACCACCAGGACAGCGTCGTCCTGATGCAGGATATGTATATTGGACAGCGGCATTAAACAGCCTCGTAACAAACGCCAACGGCGGCTCGCCCACCTGGTTCCCGAAGGATCAAGGTGATCGAGCCGCCGTGGCGACCGCCCTTTCGATCAACGATCGGGCAGGGTGATATTGAGTTCCAGAATCGAGCAGCTGCCGTCATTTTCCAGAGCGACATGCACGTCATCGTTGCCGATATTGACGTACTTGCGGATCACCTCGACCAGTTCCTTCTGCAAGGCTGGCAGGTAATCCGGCGTGCTGCGTTGGCCGCGTTCGTGCGCCACGATGATCTGTAGACGCTCTTTCGCTACCGACGCGGTACTTGGCTTTTTGTTGGCGCGAAAGAAGTCGAGAAATTTCATTGTTTAGTTGCCTCCAAAGATACGCTCGAAGAATCCCTTCTTCTTAACATCGAGGAAGCGGTGTTCCACGGTCTTGCCCAGCAAGCGATCGACTGCATCGCTGTACGCCTGGCCGGCGTCGCTCTGGTCGTCAAGAATCACCGGCACGCCCTGGTTGGATGCCTTCAGCACGGCCTGGGACTCCGGAATCACGCCCAGCAGGGTCACTGCGAGGATTTCCTTCACGTCTTCAACGCCGAGCATCTCGCCATTGTTGACACGCTCCGGGTTGTAGCGGGTGAGTAACAGGTGCTCCTTGATCGGGTCCTGGCCTTCTTCAGCGCGCTTGGACTTGCTGGCCAAGAGGCCCAGCATACGGTCCGAGTCACGTACCGAGGAAACTTCCGGGTTGGTCACCACGATGGCTTCATCGGCGAAGTACATCGCCAGGTGAGCACCGGTTTCAATACCGGCCGGAGAATCGCACACCACGTATTCGAAGGTTTCCTTGAGCTCGGCGAGAACCTTGCCCACGCCTTCCTTGGTCAGCGCGTCTTTGTCGCGGGTCTGGCTGGCGGCCAGTACATACAGGTTCTCAAGGCGCTTGTCCTTGATCAGGGCCTGTTGCAGGTTGGCTTCGCCGTTCACCACGTTGACGAAGTCGTACACCACGCGGCGTTCGCAGCCCATGATCAGGTCGAGGTTACGCAAACCGACGTCGAAGTCGACGATGACTGTCTTGTGGCCGCGCAGTGCGAGGCCGGTACCGATAGCGGCGCTGGTGGTGGTCTTACCCACACCACCCTTGCCGGATGTAACCACGAGAATCTTGGCCAAGGTGTTTCACCCCTAAGGAAAAAGGACTTTCGGTCCCTGAAAAACATCTCTTGAAACTCGCTGCAGGCGGACAGCCTTTGCAGGAAAAAGAAGGAGTTTCCATGGAGAAACACCAACTTCCAAAAAGTCCTACACAAGTCTTGCCGGTTTCGCTTTGCTATCAGAGTCTAGAGATGCTTGGAAAATGCGGCAGTATCCGTTAAAGCCGGATGATGTTCAACACATCGCCCGACAGGTTGACCTGTACCGAAGCCCCCCACAGCGGATCACGGCGCAAATCTTCAGAAACCTTGTACTGACCCGCGATGGAAACCAGCTCAGCGGTCAACTGCTGGCAGAAAATCCGCGCTCTGGTATCACCCTTGATGCCGGCGAGGGCACGCCCGCGCATCGGGCCGTATACATGGATGTTGCCATCGGCGAGAAGTTCCGCCCCCGGGCTGACCGAGGAGATCACCACCAAGTCGCCGCCCTGGGCGTAAATCTGCTGCCCGCCGCGTACCGGCGAGGTGATGATCTTTGTCGGCTTGATCGCAGGCTCGGGTGGTTTTTCCGGTTTTTTCTTCTCTTCACCGACCAGCGGTTCCAAGGGACGCTCGCGGGCACCGGATGGAGGCAGTACTGGCAGTTCAATGGCGATGGCGGCGGCAATGTCTTCGATGCGGCTGGCACGAATCGCCAGGGTGCGCAGGCCATGGGAGCGGCACACGCGCATCAGCCCGGGCAAATCAATCACGCCCTGGCCGGCCGGCAGCTTGTCCAGCGCCAGCACCAGCGGGGCGTTGTTGAAAAAGTTTGGCGCCAGGGCAACCTTGGCGGCCAGTTGGCGGTCCAGGGCATCAAGGTCATTGCGCGCCAGTTCCAGCACGGTAATGGCGAGCATGCTGCCTTTTAGCTGGAACACGGGATCTTGGTCTAGCGGTTCGGTTTGGCTCATGGTCGGCGAAAGCGGCTTGTCACGAAAAGTGTCGAGACTTATAACGAGAACACTCACCCGCCGCAAGCCGAGTCGAACCGTTGTAGAATGCGCGGCCCTTGTCTTTACCGGAATCTGTAATGGATCGCCCGCGTTTTCGAGCTGTATTTCTTCACCCGCGTTTTTGGCTGCTATGGCTGGGGCTCGGCCTGCTGTGGCTGGTCACCCAGTTGCCGTACCGGGCGTTGTTGACCATTGGTCGCCTGCTGGGTGCGGGGATGTACCGCGTGGCTGGCGATCGCCGCCGTATCGCGGCGCGTAACCTTGAGCTGTGCTTCCCGGAAAAATCCGTGCAGGAGCGCAAACGCCTGCTCAAGGAAAACTTTGCCTCCACCGGTATCGCCTTTTTTGAAATGGCCATGAGCTGGTGGTGGCCCAAGCCGCGCCTGGCGCGACTGGCCCATGTCGAAGGGCTGGAACACCTCAAGCAGGCACACTTGGAAGGCAAGGGCGTGATCCTGATGGCCCTGCACTTCACCACCCTGGAAATCGGCGCGGCGCTGCTGGGGCAGAAACACACCATCGATGGCATGTACCGCGAGCATGGCAACCCGCTGTTCGATTTTATCCAGCGCCGTGGTCGTGAGCGCCATAACCTCGATTCCCTGGCCGTGGAGCGCGACGACGTGCGCGGTATGCTCAAGCTGCTGCGTGCCGGCCGGGCCATCTGGTACGCACCGGACCAGGATTACGGCGCCAAGCAAAGCATCTTCGTGCCGCTGTTCGGTATCCAGGCAGCTACCGTCACCGCTACCAGCAAGTTCGCACGCCTGGGCAAGGCGTTGGTGGTGCCGTTCACCCAGGAGCGCCTGGCCGATGGCAGCGGTTACCGATTGGTGATCCATCCACCGTTGACCGATTTTCCGGGTGAAACCGACGAAATCGACTGCCTGCGCATCAACCAATGGGTCGAAGCCTCGGTACGCGATTGCCCCGAGCAATACCTGTGGACCCATCGCCGTTTCAAGAGCCGGCCGCCGGGTGAGCCCAAACTGTATGAAAAGCGCCGTCGATAACGCTGATTTTTACCACACGGAGTGACGCAATGCGCTCAGTTGAACCGGTCACAGGCTTGATTCTTTCCGGCGGCGGGGCGCGAGCGGCGTATCAGGTGGGGGTGTTGGCGGCGATTGCCGAGTTGCTGCCACCGGGGGCGCCGAATCCATTTCCGGTGATTGTCGGCACCTCCGCCGGCGCGATCAATGCAGTGAGCCTGGCCAGTGGCGCTACCGATTTCTCGGCAGCGATCCAGCGGCTGACGGCATTCTGGCAGGGCTTTCGCAGCCACCAGGTGCTGCGCAGCGACTGGCCTGGGGTAATACGCCAGGCCAGCCGTTTCCTCATCCACAGCCTATTGGGCCTGGGCGCCCAGGTGCCCGTGGCGCTGCTCAACAGCTCGCCACTGCGCGACTTGCTGCAAGAACGCTTGAACCTGGACGGCATCGACGAGGCTATTCGCCGCAAGCACTTGCAGGCAGTGGCGGTGACGGCGTTTGGCTATGAGTCCGGGCAAGCGGTGACTTTCTACCAGGGCGGCGGCACCATCGATGCCTGGCTGCGCCATCGGCGTATCGGCGTGCCGGCCCAACTGACGGTGGAGCACTTGCTGGCCAGTTCGGCGATTCCGCTGTTGTTTGCTCCGGTCAAACTCGACGAAGAGTACTTTGGCGATGGCGCGGTGCGGCAGTCAGCGCCCATCAGCCCGGCTTTGCACCTGGGCGCCAGCCGCGTGTTGGTCGTCGGCGTGAGCGGCAATCCCAGGGGCAATGAAGCGTCGACGCAACGTACCTACACCGGCCAGCAACCGACCCTGGCGCAAATCGGTGGGCATATGCTCAACAGCACCTTCATTGACAGCCTGGAAAGCGATATCGAACTGCTGGAGCGCTTGAACCAGTTTAGTCGGGTTGTCCCTGTCGACGCCGCGGTGCAGGGCCTGGCGCCGGTAGACGTGCTGGTGATTGCGCCCAGCCAGCCTATCGATGAAATCGCTGCGCGACATCGCCAGGAATTACCGGCGGCGTTGCGCTTGTTCTTGCGCGGGCCGGGGGCGACCAAGACCAGTGGGGCGGGGGTGTTGAGTTATTTGCTGTTCGAGGCGGGGTATTGCAGCGAGTTGATCGAGTTGGGGCGCAAGGATGCGCTGGCCAAACGCGACGAAATCACCCGATTCCTCGGCCTGACGCCGAACTGAATGTGGGAGCTGGCTTGCCTGCGATAGCGGTATGCCAGCCAACACTGCTGGCACAGACACACCGCGATCGCAGGCAAGCCAGCTCCCACAGGGAACCGCGATCAACCTTTAGAAGTGGTACTTGACCAGGAAGCTTGCCGTGTCCTGAGTCGTCTTGAACGCGCCGCTGTCTTCAATCCCGTACTTGTTCTTCCAGTAGTCGTATTCAAAACCTACATACAACTGCTTGTCGCCCCAGTGCAGCGCCTTGCCCAAGTCGTATTTGACCTGCGGGTTGAAGTGCAGGTTGGCGTGATAAGTGCCACGGGCGTTTTTGTCGTTATCCACCACCCAGTCCATGAAACCGTCGATCAGCACGTCGGAGTTGCCCACGGGGATGGTGTACGACCACACCGGAGTGATCTGCCACACACCGTCACCCGGGCGATTGCCCTCGGTCTGGCGCTGGTAGAAATTCAACTGGAAGTAGTCAAAACCGGGGATGTTCAAGTCGAATGCCGGGCCCAGCAGGTAGGACTCGTTATCGCCCTCGCCGAACTCGTAGGTGAAGGCCAGCAGCACGTCCTTGATCGGGCCGAACGACAGGTCCTTGTCGAAAATCTTGCCGAACGACAAACGCGGGCTGAACTCGCCGTAGTAAGTGTTCGGGCCGACATTGCCGTCTTCCTTGCCGTTGTAAAAGATACGGTCGAGGAAGAAGAAGTTGTCGCCGTACTTCCATGCGTCGGCATGTTCGAAGGTGACGGTTTGCTGGATCTGCGGGTTGACGGTAAAGCTCTTGCCCCACAGGTAAGTCAGGCTGTTGTTCTGCCACTGCAACAAGTCACCGGCGACGGCCTGGCCACCAGCCAGCAGGGATCCCGCCAGCATCAGGCCTTTGAACATGGGTTTCATTCGGTTGCTCCCGAGTTAAAGTTTTATGGTTTTTTTTCTTCTACGCAGGCGCTCTGGTATGGCGCCTTTTGGTTCGCTGCAAAAATCGTCTGTTCGGTCAGCTTTAATGCTGTTAGCAAGAGCTGCGCCAAGGTGTTTGAAAAGCCAAAAAATCCCCGTCGGCTGCAGCGGATGCAGTCGAATTCAGAGGACTTTTGCGCACTTTGGCAGCCAACATCAGGCCGGGATAAGTTGGCCTTGAAGTCAGCTTTTACATTCGCTGTTTTTTTTGAGTCGATTCGAGCGGGCGCGGAGAATACTGGCTCCCAGGCCTGGGCTCAAGTGCGCTGTAACAGAGCGCGAGGGGCGAGAATGGGGCGCGGCGTGTGGCCGGCCCCGGTTGAAGGCTGTGCATGTGGCTGTTCCCTGTTTGTTGTTATTTTTGTACTAACAAAGGAATCAATGCGTATGGGCGACTTCGGGGCGTTCAGCGCCGCCGAGGATGTTGAACAGGATGTTCAGCGACAACGCGCTGAGTGTGGCCATGGCGATCCCGCTGTGGGTAATCGGGCTCATCCACAGTGGCAGTTGCGCGAAGAACTCCGGCCGTACCACGGGGATCAGGCCCATGCCGATGCTCACGGCTACCAATAGCTGGTTGCGACGGTCGGCGATGTCGGCTTCCTGCAGGATCTTGATCCCGGTCGCCGCCACCATGCCGAACATGGCTATCGCCGCGCCACCGAGTACTGCCGGCGGAATCGACGCGACCAGATAGGCGGCCTTGGGCAACAGGCTCAGCACAATCAGAAAGGCCCCGGCCATGATCGTGACCGAGCGGCAGCGCACGCCGGTCATTTGTACCAGGCCGATATTCTGCGCGAAGGAGGAGTGGGTAAAGGTGTTGAAGAAACCGGCAAAGAACGACGCGCCGGCGTCACACAACAGGCCACGGCGCAGCATCTTCGGGGTGACCTCCTGGCCGGTGATCTTGCCCAGGGCGAGGAACATGCCGGTGGACTCGACAAAGATAATCACCACCACCAGGCACATCGACAGGATCGGCGCCAACTCGAACTTGGGCATACCGAAGTGCAACGGCGTGACCACCTGCACCCAGGGCGCCTGGGCCAGGCCACTGAGGTCGACCATGCCGATAACGCCGCACAACCCGTAACCCAGGCCCATGCCGATCAGCACCGAGATATTCACCCAGAAGCCGCGCATGAAGCGGTTGATCAGCAGGATGGTCGCCAGCACCAGCGCGGCAATCGCCAGATACACCGGCGAGCCGAACGTGGCGGCAGCGCTGCCGCCACCGGCCCAGTTCACGGCCACGGGAAACAGCGAGAGGCCGATGGCGGTAATGACGGTACCGGTCACCAGCGGCGGGAAAAAGCGCACGACCTTGGACATGAATGGCGCGATCAGCATGCCGAAGAACCCGGCGGCGATAGTCGCGCCGAAGATGCCTTGCAAACCGATACCGGGCATACCGGCCATGGCGACCATGCTGCCGACGGCGGCGAAGCTGGCACCCATCATCACCGGCATACGGATACCTACCGGGCCGATGCCGAACGACTGCACCATGGTGGCGATACCGGCCACCAGCAGGTCGGCATTGATCAGGAAGGCGATTTCTTCACGGCTCAAGCCTGCGGCCTGGCCAATGATCAGGGGGACGGCGACGGCGCCGCCGTACATCAGCAAGACGTGTTGCAAGCCAACCAGAATCAGTTGCAAGAGGGGCAGCCGCACCATGGCGGGTGCGGCAGGAGTCTGCGTTTCTAACTGGGACATGCAACACCTCGAATCTTTTTATTTTTGTGTTGTTTGCAAAGCAATTTTCAAAACACGGCAGATCTCAATTGTGGGAGCTGGCTTGCCTGCGATAGCGCAGGGTCGGCAACTCATCCGGTGACTGACGCCAGCTCCCACATTGGTCCCGTGTGAAACAGTCAGTTGGTGCGGGCCCCCTGATTGATCCAGGTGCCGATCAGGTCTCTTTCCTGCTGGGTCATCTGGGTAATATTGCCCAACGGCATGATCTGGCTGGCCACGGCCTGCGCTTGAATACGCGCGGCCTGCTGCTGGATCTGTGTCGGTGTGTCGAACATCACCCCAGCCGGAGCGGTGCTGAACAACGGGCTGGTGGGCTTGGCCGAATGGCACACGGTGCAGCGTTGCTCGATCACATGGTGCACCTGGCCGAAGTCGGTCGTGGCCTGGGCCGGTGCCGGTTCAGCGGCGGGGGCGGCAGGCGCTGCGGGTTTCAAGCCACCGCCCAGGGCGGTTTCCGGCAGCGGCTGGTACTCGATCGCAGCAGGTGCCTTGGCAATCGGTTCTGCAGGTTTGGGCCCGGTTACATACGCCAGGCTGATCATCGCCAACGCGCCCACCGGCAAGGTCCACGCATACTTCTGGCTGTCATGCCGGGTGTTGAAGTAGTGCCTTACCAGCACCGCCGCCACTGCGATCCCGGCCAGGATCAGCCAGTTGTATTGGCTGCCGTAGGTACTCGGGAAGTGGTTGCTGATCATGATGAACAGCACCGGCAAGGTGAAGTAGTTGTTGTGGCGTGAACGCAGCAAGCCCTTGGCCGGCAGCGCCGGATCCGGTGTGCGGTTCTCGGCGATGGCTGCCACCAGTGCACGCTGGGCGGGCATGATGATGCGGAACACGTTACCGACCATGATCGTACCGATCACCGCACCCACGTGCAGGTAGGCGCCACGGCCGCTGAACACCTTGCTGAAGCCATACGCCGCCGCAATCAGCAGCACGAACAGGATCAAGCCGAGCAGGGCAGGGCGCTTGCCCAGGGCCGAGTCGCAGAGGAAGGAGTAGATGAACCAGCCGGCGAACAGTGAGCCGATGCCCAGCAATACGCCTTCGGTGCCGCTGAGGCTGCTGCCGGGGGCGAGCAGGTACAGCGTGGGGTTGAGGTAGAACACCACGCAGAGCAGCGCGACGCCCGACATCCAGGTGAAGTAGGCTTCCCATTTGAACCAGTGCAGGTTGTCCGGCATGGTCGGCGGAGCCAGTTTGTATTTTTCCAGGTGGTAGATACCGCCACCGTGGATCGCCCACAAGTCACCGGCCAGGCCGTTCTTGGGGTTGACGCGATTAAGGTTGTTTTCCAGCCAGACAAAGTAGAACGAAGCGCCGATCCAGGCGACGCCAGTGATCATGTGAACCCAGCGCACGCTCAGGTTCAGCCATTCCAACAGATGTGCTTCCACAGTCTTTACCTCTCGCCTGTCACCCTTGTTGTCGGGTGATCCGGCCTTCTCTTATTGGTGGGGGGCGAGGATCAACCGCTCATCCTCTTTGAAAAAATGCTCATCGCAGTTATTGCCTGTGCCACTGCGATCAACCACCAGGAAGTCATCCCGCTTTTCGATCGTCAGCACCGGGTGGTGCCAGACGCCGCGATGGTAATTGATGCCCTGCCTGCCGTTGGTAACGAAGGCGCGGACCAAGCCTGATACAGGTGCATCGCCAAGTGGCGCGACCACGATCAGAAAGGGGTTGCCGAGCAGCGGTATGAACGCCTGGCTGCCCAGCGGGTGTCTCTCCAGCATGCACACGGTCAGCGGCATGTCCTGCGCGTCGGCGCGGAAGATGCTGATGATGGCGTGGTCTTCAGGCTGTGCTGTTTCGACCGTTGCCAGTTTGTGAAAGCGCATGGTCGACCCGTTGTTGATCATGAAGTGATCGCTGCCATCGGTTTCGATAACGTCTCCGAAAGGGGCGAAGGCTTCTTTGGTCAGGGGTTCGATCATCAGTGTGCGCATGGCTGTCTCTTATCCGAATACTGTGTTGTTTGGTCTATTGCTATCGCGGGCAAGCCCGCTCCCACATTTGGAATGCATTCCCCTGTGGGAACTGGCTTGCCTGCGATGGCATCACCGCTTATTTCGACACTTTGCCCAGGACGCGCAGGCGACTCACACCGCCATCCGGGAACACATTCAGGCGGATATGGGTAATCGGCCCCAGCGCCTTGATCTGCTCGGCGAAGGTGTGTTCGGCGTGCATTTCCAGTTTCTGCGCCGGCAACAGTTCACGCCAGAACAGCGATTGGGTTTCGATCTGGCTGTCGGTGCCGCCTTTGACGAAGGCGCCCTGGATCGAGCAGGTGTCCGGGTAGTTGCCCTTGAAGTGCAGGGTGTCGACGATGATCTTTTCGATCTCGCCCGGGTGGCCCAACGCGACGATCACCCAGTCATTGCCCGGTGTACGACGACGCGCGGTTTCCCAGCCATCACCCATGTTGATGCCACGGCCCGGGTTGAGGATGTTGCTCATGCGGCCGAAGTGTTCATCGGAGCAGGCCAGGGCACGCCCGCCATTGAGCGCGGCAGCCAGGTCGACCTGTTCGTTGTCGCCCACCGAAGACCAATCGCGGAACGGCACGCCATACACACGCAGACGGGCGACGCCGCCATCCGGGTAGATGTTGAAGCGCAGGTGGCTGAACGCCTGGTCGTTGTTGATCTCGTGGTAGTGGTGACTGTTGCCTTGCAGCTCTACCGCCGACAGCACTTCAACCCATTGGGTATTGGCGTCCGGCTCGCCCGAGGCCAGGAAGCAGGCTTCCAGTGAGGCCGACGGCGGGAAGTTGCCGGTGAAGAATGAAGTGTCGATGTCCACGCCTTTGATCGAACCCGGCACGCCCAGGCGGATCACCGCGCTGTCGTAGCCTTCGAAGCGCTTGCGGCGTGACTCCCAGCCGTCCATCCACTTGCCGTTGTCATCGAAAACGCCCTCCTTCCACACTGCCGGGGTCGGCTGGAACAGGCGGTTGGCGTCGGCGAACCAGTCATCGGTCACCGAGATGATCTTGGTGCCCAGGCGGGCGTCGGCCAGGTTGACGAACTTTTCGAAAGGTACGGCGTAAGCTTTCATTCTTCTTGTCTGCCTTGGATAGAGTGGCTGGGGATGGTCGTTTAGAGGGTCAATAAACGGAACAACGCGATCTTGTTGATCTCGTCCAGCGCGCACTTGAACTCGGTGTCTGTCGAGTTATGGATGCGCGTTTCGAACGCGGCGAGAATCTGGTGCCGGTTGCTGCCTTTTACCGCCATGATGAAGGGAAACTTGAACTTGGCCTTGTAGGCGTCATTCAGCTCGGTGAAGCGAGAAAACTCTTCGGCCGTGCATTGGTGGATACCGGCGCCAGCCTGTTCATTGGTGCTGGCTTCGGTCAGTTGGCCCTGGACGGCCGCGCGGCCTGCCAGGTCCGGGTGAGCATTGATCAGGGCCAACTGGCTTTGATGATCAGCGCTCAACAGGATATCGCTCATGCGCTGGTGCAGGGTTTCGATCTGGTCGATCGACCTATCCTGGCCCAGCTCGAAGGCCTTTTCGGCCACCCATGGCGAGTGTTCGTAAATATCGGCAAAGGCTGCGACGAAGGCGTCGCGGCTCAGGGTCGACGGTTGCAAGGTCTGGAACGCAGTCATTTCGCCGCTCCCGTGCAGGGGTGGGTTTGGTGCCAGTGACGGGCGATGTCCACGCGGCGGGTGAACCACACCCGATCATGGCCTTTGACGTATTCAATGAAGCGCTTGAGCGAGGCCAGGCGTGCCGGGCGGCCGATCAGGCGGCAATGCAGGCCGATCGAAAGCATCTTCGGCGCTTCGGCGCCTTCGGCATACAGCACGTCGAAGGCATCCTTGAGGTATTCGAAAAAGTCGTCGCCCTTGTTGAAACCCTGCACCTGGGTGAAGCGCATGTCGTTGGTGTCCAGGGTGTAGGGGATCACCAGGTGCGGCTTGCCGTTAGGGGTATTGGGTTCCCAGTAGGGCAGGTCGTCGTCATAGGTGTCGCAGTCATACAGGAAACCGCCTTCCTCCATCACCAGGCGGCGGGTGTTGGGGCCGGTACGACCGGTGTACCAACCCAGCGGGCGTTCGCCGGTCAGCTCGGTGAGGATGCGGATGGCTTCGAGCATGTGCTCGCGCTCCTGGGCCTCGTCCATGTACTGGTAGTCGATCCAGCGGTAGCCGTGGCTGCAAATCTCGTGGCCGGCGGCGACCATGGCGCGGATCACATCCGGATGACGCTGGGCGGCCATGGCCACGGCGAAGATAGTCAGCGGTATGTCGAATTCTTTGAACAATTTGAGGATGCGCCACACCCCGGCACGGCTGCCGTATTCGTACAGCGACTCCATGCTCATGTTGCGCTCGCCTTGCAGCGGCTGGGCCGAGACCATTTCCGAAAGGAAGGCTTCGGACTCTTTGTCGCCATGCAGGATATTGCGCTCGCCGCCCTCTTCGTAGTTGAGTACGAACGACAGCGCAATGCGTGCGTTGCCCGGCCAGTGGGGGTGAGGAGGGTTACTGCCGTAACCGATCAGGTCGCGTGGGTAGTCAGCGCTCACTGCAGTCTTCCTTCTTGTTCGTGGTAGCTAGGTGTGTGGCGGCCGGGCAGTGGAAAGACTGGGTGGCGTCACAGCGATGAGTGATTGTATACAACTTATCGCAAACTTTGTAAGCCTGCATTTCTGCATTTTTTCTGAACGGTCTGTCTGCAAGAAACTTGCCTAAGTGGTCAGGTTAAAATGAAAAAGCCCACTGCAGGAGCGAGCTTGCTCGCGAAAACCCTGAGGGCGCCACTTTTCATTCTGAGAGCCCGCGTCATCGTTGGCGTTTTTCGCGAGCAAGCTCGCTCCTACAGGAGGGTGGAAGCGCTGTGAAATTTATTGTGTACAATTTTTTGTAAAAGTGTCTTAATCGGCCATCGCCGGCTTTTTCACTGCCCTGAAAGAGTGCGGGTTTCTCTATGACTGACTTCGGGAGGCGCATAAAAGCCATGGGACGTTTGACCACACACGTTTTGGACGCCGCACACGGCTGCCCCGGCAGCGCGATCAAGGTCGAGTTGTATCGCGTCGAAGGCGCGCAGCTTGAACTGGTGGGTAGCGCCGTGACTAATAGCGACGGCCGTTGCGACGCGCCGCTGCTGCAAGGCGATGACTACCGCAGCGGTGTCTACCAATTGCAATTCAGCGCTGGCGACTACTACCGCGCCCGCGGTGTGCAGCTGCCGGAGCAGGCTTTTCTCGACGTGGTGGTATTGCGTTTCGGCATCAGCGCCGAACAAGACCATTACCATGTGCCACTGCTGATTTCGCCTTACAGCTACTCCACCTATCGCGGTAGCTGAGTCGTCACCTCGCTTCACACCCCCCCAAAAAAATGCTCTTCGTTGGTTTCGCCCGCGCACACTGCGGGCTTTTTTTGCGCGTGCTGCGTTCAACTATCTAAAGCCTTAAGTGCCTGTGCGTTGCCTAGGCTCGGTGTTTTCCTCAATCAAGAAAACATCATGGCCTCACTCAACCACATCCCCGACCCAGAAGATCCGGAGATCGCTGCTCAAGCAACGCTTCAGGGTATGCGCAGTCAGCTGACCCGGCGAATCAACGCTCACGCCCATCCAAGCCGCCTGATCAATCAGATTGCTTTTGCCGAACTGCGCTGCGTCGAGGTAATAAAGGTGCTTGGAAGGCTGATAGCGCGCGCGCCAAAAGTTTTGTGGGTGATCCGCGACGAGCTACGCAAAGAGTTTGAAATAGACCCGGACAGCCTGCTGTTCACCGTGCCCAAACCACCAGCAGAACCCCAGAAAGTCGACAGCCTGACTGATCGGGCGCTGCTGTCACTGGCCTTGCCCGCAGTGCCGATCAACCTGAATCAGTTCACTGCCCTGAGCGTCAAGGGTGACCCGACTCGCCAGTTGCCTTATACGCCGTTGCAAGTGCTGCAGCGAGTTATCGCCATGAAGCTGCAAGACAGAATTGCCTGGTCGGCCACGCCTTATTGGGACGCGCTGCAGCCCGGTTCCTCGCAAACACGCAGGGGGTATTGGGCAGAGCTGCACGCCGAACTCTTCGCTGACCGGGCTTTTATGGCGCAGCAATTGGACGAGCTGTCGAGTGCCGGGATGGCTCTGCTTCAGGCCCTGATCGACGCACCCAGTGCTGGGGCGCGCCAGCGAGCAGGGGGCGATTGGGCCACTGTGCGAGCGAGTTCGTTGATGTGGCCGGGTACGCCTGCGGTTGCAATTCCCGGTGCATTGCATATCTACCGTGAAGGCGATCCTGATGGTGCACCGCATGTGATTTACCTGCCGGGTGTGGTGCGCAATTTCTACGAGTACCCGTCCTTCTTCGACCTGCAATGCGGTTTGGTAAAGTTGGCCAGTGAGTCACTGTTCGACGAACTCTGGCAATGCCTGCCGTTAGAGCGCCGACATGAGTTGTGTCGGCCTACGGACCTGACCCCCGCGTTAAGCGTGGATCGCGGTTCGACAATCTCCGGTGATGCGCTGGCGATGAGCGCGCAAGCGTTGCTGGAAGGTCAATGGGAAAACGAGCTGGCCTGTGCGCTGGCGATCAATCACGCACACGTGTTTTCTCCAAAAAAGCCGCGACCTCAACCGCTGACCGCTGTGCCTTTTCTGCGTTTTATCGAGCGTGCAAGGAAGCAACTGGTCGGTAAAGTCCGGCTTGGGACCCTCCTCTATCAATTGCTCAAGTGGGACGAGCAGCGACGACGCGCAGAAATTATCTTTGCCAGCACCGCGCCCGGCCTGGCCCTGCTCACCGCAGAACAGCAGGTCAAACGCTACGAAAAAGGTCTGCTCGCACTATTCAACGCCGATGACCTGAGCGTCGAGACTGCAGCGCTTGAGGAATTTGTGGTGTTTGAGAACCAACTCAAAGCGCATAAAGAAGCGTTGAATTCGCTGATTAACGGTGCACAGCAGCGGCTCTACGATATGCCTTTTTGGATTGAGCGCCCAACCGGTGCGCACAAACGTTATGCCTTGTTCCTGCGTGCCCATGTCGAGGCCCTGCGCTGTGAGGTTCAGTTGCAACACCGGCTCAAGCTGATACCCACTGCACATCGGGACTTGGTGATGGAGGTCGTGGAGCGGCTGTCGGCATCCAAATACGTGGGCGGTAAAGCCCAGGTGTTTTCGGTCTCTGTGGGCAGCGTGCAGGCTGCCTTCTACCCGCTTCATAACGTTTGGGTAGTGGCTCGGGCGACGGCGATGAAGCACCCGTCCCGTGGGGTTCCGGTCGCGCTGTATGCATTCGGGCAATATGGCGGGCTGAAGGCTTTTTCAGGCCTGGACGCTTTGACCCGCGGTCTGAAAGCCAGCCTCGGGAGCAGTGATGATTCGGTCCTGTGGGGCTGTATAGAGCACGATAAGCGTCACGACTTACGTGACCATGCCCGGCGTGAAACCCTGACGGTGCGCTATGAACCCATTGAGGGGAACCCTGCGACGGTTTCTTTCAAACACTTGATGGCCTACTACTTTCGCTTGAACAAGCGCATTGAGGGTACTGCCGGTCTGTTCAATGAGGTAAAAGATGCCGAGCTCAGCCGTTTGTTGCTATTGGCTGAGCTGGACGCGCACTTGAAGATTCCCGACAGTCCCGCCTTGAACCAGGCTCAGGCCAACATTGATCTTCTGCGCAAGGCTGCGCTTGAGGCAAAAAAATTGCCACAGTGGTTAGCGGGCGCAACACCTGCCCAGCTTAAACACTTCAAGCGCTTGCAGCGCCGGTACCTGAGCAGCGCCTTTGCCTCTGAAAGCCTGCTTGAACGCGCTCTGAGTGACTTGGAAACGTTCGCCCGCCGCAAGTTGATCGCCCGCTTAACCGAGGATGGTTTCTACCCGGAGCTGGACATCGACAAGCCCCTGATCACGATGCCGGATGATGTCAGAGGCAGCTTCTGCGGTAATCAAAGCCACTGCACGCCGGGTGATCGCGGGCAGGTCCTGACCCCAAGTACTCAAACCACAACCTTCAGCATGTTGCAGCTGGCGTTGCATAATCTTGATCCGCAAGCACCCTGGGTGCCTTGGCGATTGAATCGAGCACGCTATCTGCAACCGCAGTGGAAGCAACGGCTGAACAAGGACTATCTGATCAAGACAGTCTCCTCGCTGGATATCGGCGGAAACTACAACACGCAGATCAACCACACCTTCTACCCCACGGTTAAAACCAAACCGAGTTCGGATGCAGTTCGCATTCCTGCGCTGATCAATCGCACGCTGGATGAATGCGCGCACATGCAGCTTTTTTCGGCGGTTCAACAAGGGCTAAGCACCTTTGCACAGAGCCTGTTCAGCACGGCGATGGCGGCGCGAACGCCTGAGGACCTGCTGAAAAACGGGTATGATTTGAAGTTGTCCGTCGTTCATCTGGCGGCGCACACGATGCAGCATGATCGCTATATCTCAGGGATCGTGGTCATGCAGGATCAGGGCAGCGGGCGCTGCGTAGTTTACTGGCCTGCTGCGCCGCATGCCTTGATCATCACCGAGTACATCAGCGTGGCGATGGCGCGGGTAGAACTCAGTCGCGTTGCCGCTTCGGCTGACCTTGTAAAGTTACTGGCGCGGCAGGTAGCGCCCGGTTGGGCATTTGACGCAATCATTCATGACGTCGATGAAGCAGGAGAGCCTGGATGGCTTTCTGTCATGCCGGATGCTTATTATTTCGAAGGTAAGTGGAGGCTCCCTGGTTTTATTCGCTCCTTCAGCATTACACATCTGCAACCGACGCCAGTGCTCGATGAGATCGAAAAACTGATCCGCGAGCAAATTGCCAGTAACCCGTCAAACTGGCTGGCGATCGTTCCCATATCCCACAGTGAACCCAGGGCATTGCTGTATTACGCCAATGTGCTGGATTTGCAACGCCGCACTCAAGCTGCGAGTAATTCCGGCAAGGTGCTGGATGAGTATCGTGTCCGCCGCCTTGCGGAGCAGACTGATAGCAGCCTGCGAGCGCTCATATCGTTTTTCTTTCCGTTATTTGCGCTGGCTAACTCCTTTTATGAATTGCTGATTGTGGCACGACGTTTTCACCGTTTCGCAGACCCCAGTGATGTCGTGGATATTGTGTTTATGACCCAGTATCTGGTGTTCGATTTGTGGCAGACCTTTACCCCCGGCCCCAAGGTCAGAGGCGTAGCGGCGGGTATCGTGCGGCGCCCGCTGGGGGCGGTGTTGAATCGGATACATCGTTCGCATTTCAGCCGTGGCCGAGTGCTGCGTCAGGCTGCGCCTTCTGCGGCCGCGTTAAAACCCTTGGACCGTTTCAAAGTCAAGGGCGTGCCTCCGGATGCTGTGGCGCTCAAAGGGCGTGGCAGGGAGGGCGTTTATGTGAAAGACGGTCAGCAATTTGTAACGGATGACACTCACCATTATCCCGTTTACCAACGTGATAGCGAGTCTGCGTTTCGGCTGAGAAACATGCTGAAAAGCGGTGAGGATGAGTTGGTCCTGAATATCCATCAGCCCAAGGAGTGGTTGCTGGAGGCCGATAATCCTCAACCTGGGCCCAGCTCCGGGGTGCATGACCCATGGCGCGCTCCCCGGGCGCCCTCGTCGGATTGGCAACCCCCTCGTGAGCGCATGGCGACTGAGAACCGGATTGTCCAGTCACGTACAACGGACACCCAGTGGTTGAGTTGGCGTGCTCAAGTTCACCCCCGTGACATTGTGGGCTTCCCTGCGCCTGGAGTGTTTGAGGTTGGCTCGGCTCCCAGAGGTTCTTCGCTCAATGCCAGGTTTTTGCGCGTGGCTCCTCCTTATACCGACTTCCAGGATCCGAACAGCGGTTTTTACCGGATGCTCCCGCAGGGCGACCATTCATCGTTGACCGACCTGGTGTTTATCACCCGAAATGAGCCACCGGGGCCATCCGCGCGAGCCGATATCATGCGCTGGACCAGCACTGATATTCGCGACCAGCCCATTCCCGTATCACGCCTGCCTACAGGTGAATGGCAACATCATTCGTCGCTGTTCGACAGTTCGTTGGAGCACTCTGTGGGCAGGGCCTTTCCCTCCATGACGAATGAAGCTCGAAAGTTTACCGTCATGAGAATGATTGAATTGGCGGATCCTTCCCACTCTGCCACGGCAAGCCATTTGCTCGGCATCCGCGCGACGCTGGACGAATGGCTACCCCCGCTCCCTGCGAGGAGCGGCCAAACGGACGATTTACTACGGATGTTGAGGACTAATGAACGGCGCAAGCAATATCTATACGTCGGTTTCGAAGGCAAGGCACCCGGCTTCACGCGCGTTGATTTCACGCCGCCTCATCCGTTAGACCCGAGCCTGCAATATGGTGTCGTCCCGGTCAGGACGCAGAGGCTTGAAGCGGAGCGCGCCGCCGTCAGGACCGTGCTGGAGCAGCAGGGTTACCGCGTCGAGGACCTGTCTGTGCGGCGCCCAGGGATGCGTTTCGGAGAACCCAGTATTGAATCAGTCGTTACTCATCCCCGTTCGAACACCATTTACTACGTGGCCTACCAATGGCTTGAACTGGGGCGAATGACCGTGAGAGGGAAGCTTTCGAACCGTTGGGTTCGGATAGCCATCAACTCACACCCCGACTCTCTTTTATTAAGGGCAGTTGACACCGCGATGCAGGAACAGCGCTTGGTGCGGATTGTGGCCGGCATCCAATGGCCCACAAAGGGGCGTCTCGATCCAACTGTTTATTTCGTCAAATTGACCCCTTAGCATTGATGAGTGCCATCGCACCGGCGCCGCCGAACAGTGCCGCGCTGATGCGGTTGAACCAGCTCTGGCCCGAACCGCTGCGCAAGTAACGCGCTGCGCCATGGGCACCCAGACCGTAGGCCAGCTTGCACAGCAGGTCGAGCACCGTCCAGGTGGCGATCATGATCAGCAATTGCGGCAGGAACGGTTGCTGGCTGCTGAGAAACTGCGGCAGGAAGGCTGCGAAAAACAGGATGTCCTTGGGGTTGCTGGCGCCCAACACAAAGGCTCGCCCAAACAACGCACGAAAGCGCGGTACAGACGGCGTTTGTGGGACTTCGGCGCCTTCGCTCGGCAGACGCGATTGCTGCCAGCTCTGCCAGGCCAGGTAGAACAGGTACAGCGCGCCGACAATTTTCAAGGCACTGAACAGCTGTTCCGAGGCCAGCAACAAGGCCCCCAGACCCAAGGCCGAAGCACTCAACAGGCAGATCGACGCAAACACTCCGCCCAAAAACGCCGGGTACGAGCGGCGCAGGCCGTAGTTGAGACTGTTGCTGATCATCAGCAGCGACAATGGCCCTGGAATCAGGATCACGATCAATGCGGCCCCACTGAACAGCAGCCAGGTATCCAGGTTCATCATTTGCTCCTTTTATAAAAATATGAATTTCGCAATGAAAATCGCGCACAACACCCACAGGCTGACAGAAATCTCGCGGTACTTGCCGGTGCCGGTCTTCAGCGCTACATAGGTGATAAAGCCCAGAGCGATCCCGTCGGCGACCGAGAACGTCAGCGGCATCATGATGGCAGTGACGATCGCCGGAATGCTGTCGGTAGCTTCATCCCAATTGATATGGGCCATGCTCGCCATCATCAGCATCGCTACGTAGATCAGCGCGCCAGCGGTGGCGTAGGCGGGAATCATGCCGGCCAGCGGTGCGAAGAACATCGCCGCCACGAACAGCACACCCACCGTTACAGCGGTCAACCCGGTGCGGCCACCGGCTGCCACACCTGCGGCGCTTTCCACGTAGCTGGTCACTGGCGGCACGCCAACCATGGCGCCGAACACACTGGAAGCACTGTCGGCCTTCAATGCGCGGGACAGGTTGTCGATCTTGCCGTCGGCCTTGACCAGCCCGGCCCGTTGGGCAACGCCCATCAGTGTACCGGCAGTGTCGAACATGTGTACAAAAAGAAAGGCAAATACCACGCTGATCATGCTCACATTGAACACACCCATTACGTCCATCGCCATCCAGGTCGGTGCCAGGCTCGGTGGGGTGGAGAGAATGCCGTTGTAATGCACCAGGCCCAGGCCCCAGCCGGCCAGGGTCACGGCGATGATGCTGATGAGAATTGCACCGAATACACGGTGATAACTGAGGATGGCGATCAGCAGGAAGCACACCGCCGCCAGCAGCGGGGCGGGTTCATGCAGGGAGCCGAGCTTGATCAGGGTGGCCGGGCTGTCGACGATGATGCCGGCGGTTTTCAGGCCGATCACCCCGAGGAACAGGCCCACACCTGCGCCCATGGCATGACGCAGGCTGACCGGAATACTGTTGAGCAGCCATTCTCGGATGCGTGACAGCGTCAGAATCATGAACAGTACGCCCGAGATAAACACCGCGCCGAGGGCGGTTTCCCAGTTGTAGCCCATGGTGCCGACCACGGTGTAAGTGAAAAACGCGTTCAGGCCCATACCTGGCGCCAGGCCCACCGGCCAGTTGGCGTACAGGCCCATCAACAGGCACCCCAGGGCTGCGGCGATGCAGGTGGCGACAAAGGCCGCACCGTGATCAATACCGGCGTCGGCCATGATGTTGGGATTGACGAAGATGATGTAGGCCATGGTGATGAAGGTGGTGAGGCCGGCGATCAGCTCGGTCTTCACTGTGGTGCCATGCAAGCGCAGTTTGAACAGGCGTTCCAGCCAACCGCCTTGCGGCGTGGCCAGGTCCAGCGTAGGGGCTTCGGTTTTACGGCTATCCACAGTGAGTACTCCTCAATCGTTTTATTGTTATGTCCAGCGCCGGTCACATGAGTGGGCAACAGCGCTTTGAGGTACTGGCGGGTTTGTTGACCAATAGGTCAGGAACTCGCACGAAGCGAATTATGCTTTTGTATACAAATAAAGCAAATAATGTTTTCGAATGTCTGGGCGAAAGTGGATGAAAGGCTGACTCCCAGGGGGACAGGTAGATTTATTCCGCCCGCCGCCTTGAAACATTGCCGCAATACCCGCACTTTGAGGGCGCAAGCATTCGCTCGGAATGCGCAAAGCGGCATAAGGGGAGCCCATGTACAAGGTTTATGGCGATTACAAGTCGGGCAACTGCTACAAGATCAAATTGATGCTTAGCTTGTTGGGGATCCCGTTTCAGTGGATCGATATCGACATCCTCAAGGGCGACACCCAGACCCCTGAGTTCCTGGCGAAGAACCCCAACGGCAAGATCCCGGTGCTGGAACTGGAAGATGGCACCTGCCTATGGGAGTCCAATGCGATTCTCAATTTCCTCGCCGATGGCAGCGAGTTCCTGCCCACGGAACCGCGCCTGCGCACCCAGGTATTGCAGTGGCAGTTTTTCGAGCAGTACAGCCATGAGCCGTATATAGCGGTGGCGCGGTTTATCCAGTTTTACCTGAATATGCCGCAGGACCGTCTTGAGGAATACAAGACCACCCACAAGGGCGGTTACAAGGCATTGAGAGTCATGGAGCGCCAGTTGCAAGCCACGCCGTACCTGGTGGGCGACACCTATTCGATTGCTGATATCGCGCTGTATGCCTACACCCATGTAGCCCATGAAGGCGGCTTTGATTTGGCGCCTTACCCGGCGGTGCAGGCGTGGTTGCAGCGGGTGGCCAGCCATCCCAAGCACGTGGCGATGCTGGATTGAGTTCACATTTAGAGCGATGTGCTTGTAGATAATGTGCTGTTGAGCAGTTCAAAGCAGCGCTGCGCCGCCGGGCTCAATGCCATCGCGCTGCGTGTGATCAAGCCGATCTCCCGGTTCACGCCGGGATGATCGATGTCGATTCGCTTCAATCCCTCCAGGCTGTCCGCCGCCGATTCCGGCAGCACGCTGATCCCCAACCCCTGGCGCACCAGCGCCAATACCGTCGACATGTAGTTGGCCTCCATGCCCGCATTCAGCGTCAGCCGTGTCTGGTCGAACAGTGCGTCGACCTGTTCGCGCACGCTGCTGTCACGTCCGGTAAGGATAATTGGCTGGTCGGCCAGTTGCGCCAGGGTCAGTGACCGATAGCGCGTCAGCGCATGATCCAGCGGCACAAACGCGCACAAGCGATCATTGAGCACCGGCTGAAATTGCAGGCCATGGCTCAGGCGCGCCCGTACGCCGATGCCGAAATCCACCTCGCCGTTGCGGACCTGGGCATGAATGCGATGGGCCACCAGGTCATGCAGGCGCACCTCGATCCCGGCAAAGCGCTGGCGAAACAGGCGCAAGGCCGGGGGCAGGGCGCCGGCGCAAACTGACGGCAGGGCGGCGATGGTCACCACGCCGCGACGCAAGGCTGCGAGGTCGCGTGAGCCGGTGACGATGTTGTCCAGGTCCAGCAGCAGTTTTTCCATGGGTCCGCGCGCATCCTGGCCGGCAGCGGTGATGCTCACATGGCGCGGGCTGCGGTCGAGCAGGGCGACGCCGAGCCAGTCTTCCAATTGCTGTACTTGCACGGTCAGGGCCGAAGGCGACAGGTGCAGCTCGTGGGCCGCCTTGGTGAAACTACCGGTGCGGGCCACCGCGAGGAAGGCCTGGATGTGCTGGATCGAGTTCTTCATTTTATTTTTCCGAACGTGCTAGGCCGAATATTCCAATTTACAAAGACTAACCCGCTTCCAATACTTCGGGAAAACAATAACCGGCCCAAAACGGCCACCCTGGAGTTATCCATGCTCGCAACCCTGGGCGTCATCACCATTCTCAGCCTGCTTGTCGCTGTCATGAGCAAGCGTCTCTCGCCACTGGTGGCCCTGATCGCCTTGCCGATCATCGCCGCGCTGGTCGGTGGGTTCGGCCTGCAAACCAGTGCCTTTATCATCACCGGTATCAAGAACGTCGCCCCTGTGGTCGGCATGTTTGTGTTTGCGATCCTGTTTTTCGGGATCATGACCGATGCCGGGATGCTCGACCCCATCATTGATCGCATCCTGCGCACGGTAGGGACGCGTCCTACACGAATTGTGGTCGGCACCGCGACGCTGGCGTTGCTGGTGCACCTGGACGGCTCCGGCGCGGTGACCTTTCTGGTGACGGTGCCGGCGATGCTGCCGCTGTATACGCGGCTGGGCATTGATAAACGCATCCTCGCCTGCGTGTGTGCGATGGCCGCAGGCGTCAACTTCCTGCCCTGGACCGGCCCGGTGCTGCGTTCGTCGGCGGCGCTGCATGTGCCGGTGGCCGATCTGTTCCAGCCGTTGATCCCGGTGCAGATCGTCGGGCTGATCTTCGTCTTCGCGTGCGCCTGGTGGCTGGGCCATCGTGAAGAAAAGCGCCTCGGCCTGGGCGCCGGTTCCGGCGTGGAGGCGGTGCCGCAACGGGTGCTCAGCGACGACGATATCAAGCTGCGCCGCCCACGGTTGTTCTGGGTCAACCTGATCCTGACCGTGCTGGTGATGGTGGTGATGATTGCCGGTTGGGTCGACCCGGTGGTGATGTTCATGCTCGGCACCGTGGTTGCGCTGTGCATCAACTACCCCAACGTGGACGCCCAGCGTGCGCGCATCGACGCCCATGCGAAAACCGCCCTGACCATGGCCAGTATCCTGCTCGCCGCCGGGGTGTTCACCGGCATCATGCAAGGCTCCGGCATGCTCAAGGCTATCGCCGAAGTAGCGGTGGCGCAGATTCCGGCGGGCCACGGCAAGTTGATCCCGGCGGTCGTGGGGTTCCTGTCGATGCCCCTGAGCATGTTGTTTGACCCCGACTCCTACTACTTCGGCGTGATGCCGGTGATCGCCGAAGTCGGCAAGGCGCTGGGCGTCGACCCCCTGCAAGTGGCCCAAGCCTCGTTGCTGGGCGTGCACACCACCGGTTTTCCGGTCAGCCCGCTGACGCCCGCGACCTTCCTGTTGGTGGGCCTGTGCAAGATCGAGTTGGCCGATCACCAGCGATTCACGATTCCTTTTCTGTTTGCCGCCTCGGTGTTGATGACCCTGACGGCGTTGCTCCTGGGAGTGATTTGAGATGAACACCTTGCGCATTGGCTCCGGCGCCGGCTATTCCGGTGACCGTATCGAACCTGCCGTGGAACTGGCCGAACATGGCGACCTGGATTACCTGGTCTTCGAATGCCTGGCCGAACGCACCATTGCCCTGGCACAACAGGCGCGCATCGGCGACCCGCAGGGCGGTTATGACCCGTTGCTCGCTGAGCGTATGCGCCGTGTCTTGCCCTTTGTGGGGCAGCGGGCGGGGCGTCGACGTCTACGGGTGATCACCAACATGGGTGCGGCCAACCCGGTGTCTGCGGCCATTGAAGTGCGGCGCATTGCTGCAGAGCTGGGCCTGGGTCTGAAGGTTGTCGCGGTGGTGGGGGATGATGTGCTGCACGCTTTGCCTGCCGAGCAGGTGCTGGATAACGGCCAGTCTGTTGGCTCCCTTGGCGAGCGGTTGATCTCTGCGAATGCCTACCTGGGTGTTGACGGCATTCTTGAGGCGCTGCGCGCCGACGCCGATGTCGTCATCACCGGGCGGGTGGCCGACCCTTCGTTGTTCCTGGCGCCTCAGATGTTCGAGTTCGGCTGGGCCTTCGATGATTGGCAACGATTGGGCCGGGGCACGTTGGTGGGGCATTTGCTGGAGTGCGCGGGGCAGGTCAGTGGCGGTTACTTCGCTGATCCCGGTTTCAAGGATGTGGAGAATCTGGCGCGCCTGGGCTTTCCCCTGGCCGAGATCGACGCCGACGGCAATGCGGTGATCACCAAGGTGGCAGGCTCCGGTGGGCGGGTCAGTCGCGCGACCTGCGCTGAACAACTGATCTATGAAGTTCACGACCCAGCAGCCTATTTGACCCCGGATGTGACGGCCGACTTTTCCCGGGTGGGGTTTGTCGAGGAGGGCGTGGACCGGGTGCGCGCTGAGGGGGCGAGCGGGCGTGCTCGGCCTGATCAACTGAAGGTCAGCGTCGGTTATCTGGACGGTTGGATCGGTGAAGGGCAGATGTCCTACGGCGGTCCCGGTGCTGTCGCACGGGCCGAGTTGGCGCGGGACGTGGTGCTCAAGCGCCTGGCGTTGATCGGCGTAAACATGCAGGACCTGCGCGCCGAATTGATCGGCATGGATTCATTGCACGGCCCGCGCAGCAGCGTCGAGCCTTGGGAAGTGCGCCTGCGGGTTGCCGCCCGTTGTGACGAGCGCAGCGACGCCGTGCGGGTTGGCAATGAAGTGGAGACCCTCTACACCAACGGCCCGGCCGGCGGCGGTGGGGCGAGCAAGAGCGTGCGTCAGGTGGTGGCGGTGGCGTCGTTGCTGTTGCCCCGTGAAGCGGTCAAACCGAGGATTGAAGAATGAAACTGCACAGACTGGCTCATTCCCGCACAGGGGATAAGGGCGACACGTCAAACATCTCGATCATTGCCTATCGCGCGCAAGACTACCCATTGCTGTGCGAACAGCTGACGGCCGAGCGCGTCACGGAATTTTTCAAGGATTTGCTCGAACCGCTTGCGGCCCCGGTTCGGCGTTATGAATTGCCGAATGTGCAGGCGCTGAACTTCGTGTTGCCGGGCATCCTGCGTGGCGGCGTGACCCGCTCGCTGGCGCTGGATGCCCACGGCAAGTGCCTGGGCTCGGCACTGCTGGATCTGGACCTGACAACACTGACTTAAGAACACCGCACCGCAAATGTGGGAGCAGGCAAGCCAGCTCCCACATTGACCGCAGCGTGCTTCAGACCGCAGCGAAGCGCTTGTCCAGGTAGTCGATGATAACCTTGGAGTCGTACATCCAGGTGGTCTGGCCGTTCTCTTCGATGCGCAGGCACGGCACCTTGATCTTGCCGCCTTGTTCCAGCAGGGTCTGGCGGTCCTGCTCGTTGTTCTTTGCGTCCTTCAGGGCTACCGGCACGTTCAGGCGATGCAGGGTGCGGCGGGTCTTCACGCAAAACGGGCAGGCGTGGAATTGGTACAGCGTCAGCGCCTTGGCCGCGTCGTTCACCCGCGCCTGTTGTTCGGCGGGGCGCTGCTTTTTGCGTGGGCGGGTCAGAAAATCGCCCGCGATGATGATCTGGCCGAGGCCCACTCGAAGTGCTTTGACGAACATGGCTGTTACCTCTTGCCCATAACTGAGGGGGCGCAGCTTACCTGATTTCTGCAGGCGAAAAAAAACCGGCGATGAACGCCGGTTCTTTCCTACCCAGCCCGTTACTTGATCAGGCTGAGAAATTCGCTGCGAGTGGCCGCGTTATCGCGGAACTCACCGAGCATCACCGAGGTGATCATCGACGAATTCTGTTTTTCCACACCGCGCATCATCATGCACATGTGCTTGGCTTCGATTACCACGGCCACGCCCAGGGCGCCGGTCACTTGCAGCACCGCATCAGCGATCTGGCGGCTGAGGTTTTCCTGGATCTGCAGGCGGCGCGCATACATGTCGACGATTCGTGCAACCTTCGACAGGCCCAGCACCTTGCCGCTTGGAATGTAGGCCACATGGGCCTTGCCGATAAACGGCAGCAGATGGTGTTCGCACAACGAGTACAGCTCGATGTCCTTGACCAGCACCATTTCGCTGTTATCGGAGCTGAACAAGGCACCGTTGGTGACTTCTTCGAGCGTCTGTTCATAACCGCGGCAAAGGTACTGCATCGCCTTGGCGGCACGCTTTGGCGTGTCGAGCAGACCCTCGCGGGAGACGTCCTCGCCGAGTTGGCCGAGAATCTCTGTGTAATTCTGTTCCAGGGACATGAAACTACCTGTGGGATTTTCGCAAAGCGCAAGGTTACGGTGGCGGGCACATCGCTGCAAGCCTGACGATGGCACTTTACTCGTCGCGGCCTTCGAGCATGGTGCGCTTGAGCATCACATACACCGCACCGGCACCGCCGTGGCGGGCCTGGCAGGAAGTAAAGCCGAGCACCTGGGCATGTTGACGCAGCCAGGTGTTGACGTGGCTCTTGATCATTGGCCGCTTGCCATCCAGCCGCACAGCCTTGCCGTGGGTGACGCGCACGCAGCGGATTTCGAATTTAGTCGCTTCGGCGAGGAAGGCCCACAGGGTTTCCCGGGCCTTTTCCACGTTCATGCCGTGCAGGTCGAGGCTGCCTTCGAACGGGACCTGGCCGGCCTTGAGCTTGCGCATCTGGCTTTCCTGCACACCATCTCGGGCCCACATCAGCTCGTCTTCGGGGCCGACGTCAATCACGAACTGATCCGACAGGCCATCCACGGTAGTGGCATCGCTGCGCACGGTCGCGGCCTGGCGCAGCTTGGCGATCTGTGCCCGGTCGGTCTTGGGTTTGCCGGTGTCGGCGCGGTCGTGCTTGATCGGCTTGACGCCGCGCAGCTCGTTTTTGAACAGGGAAAAATCGTCGTCTTGCATGTCAGCCTCCGCGAAGGGCGGGCAGTTTACCTAAATCGCGGCGGCCAGGGCGCAGCAAACGCTATCCAAGCGCCATCAGTCGTGCTTTTTCATCAGGTGCGAGGCGATATTCAACGACAAGGGCTGACGCATCCGCCGACGGCTGCGGCGCCATAACCATACGCCCAACCACAGCACCAGCAGGCCGATCCCCAACAGGATCGCCGAGCCGCCCGGGCTGGCATTCAACTCGCCCAGTGCCGGCGAATGCCCAAACAGGCCGGCGCCACCAGCGCCTGCCAACAACAAGCCTATGATCGCCAGCAACGCGGCAATGCCTGCCACCAGGCGCAGACGCCAGTTGCTCGGGCCCCTGGGGCGCAAGCGACGAGCATCAAAACCATCGGATATCTTCATTCCGACCTTTCCTCCAGGGTATCGGCCCTTCGACCGGACAATACACAGGTTGTTCCGGAGGGAGGGGTAAATGCGCCAAATGAAAGGGCTTTGCGGATGAGCGGAGCAATAAACACGCCGCTCAACGCCAGAATGATCAGATCAGATCTTTAGTCAGTGTGAGGGTGGCGAAGTTGTCGGCCATGATCGCCATTTCGGTGTGCTGCACATGTTCGGCGCTCAGGGTGCCGTCCTTGTAGGGCAGGTCGCGAGTGGCGCAGGCGTCTTCCACCAGGGTGCAGCGAAAGCCCAGGTTCTTGGCCGCACGCACGGTGGTGCTGACGCTGGAGTGGCTCATGAAGCCGCAGACGATCAGGTCCAGGGAGCCAAGGTCCTGCAAGTGTTTTTCCAGGCCGGTGCCGTGGAAGGCGCTCGGCAGCAGCTTGCCGATGATGGTTTCGTCACCCTCTGGCTCAAGCCCCGGGATGAATTCGCCGCGCTCGCCCTGTGGATCAAACAGACCGCCTACGGTACCCAAGTGGCGTACATGCACAATCGGGCGCCCGGCATTGCGCGCGGCGCTGACCAGTTGTTTGATATTAGCGACAGCTGCGTCCATGCCCGAGAGGGCGAGCGGGCCGCTGAGGTATTCCTTCTGGGCGTCGATGATCACGAGGGTCGCATGACTGAGGTTGGCTGCTGCGTAACCGCGACCGCTGAGTTGAAACATCGTCTTTGGAACGGACATTCTGGGGCTCCTGTGAGTGGGGCTTTTGCGACATTGTCCACTGGCTGAGCGCTTCTGTGAATCGCTACTATCGTAAGGTACGCCGTTGCTGGCGTGCAGCCATGTCAAGAGGTGGGCTTGTTTAACACAATGCGGGGCAATTGGATGAAATCCGACGTACGGCGCCAGTGTTTTCGTACATCGTCGGTACAGGTGAAGGCTGTTAGAATTGCCAGTCGTTTTTTCCAGGAGCTTGCCCCGTGATCACTTCCCGCCTGCGCACTTTGCGCGACCATATCCGTTGGGCTGTCAGCCGTTTCCATGGGGAAGACCTGTTTTTTGGCCATGGCACCGACAATGCCTGGGACGAAGCCCGGCAATTGGTGCTCGGCGCCTTGCACCTGCCGTGGGAAATTGCTGACAGCTACCTGGATTGCAACCTCGAAGAAGAGGAAATCTCCCATGTGCAGCGTTTACTGCATCGCCGTATTCACGAGCGTGTGCCCACCGCCTACCTGTTGAAAGAGGCGTGGTTCTGCGGCATGTCGTTTATTGTCGATGAGCGCGTGTTGATCCCGCGTTCACCGATTGGCGAACTGATCGAAAACCGCTTCGAACCCTGGTTGGCGCAGCCGCCGGCGCGCATCCTCGACCTGTGCACCGGCTCCGGTTGCATCGGCATTGCCTGTGCGTACGAGTTCCAGGAGGCCGAAGTGGTACTGGGTGACCTGTCCTTCGAAGCCCTTGAAGTGGCAAACCAGAATATCGAGCGCCATGGCGTCGATGAGCGGGTCTATACCGTGCAGGGCGATGGTTTTGACGGCTTGCCCGGCCAGCGATTCGACCTGATCGTGTCAAACCCGCCGTATGTGGATGCCGAAGATTTTGCCGACATGCCGGATGAATACCAGCACGAGCCGGAACTGGGCCTGGCCTGTGGTGACGACGGCCTGAACCTGGTACGCCGGATGCTGGCCGAAGCGGCGGACCATCTGACCGAGAAGGGTTTGCTGATTGTCGAAGTGGGCAACAGCCAGGTGCATGTTGACGCGCTGTATCCGGAAGTCGACTTTGCCTGGCTGGACTTCAAGCGGGGTGGGCATGGGGTGTTCATGCTGACGGCTGAGCAGTGTCGCCAACACCAGGCCGTTTTCGCTGCCCGGATATAACTGCAGAAACTCGGTCAATGTGGGAGCTGGCTCCCACATTTTGATTGCATTTCAATCTATCAGCGGTGCGTGGCAATCCAGATCAACAACCCTGCCTGAAACACCGTAAACGCCACCAGGCACGTGATGGTAAAGCGCAGCCCGCTGTCCTCGCGCTTGAACTTGATGACTTTTTCCTCTTCCTTGCGCAGCTTCACTTCCTGTTCCGCCAGGTTCTGATCGGCCTGTTGCAGCATCTGCGCGGCTTCGAGGATCTCCACGAACTGCACCTTCTCGGTGTTCCAACTGTCCAGCACGTCGCTAACCTTGCCCGGCTGCACATTGCCTTTGAGGTGCTGCACGTCGGCATAGGCCACATCAAATCCCTGGATACGCAGGAAGTGATCACGACGCAGGCGCGTGGCTTCGTTGAGGGCGTCCTTGTTGGCCAGGTCTACACCGTCGACGCGGTAGTGGGACCACTTCTTCTTCGCCCAGGCGGCGGCCTGAGCGACCAGGAAACGGCCGATCCCCCGGTTGGCCGGTTCGATTTCCAGGCTGTTGCCTGGGCCGAAATGCACGCGATGTTTATCGTGGTCCACCCAGATATCCAGGTGGTTCTGCTCGCGGCGTACTCGCTGGCCGGGCAGTTGAATAACCATGCGCAACAGGCTGTGGTGCTTGTCGTGGCGCTCGGCATAGCCGAACTGCACAAAGCGCAACGGCCGTGCGCCAGTGGCACGGTCGGTGGTCAGCGGAGCCAGGCGCAGCATCTTGAAGTGTTCGGCGTGGACGTCCGCCCACGGCAGGGCCGCCGCCTCGACGGCCGCGGTTGCAGTCGAGGTGTCGGCGGTAGATTCGGGTGTTGCTTCGGTGGTTGTCATGCGGCGCGATCCTGTCCAAGCCCAGCAAGCCGACAGTCTTTTTACTGTCGACTCTGGACTTATCGGCCGGTTTGCCCAGGACTGGAGGCAAATTGTCGCTTAACGGGGTTGAAGTCCGTCGATAAACGCGACGATACGCTGGCCCAGTTCCGCAGCCAGGGGCAGTTTCGGGTCATTGTAGGACGCCAGTTGCTGCTTCACGTTGTTGGGCACGATGCGCATCACGTGGTTCATGCCTTCGATAACCGTCAACTGCGCGTCGGGCTTGGCGTGTTTCAACTGCTGGGCATCCGCTACGCCGACCTGAATATCGTTGGTGCCCTGGATGATCAACGCCGGCATGTTCAGCCTGGCGAAGGCGGCCGATGGGTTGGCGCGGAACAGGCTGATCAGATAAGGCTGCACGCTTGGTCGGAAGATGCCTTCGAGTGGGCGCGGCACGTCGGCATCCACTTGGCCGGCCTTGAGGTGGTCGAGGATTTCATTGCTGCGCAACAACAGGGCAGGGGGCAAGTGATCGGCCAGTTGCTGGCGAATCACCTGGTCTACCGGGCGGGCGCTGCCCGATAGGGAAATCACCCCGGCCGGCGCCAGTTGCGGCGCGGCGAGGGCGGCTACCAGCGCGCCTTCGCTATGGCCCAGCACAATCAACGGGCCCATGCGCTTGTCGGCCTTGAGCAGCTTGCCCCAGGCCACCGCATCGGACACATAGGCGTCCAGGGTGAGGTTGCGCTCATCCGGCGTGGCGGCCAGGCTGGCGGCGACCCCGCGCTTGTCGTAGCGCACGCTGGCGATGTTATGTCGGGCAAGCACCCAGGCCAGGCGCTTGAGGCTGTCATTGCGGGCGCCGTCGGCGCTGTTGCCATTGCGGTCGGTAGGGCCGGAGCCGGCGATGATCAGCACCACCGGCACCGGTTTGTCGGACTGCGGCAACAATAATGAGCCAAACAGTTGGCCGCTGCCGGTGTCCAGGCTGATAGGGCGTTGCAATACCACAGGGGAGGCGGCCTGGACCGCGGCGGTAAACAGGGTAAGGGTGAACAGCAGAACTCGCAGCATCATCGCGCCATCATCAGTGAGGTGCCGGTTGGACCAATGTCTACCGGTAAGGTTTCGAGGATGAACTAGTCGGTTAGCCTGCGTATACTGGCCGCCTTAAGTTATTACGGTTGACTTGATTCAACTGATTTCACGGAGCGCCCTGCATGTCCGGCAATACCTTCGGCAAGCTGTTCACTGTCACCACCGCGGGCGAAAGCCATGGCCCGGCGTTGGTCGCCATTGTCGACGGCTGCCCACCAGGCCTTGAGCTGTCCCTGGACGACCTGCAGCGTGACCTCGACCGCCGCAAGCCCGGCACCAGCCGCCACACCACCCAGCGCCAGGAGCCGGACGAAGTCGAAATCCTTTCCGGGGTGTTCGAGGGCCGCACCACCGGCTGCGCCATTGGCTTGTTGATTCGCAACACCGACCAGAAGTCCAAGGACTACTCGGCAATCAAGGATGTGTTCCGTCCGTCCCATGCCGACTACACCTACCACCATAAATACGGCGAGCGCGACTACCGCGGCGGGGGCCGCAGCTCGGCGCGTGAAACCGCCATGCGCGTGGCCGCCGGTGCCATCGCCAAGAAATACCTGGCCACCCAAGGCATCGTCATCCGTGGCTACATGAGCCAGTTGGGTCCGATTGAGATCCCGTTCAAGAACTGGGACAGCGTGCAAGACAACGCCTTCTTCTGTCCCGACCCGGACAAGGTGCCGGAGCTGGAGGCCTATATGGACCAGTTGCGCCGCGACCAGGACTCCGTCGGTGCCAAGATCACCGTGGTGGCCGAAGGCGTCAAGCCGGGCCTGGGCGAGCCGATCTTCGACCGCCTCGACGCCGAACTGGCCCACGCGCTGATGAGCATCAACGCGGTCAAAGGCGTGGAAATCGGCGCAGGCTTCGCCTGTGTTGCCCAGCGCGGAACCGAACATCGCGATGAGCTGACGCCTGAAGGTTTCCTCAGCAACAATGCGGGTGGCATCCTTGGCGGTATTTCCTCCGGCCAACCGATTGTTGCGCACCTGGCGCTCAAGGCGACCTCAAGCATTACCACACCGGGCCGTTCGATCGATGTACACGGCAACCCGGTGGACGTGATCACCAAGGGCCGTCATGACCCGTGCGTCGGCATCCGCGCCACACCGATTGCCGAAGCCATGATGGCCATCGTGTTGATGGACCACCTGCTGCGCAACCGTGGGCAAAATGCCGATGTGCGCGTGACCACACCGGTACTGGGCCAACTGTGATCGCCGCCGGCAAGCGAGCTTGCCAGGGTGAGTGCGCTTGTTGTGGCGAGCGAGCTTGCTCGCGCCGGGCTGCGAAGCAGCCCCAATAAAATGACCCCACCGCTCCCATACTGGCGCCTTTCCAGCTTTTACCTGTTCTACTTCGCCCTGCTCGGGGCGACGGCGCCGTTCCTGGCGTTGTACTTCGATCACCTGGGCTTTTCCAGCGCGCGTATCGGCGAACTGGTGGCCATCCCCATGCTGATGCGCTGCGTGGCGCCTAACCTGTGGGGCTGGATCGGCGACTTCACCGGCCGGCGCCTGGCCATTGTGCGATTTGGCGCGGCCTGTACCCTGGCCAGTTTCTGCCTGATCTTCGTCAGCAAGACCTACGCCTGGCTGGCGATGGTCATGGCCCTGCACGCATTCTTCTGGCACGCGGTGCTGCCGCAGTTTGAGGTCATCACCCTGGCCCATCTGCACAAGCAAACCTCGCGCTACAGCCAGATCCGTCTGTGGGGCTCCATCGGCTTTATCCTCACTGTAGTGATCATGGGGCGGCTGTTCGACTGGCTGAGCCTGGATATCTACCCGGTCGTGGTGGTAGTGATCATGGCCGGCATCATCGGCGCCAGCCTGTGGGTGCCCAATGCCCAGCCTGCCAGCCACGGCAATCGCTTGGCCGGTGACGGTTTCCTCAAGCAATTGCGCAGTCCCGGGGTGCTGGCGTTCTATGCCTGCGTGGCATTGATGCAAATGAGCCATGGCCCGTATTACACCTTCCTCACTCTGCACTTGGAACACTTGGGCTACAGCCGTGGCGTGATCGGGATGTTGTGGGCCCTGGGGGTGGTGGCGGAGGTCCTGATGTTCCTGGCCATGAGCCGTATCCTGGCGCGTTTTTCGGTGCGCCGGGTGCTGCTGGCCAGCTTTGTGCTGGCGGCGCTGCGCTGGTTGCTGCTGGGCTCCTTTGCCGAATTTTTCTGGGTGTTGCTGTTGGCGCAGCTCCTGCACGCAGCCACATTCGGCAGTTTTCACGCGGCGGCGATTGCCTTTGTGCAGCGCAGCTTCGGTGACCGTCAGCAAGGCCAGGGCCAAGCCCTGTACGCTGCCTTGGCCGGTACTGGCGGTGCCCTCGGCGCCCTGTATTCCGGTTATAGCTGGAACCTGCTGGGCCCGACCCTGACGTTCAGTATCGCCAGCGTCGCTGCGCTGGCCGCCGCCATTATCATTGGCCTTCGATTGCAAGAGCCGAATCAAGGAACCGTGCAATGAGTTACGTAGCCGTTTACCACATCGCCACCGCGGACACACCCAACAAGGTGCTGACCCATTTCGACGACATCCAGTCGACCCTGGCCGAACACCGCATAGGCTTTGAACGTTGGCAGCCCAGCGTTATCGAGAAAGGCGCCAGTGACGCGCAAATGATCGCGGCGTACCGTCCACAGATCGATGCGCTCGGCTATGCCACGGCGAAGGTGATCAGCGTGACGGGCGACCATCCCCAGATGCATGAATTGCGTGACCCGTTCCTGGTAGAGCGCACCTATCGTGAAGATAACGCGTATTTCTTCATCGCCGGCCAGGGCCTGTTCATGCTGCATGTGGGTGATTATGTATACGGCGTGCGCGCCGAGAAAAATGACCTGTTGGTTATCCCGGCGGGTATGTCGCACTGGCTCGACATCGGCGAGAACCCGCACTTGGTGGCGCTGCGTTTGTTCAACACCGCCCAGGGCGAGGTGCCGACGTTCAGCGCAGATAACATTGCCGCGCGTTTTCCAGGGTTGGACGACTAAGCATAAATATCTAAATGTTCAACCCGGGCAAGTTGGAACTTGTTGTGGGAAAACGCCTGAATATTCGTAGGGCGAAGCTGTTTGTTCTGTGTTGTACGCTTTCACTCCGCTGGTTATGTAACTCTCTGTGCGGCGCCAATGTTTATGTCATCTGTCAATAGGAGGAGTCCGAAAGGCGGTGCCGCATCAGCAGATATAAGGAGAGAGCGATGAGCAGCCCAGAGCAGACGTGTGCCCCGATCGATAGCGTGCCGACGGCTATCAGAAAACGCCTGAACTTGTCCGGCAAGCCCCTGACCCCGACGGAGCTGGAAATCCTGCGGTGGGCTTCCGAGGGCAAGACCATCTGGGAGATCAGCCAGATTCGCGGCACCTCCGAAGCGGCGGTGAAGTTTCATCTGCGCAATATCTACGGCAAGCTGGACGTGACCAACCGGGTACAGGCGAAAAACGAAGCCACTCGCCAAGGCTTGTGCTGAAGGCACAAAAAAGGGCCGCGACGCTCAACGGCGTCGCGGCCCTTTTCATGTCTGTCGCTTATGCCGAATGGTAGGTCGGCAGCGCAAAGCGGTTCTGGCTTTGCAGCATGGAAATCTGCGGCAGCTCGCTGGCTTGTTCGGCCAGGTCACGGCGAATGGCGCTGATCACCCAGGTCAATTGATCGGCGGTGTGCAATTGCTGGTACGAGATCGAGCGCTTGACCTGTTTGCCTTCGCTGTTGCGCAGGGTCAACAGGATCCCTCCGTCAGGACGTGGCTGGGTGGTGACGTCGTAGTTGGAGAATACCGAAGCGAATTTATCTTGGATCAGGCTCATGTCTATCAGCTCCATTGGCTCAAGTTGGCAAGCATGGAGTGATAGGTGCAGTGATTGTGCCAGTATTGGTTAAAGAAAAAAGTCTTTAAAAATCAGAAACTTATAAAATAATCGAATTTTCATTTTCGTGCAATTTGCATGAAAGGCCATCGTGCATCCTGCATTTTGCGTTATTTAGTCGGCGCCTTTGCGAAGGTGTCGGGCTTGCCTTACAGCTATTGACCGCCTTTTTTGCCGGAAAATTCCGTTGCCTGCGGCGACTGCCCTTTGGGATACAAAACTTTTCAAATCCCGCGTGTACAGCCCAAGAAGGGCTGACGTATTTTCCTGTAACGCATTGGCGAGTGCCTACGGGCTCGTCATGTATCCGGACTCGACCAAATATAAGAAAAAGGAAGTCCCGCCATGAGCCATCGGCAAAACGACATGATTACCTGGGGCATGATGCTGCGAAAGGTGCCTGCCATCGTTCGGGCGCTCCCGCGTGTGGTACGCGGCATGCGCGCGGCCAATGTCACCGACCCCAGGCAACCCTGCGGCCTGGGCTGGCATTTCGAGCAAGCGTCCTTGCGCAATCCTGACGGTGCCGCGCTGCTTTACGCTGACCAGGTGATCAGCTATCGCGACGCCAATCAGCAGGCCAATCGCATCGCCCATCACCTGCATGACCAGGGCATTCGCAAAGGCGACGTGGTAGCGCTGTTAATTGAAAATCGCCCCGAGTTGCTGCTCAACGTGTTGGCCGTGGCCAAGCTGGGCGGCGTCTGCGCCATGCTCAATACGTCGCAAACCCAGGGGACGCTGGTGCACAGCCTGACGCTGGTCGACCCGGTTGCCATTGTGGTGGGGGCAGAGTTGCTGAGCGCCTACGCAGCGGTGCGCGATCAGGTGCAGATCCCGGCCGAGCGCACTTGGTTTGTGGCGGATCAACCCGATGGTGCAGTTCCTGAGGGCTACATCGACCTGATGGCGGCCAGTGCCGGGCACCCGGTGGACAACCTTGCGATCTGCGCGCAGATTTCCTACAACGATCCCTGCTTCTATATCTACACCTCCGGCACCACCGGCTTGCCCAAGGCCGGCATCATGAAGCATGGGCGCTGGACCAAAACCGCTGTGAGCTTCGGCAGGATTGCCCTGGACATGGCACCGCACGACGTTCTCTATTGCACCTTGCCGCTGTACCACGGCACCGGTTTGTGCGTGTGCTGGGGCTCGGCCATTATCGGCGCGTCCGGCTTCGCCATTCGGCGCAAGTTCAGCGCCAGCCAGTTCTGGGAGGATGCGCGCAAGTTCAACGCAACCACCCTCGGCTATGTCGGTGAGTTATGCCGCTATTTGCTCGACCAGCCCCTCAGCGAACAGGATCGCGATAACCGCGTGACCAAGATGGTCGGCAATGGCCTGCGCCCCGGTGTATGGGCGCAGTTCAAACAGCGCTATGAGGTGGAGCATATTTGCGAACTGTATGCGGCCAGTGACGGCAATATCGGTTTTACCAACGTGCTGAATTTTGACAACACCATCGGCTTTTGCCTGCAGCATTGGGCATTGGTGGATTACGCCCCTGACACAGGTGAACCGTTGCGCGGCAGTGATGGGTTCATGCACAAGGTCTCAACGGGCGGGCAGGGCTTGTTGCTGGCGAAGATCGATGAAAAGTCACCGTTCGATGGCTACACCGACCCGCAAAAAAATCGCAAAGTGGTGATCAGCGACGTGTTCGAGAAGGGCGACCGGTATTTCAATACTGGCGATCTGGTACGCAGCATCGGCTTCGGTCATGCGCAATTTGTCGATCGCCTGGGGGACACCTACCGATGGAAGGGTGAAAACGTCTCGACCACCGAAGTGGAAAACGTGCTGCTGCAACACCCGCAAATCGCCGAAGTGGTGGCTTATGGTGTCGAGATCGCGAACACCAATGGCCGTGCTGGCATGGTCGCCATCACCCCGAGTGAGTCTCTGGCTGCCCTGGACATGCGCGAACTGCTGCAATTTGCCCACGGCCAGTTGCCGCACTATGCGGTGCCGCTGTTCCTGCGGATCAAGGTAAAAATGGAAACCACCGGCACCTTCAAGTACCAGAAAATGAAACTCAAAGAGGAAGCATTCGACCCCGCCAAGGCCGGCAATGACCCGGTGTACGCCTGGCTGCCAGGTTCGCAGAGCTACGTGCCGGTTACCGGGCAATTATTGGCGCAGATCCAGGGCGGGCACTTTCGTTATTGATTCTGGCTATGGCGGCTTTTGACAAAAAAGCCATGACAGGGGGGAACTCCATCGCGACACTGGGCGCCTTATTCAGTTACACAAGCCGCCTCAGCAAGGAGCCCCCATGTCAGATCAGCCTAAACAAATGACCGAAGACGAAGCCGCCGAATTTGCCGAGCAGGTCTTCGACGTGGCCCGCCGCGGCGATGCAGCCATGCTTGCTGCGTTATTGGCCAAGGGCTTGCCGGCCAACTTTCGTAATCACAATGGCGACACCTTATTGATGCTCGCGGCCTACCACGGCCACTCCGAGGCGGTAAAAGTACTGCTGGAATTCAAGGCCGACCCCTTGATCGCCAATGACAAGAACCAGTTGCCGATTGCCGGCGCGGCGTTCAAAGGCAACCTGCCGGTGGTTCAGGCCCTGATCGAAGGCGGCACGCCGGTTGAGGCGGCCTCATCGGATGGGCGTACGGCGTTGATGATGGCGGCGATGTTCAACCGCGTTGAAATGGTCGAATACCTGCTCGGTCAAGGCGCCAATCCCAAGGCTACCGACGCTCAAGGTGCCACGGCACTGGCTGCGGCACAGACCATGGGCGCGGTGGATACGGCGGCGCAGTTGCAGAAACTGGTGTAGGCTACGCGCCCTCGAAAACCCGCCCGCTACAGGATCGCCCATGAAAACCGCCCTCGTCGAACTCATCAGCAAAATCAGCGCCGGCGTCATGGCTGAGGACGAGGTGGCACGTATTGCCGACGAAGCGGCGCAAGCCTACGCAGACCCGGCCGCTTTCCTGGCGGCTAACCCGGATATCAACTACGACGACAGCTTCCCGATACCGCTGGGGGAGTGGGTGGTGGTCGGCAGCCTGCCCGACACGGTGTTGTTTCAGGCTGATACCTACGGCGACCTGTTCGCGCAGATCGTCGCCTCGTTTGGTCCGGGCGTGGCGTTCAATCTCAAGCCCAAGCAATTGACCAAGACTGAAGACCTGACCGCGTTGAACCGCATCCAGATTCAGATGAGCGCCTTGAGCCCGGAAGACGGCGGTTATGTGCTGATGAACTTCAGTCAGTTGCTCGATGATGAGATCCAGGCCGTATTGGTGTTCGGCAACGACCTGCCGCGCGTGCTGCAACTGTGCGTTGAAGTCGGCATCAAGGCTGAGCCGTCGCTTGAGGCATTGAAGATCGCCGTGCACGTCTGAAATTAAAACGGAACCCCCGCCAAGGCTGACTATCCTACAAGTGCATGCCCTCACTTAGGAGCGACACCATGGGTTCCACTTTCAACGGCCTGATTGGCCTGATCATCCTCGCGCTGGATATCTGGGCGATCATCAACGTGTTCAAAAGCGGCGCAAGCACAGGTGCCAAAGTGCTGTGGATCCTGTTGATCCTGCTGTTGCCGGTACTGGGTCTGATTATCTGGGCTATTGCCGGGCCACGCGGTAACGTGCGGATCTGAGCGCCTCACTCCTCCTGGAGTCGGCGCAGTCAATGTGGGAGGGGGCTTGCTCCCGATAGCGGTGGATCAGTGACAAATAAGCTCACTGACACACCGCTATCGGGAGCAAGCCCCCTCCCACATTTGTTCGAAAAATTTGTGTATCGAAATATTCGCTGTACAGAATTTTCACATTCCATCCAAGACAATTCGCCGGCTTTATTCGCCTGCCAAGGCTCTATCCCTGGGGCCTTTAAAGACACGACAAGGTTGCACGTTCAGTAATTAATAGCCTTGCCGGCCTTGATCGGGCACCATTTGTGCCACCGCGTAAACCGCTTACCCCAGCCAGCCTGGGCGAGGGCGGACGCCACTGCATTATTTCGCAACTTAAACTTCCAATGGGTCCTAAAACGACATGGCAAACCCGGACGCCCTGAATCAGCAGCGAGCTTCAAATCGCCTGCTGCAACCGACCGTCAAATCCCATCTGGCGTACACGCTGCTCTGCGCACTGGTCATGATGGTGATGTTCTCCCTGCTGCGCCTGGCGTTGCTGGTCTACAACCGCGAGATGATCCTGGACACGCCGGCCTCGACGTTCCTGGAAGCGTTTGCCAATGGCCTGCGCCTGGATATCCGCTTGGTGATGTACCTGCTGATCCCGTTGCTGCTGGCGTTGTTCAGTGTACGGGCCATGGCGGCACGGGGTTTCTTCCGTTTGTGGCTGACCGTCGTGTCCAGCATCGCCTTGTTCCTGGGGCTGATGGAAATGGACTTCTACCGTGAATTCCACCAGCGCCTCAACGGCCTGGTCTTCCAGTATGTGAAGGAAGACCCGAAAACCGTGATGAGCATGCTCTGGTACGGTTTCCCGGTGGTGCGCTACCTGCTGGCCTGGGCCGTGGGCACGCTGATCCTGAGCATGGCCTTCAAGGGCGCCGACCGTGCAACGCGCCCGCGTGGCCCGTTCAGCGGCGGTACGATCAGCACGCGCCAGGTGGCTCCGTGGTACAGCCGCATCGCTGTATTCGTGGTTTGCCTGCTGGTCGCCGTGGTCGCCATTCGCGGCCCCTGCGTCGGGGCCCGCCATTGCGTTGGGGGGATGTCTACACCACCGATTCGAACTTCGCCAACCAGTTGGGCCTCAATGGCACCCTGTCGCTGATCGCGGCGGCCAAGGCGCGGTTCGGTGAAGACCGTGCCAACATCTGGAAAGCCACCCTCGAACAACCGCTGGCCACCCAGACCGTGCGCGACATGCTGGTGTTGCCGAGCGAAAAACTGGTGGATACCGACACCGCTGCCGTGCGCCGTGATTTCACGCCGCCGGCCGAGAAAACCCTGCCGATCAAGAACGTCGTAGTGATCCTGATGGAAAGCTTCGCCGGTCACTCGGTAGGCGCGTTGGGGCGTCCGGGCAATATCACGCCGTACTTCGACAAGCTGACCAAGGAAGGCTTGCTGTTCGACCGCTTCTTCTCCAACGGTACCCACACCCACCAGGGTATGTTCGCCACCATGGCCTGCTTCCCGAACCTGCCGGGCTTCGAATACCTGATGCAGACCCCGGAAGGCAGCCACAAGTTGTCGGGCCTGCCGCAGTTGCTCAGTGCGCGTGATTTCGACGATGTGTATGTCTACAACGGCGATTTCGCCTGGGACAACCAGTCGGGCTTCTTCAGCAACCAGGGCATGACCAACTTCATCGGCCGTAATGACTTTGTCGACCCGGTGTTCTCCGACCCGACATGGGGCGTGTCCGACCAGGACATGTTCAACCGTGGCCTGGAGGAACTCAAAGCCCGTGAAGGCGGCAAGCCGTTCTACGCATTGCTGCAAACCTTGTCCAACCACACCCCGTACGCGTTGCCGACGCCATTGCCGGTTGAAAAAGTCACCGACCGTGGCAGCCTCAACGAGCATTTGACGGCCATGCGCTACTCTGACTGGGCTCTGGGCCAGTTCTTTGAAAAGGCCCGCAAGGAGCCGTACTTCAAGGAAACGCTGTTCGTGATTGTGGGCGACCACGGTTTCGGCAACGAGCAACAGATCACCGAAATGGACCTGGGCCGCTTCAACGTGCCGATGCTGATGATCGCACCTGGCATGCAGGAAAAGTTCGGCGTACGTGACCACACCGTGGGCACCCAGATCGACATCGTGCCGACCATCATGGGCCGCCTGGGTGGTGACACATTGCACCAGTGCTGGGGGCGTGACCTGTTGAACCTGCCGGAAGGCGACAAGGGCTTCGGCGTGATCAAGCCATCGGGCAGCGACCAGACCGTGGCCTTGCTTACCGCTGACCGCGTACTGGTATTGCCCAAGGAAATGCCACCCAAGTTGTGGGAATACACCCTGGGCGCCGAACCGACTGGCAAGGTGATCCCTGAGTCGCCGGACGAAGCTGCGCTCAAGCAGAAACTTGAGTCGTTCCTGCAGACCGCTACCAAGAGCCTGCTGGATAACACCGCAGGTGTTGTAGATGGTAAGCCGGACTAACTGACCGGCAATAAAAAAGAGGCCTCGATCGAGGCCTCTTTTTTTGTCCCGGCTTTTATATCTTGCCGAGCAACAACAGCACCAGCAGGACGACCAGCACCACACCCAGGATACCCGACGGTCCATAACCCCAGTTACGCGAGTGCGGGAACACTGGCAGGCCGCCGACCAATAGAAGGATCAGGATAATGATTAGAATGAGGCTCATGGTTTTATTCCTTATAGGTTCTGTGCAAAAACCGGCTGTTTGACCGTTATCTCGTCCATGTGCATCGGGACGTCTTAACCATTCCGACTCATGCACTTCGCAGAAAATTCATTGTTTTTCTAAAACATTTTGATTAGTTGCTTATTTCTTTTAACCCGTGCGCAACTTGAACTAATCAGTTGAAAAAAATTGAACTTGGGCTATATGCGTGCCTGCGACCCGGCCCACGGTTTGCCTGGGGCATTCATCAATCTGATGGTGCGTGGGTGCGGGAAAAACCTTCGCTACACTGCCGGTCACTTCTTCGGTAAACCACAAGGCTACTTCCTATGCAAAACCGCATGATGATCACTGGCGCCGGGTCCGGCCTGGGTCGTGAAATCGCTCTGCGCTGGGCCCGTGAGGGCTGGCAGTTGGCGTTGTCGGATGTCAGTGAGCCCGGTTTGCAGGAGACCCTCAAACTTGTGCGCGAGGCGGGGGGGGAAGGGTTTATCCAGCGCTGCGACGTGCGCGACTACAGCCAGCTCACCGCGTTTGCCCAGGCGTGCGAGGTCAAGCTCGGCGGCATTGATGTGATCGTCAACAACGCAGGCGTGGCCTCGGGTGGGTTCTTCGCCGAACTGTCCCTGGAGGATTGGGACTGGCAGATCGCAATCAATCTGATGGGCGTGGTCAAGGGCTGCAAGGCGTTCCTGCCGCTGTTGGAGAAGAGCAAGGGCCGGATCATCAACATCGCGTCGATGGCTGCATTGATGCAGGGGCCGGCCATGAGCAACTACAACGTGGCCAAGGCCGGCGTAGTGGCGTTGTCGGAAAGCCTGCTGGTCGAGCTCAAGCAGCAGGAAGTGGGCGTGCACGTGGTGTGCCCATCGTTTTTCCAGACCAACCTGCTCGACTCCTTCCGTGGGCCGACCCCGGCCATGAAGGCGCAGGTGGGCAAGTTGCTTGAAAGTTCACCTATTTCGGCGACCGATATCGCCGATTACATCTACCAGCGCGTGGCCGCGGGCGAATTCATGATCCTGCCCCATGAGCAAGGGCGCATGGCCTGGGCCCTGAAGCAGAAAAACCCGCAGTTGCTGTATGACGAAATGACGCTGATGGCCGACAAGATGCGCGCGAAGGCGCAGGTCGTTAAGGGCTGATTTGGATGAAGTCTGTCAGGCAAATTACCTACCTGTGTAGGTAATGCCTGATTTTCCAGCAAGCCATTGCCGGTCCATTTCCAAGGGCGCATGGTCCAGGTCCTGCTACTTGAAAAGGACACACGCCATGCTGGTCTTAAGCCGCACCATAGGCGAAGCCATCGCTATTGGCGATGACATCACCGTCTATATTCTCGAAGTGAACGGCACCCACGTGAAATTCGGTATCGAAGCCCCCGTGGGCGTCAATGTGCACCGCGCCGAGGTTTACCAGAAGATCCGCGAACGCCAGGGGCCCGTCACGCATCCCGTGTCGGTACCCAATCCTTAGGCGGGGTTTTCAGTCGAACAGGTGCTTGGGCACATCGTGCTTGAGCATCAGTTGGCATTGCTCGCTCTCGGGGTCGAAGACGATCAGCGCCTGGCCCTTGGTCAGTGCCTGGCGTACGCGCAGCACACGCGTTTCCAGCGGCGTGTCGTCGCCATTGTCGGTGCCGTCGCGGGTGACGAAGTCTTCGATGAGGCGGGTCAGGGTGTCGACTTCAAGTGCATCGTAGGGAATCAGCATACAAGCCTCAGGTGTCAGGTCCCGGCGATGCTACTGCGCCGGGACCTATGTTGCCAGTAGCAGCTGTCGCCGGCGTCAGGACTTGTTTCCGACCAGGCTGTCCACCGACGGCACGCGGGTGTCGCTCTCCATTTGCGTTTCATGCTCGATCTGATGACTGAACCGATCCAGGGAACCCTGGGCCGGTTGCGCATCGCTGGCAAAGACCGGCGGGCTGAGGATATAGGCGCCCAGCAAGCGACTCAGGGCGGCCAGGCTGTCGATATGGGTACGCTCGTAGCCGTGGGTGGCATCGCAACCGAAGGCCAGCAGGGCGGTGCGAATGTCATGGCCGGCGGTAACCGCTGAGTGCGCATCGCTGAAGTAATAGCGGAACAGATCGCGGCGCACCGGCAAGTCGTTATCGGCGGCCAGGCGCAGCAAGTGCCGCGACAGGTGATAGTCGTACGGCCCGCCGGAGTCCTGCATCGCCACGCTCACCGCGTGTTCGCTGGAGTGCTGGCCCGGGGCGACCGGGGCGATGTCGATGCCGACAAACTCGCTGACATCCCAGGGCAGGGCGGCCGCTGCGCCACTGCCGGTTTCCTCGGTGATGGTGAACAGCGGGTGGCAGTCGATCAGCAGCGGTTCGCCACTGTCGACGATTGCCTTGAGCGCGGCGAGCAGGGCGGCGACCCCAGCTTTGTCGTCCAGGTGACGGGCGCTGATATGCCCGCTTTCGGTGAACTCCGGCAGTGGGTCGAACGCTACATAGTCACCGACGCTGATGCCTAGGGAGTCACAGTCGGCACGAGTGGCGCAGTAGGCGTCCAGGCGCAGTTCCACATGGTCCCAACTGACCGGCATTTCATCCACGGCGGTGTTGAACGCATGCCCGGACGCCATCAACGGCAATACGCTGCCGCGGATGACACCGTTATCGGTGAACAGGCTGACCCGGCTGCCTTCGGCAAAGCGGCTCGACCAGCAGCCCACCGGTGCCAGGGTCAGGCGGCCGTTGTCCTTGATCGCTCGCACGGCGGCGCCGATGGTGTCCAGGTGCGCAGAGACGGCACGGTCAGGGCTGTTTTTCTGGCCCTTGAGGGTGGCGCGAATAGTGCCGCGCCGGGTCATTTCAAACGGGATGCCAAGTTCTTCCAGGCGTTCGGCGACGTAGCGCACGATGGTGTCGGTAAATCCGGTGGGGCTGGGAATGGCGAGCATCTCCAGCAGCACTTTTTGCAGGTAGGCGAGATCGGGTTCTGGGATGGTTCTGGTCATGGAAACTCCTGATGAGTTGAGGGCATCGATGGTTTCGATGATAGGGTTGAGAGATTCGTTGCCAGTGCCGGCCTCATCGGGGGCAAGCCCCCTCCCACCCTTGATGTGTGAACACAGGAAAATGTGGGAGGGGGCTTGCCCCCGATAGCGGTTTCACATTCAACACAAGCCTCAAGCGGCCGGTTGACTGTGTGGAAACAACAAATCCACAAACTTCTCTGCAGTCGGTTGCGGTTCATGGTTGGCCAGCCCGGCCCGTTCATTGGCTTCGATAAATACGTACTCCGGCTGGTCGGCCGCCGGTACCATCAGGTCCAGGCCGACCATGGGAATATCCAGGGCGCGGGCGGCGCGCACGGCGGCGTCCACCAGCGTCGGGTGCAGGATGGCGGTGACGTCTTCCAGACAACCGCCGGTATGCAGGTTGGCAGTTCGCCGCACGGCCAGGGTCTGGCCGCGGGGCAGGATGCTGTCGTAGTCGTAGCCGGCGGCCTTGAGCGTGCGCTCGGTCTCGCCGTCCAGGGGGATCTTGCTTTCGCCATCGGTGGCGGCCTGACGACGTCGGCTTTGCGCTTGGATCAATGCACGAATCGAATGCTGACCGTCGCCGATCACTTCGGCGGGGCGGCGAATCGCGGCGGCGACTACGTCGAAACCGATCACCAGGATGCGCAGGTCCAGGCCCTCGTGAAAGCTTTCGAGCAGTACGCGGCTGTCGAACTGGCGTGCCGTTTCGATGGCTTGCTGCACCTCCTCGATCGTTCGCAGGTCCACCGCCACGCCCTGGCCTTGTTCGCCATCCAACGGCTTGACCACCACGCGCTGGTGCTCGTCCAGAAACTCCAGGTTGTCGTCGGCACTGCCTGCCAACTGCTGCGCAGGCAACTTCAGGCCAGCGGCCTTGAGCACCTTGTGGGTCAGGCTCTTGTCCTGGCAAAGGGTCATGCTGATGGCGCTGGTCAAATCGCTCAGCGACTCGCGGCACCGCACGCGGCGCCCGCCGTGGCTGAGGGTGAACAGCCCGGCATCGGCGTCATCCACCTGCACATCGATACCGCGCCGATGGGCTTCTTCGACAATGATTCGTGCATACGGATTGAACCCCGCCTGCGGCCCCGGGCCGAGAAACAGCGGCTGGTTGATGCCGTTCTTGTGCTTGATCGCAAAGGTGGTCAGTGCGCGAAAACCCAGCTTGGCGTAAAGGCTCTTGGCCTGGCGGTTATCGTGCAGCACCGACAGGTCCAGGTAGCTCAAGCCACGGCTCATGAAGTGTTCCACCAGGTGGCGCACCAGCACTTCACCCACGCCTGGGCGGGTGCACTGTGGGTCTACCGCCAGGCACCACAGGCTGCAACCGTTTTCCGGGTCGTGAAAGGCTTTCTGATGGTTGAGGCCCATCACGCTGCCGATCACGGCGCCGCTGTCTTCGTCTTCCGCCAGCCAATACACCGGGCCGCCTTGATGGCGCGGTGTGAGGCGTTCGACGTCGACGGGCAACATGCCGCGGCCCTGATACAGCAAGTTGACGGCGTGCCAGTCGGCTTCGCTCTGTACGCGACGGATCCGAAAACCGCGAAACACACGGGTGGCGGGGCGGTAGTCACTGAACCACAGGCGCAAGGTGTCTGACGGGTCGAGGAATAACTGCTGCGGGTCGATCCCGAGGATTTGCTGGGGCGCGGCCACATACAGAGCGATATCACGTTCGCCGGGCTGTTCGTTGAGCAGCTCCAGGGCAAGGCTGGCAGGGTCGGGAAACGTATGCCCGATCAACAAGCGCCCCCAACCGCAATGCACGGCAATCGGTTCGGGACCTTGCGGGCTGCCGTCTTCGGCAAGCCGGGCCTGCAGGCGCTCGTAGGTCGGCGCCTGGCCTTTGATCAAGCGTTGGCTATACGCCGCGGCGTTAGGTTTCATGGATCAGATTCCTTGTTCGCTGAGCCACAGGTTCAGCGCCGCCAGTTGCCACAGCTTGGAGCCGCGCAATGGGGTCAGTTGACCCTGAGGGTCCGTCAGCAGGCGATCGAGCATGGCCGGGTTGAACAGGCCACGGTCCTGGCTCGGGTCCAGCAGCAACTCGCGCACCCAGTTCAGGGTGTCGCCTTGTAAATGCTTGAGGCCGGGGACCGGGAAGTAACCTTTTTTACGGTCGATGACTTCGCTGGGGATCACCCGGCGCGCGGCCTCTTTGAGCACCTGTTTGCCGCCATCGGGCAGTTTGAACTTGCCCGGTACGCGGGCCGAGAGTTCTACCAGGCGGTAGTCGAGGAACGGTGTCCGGGCTTCCAGGCCCCAGGCCATGGTCATGTTGTCGACGCGTTTGACTGGGTCGTCCACCAGCATCACCGTGCTGTCCAGGCGCAGGGCCTTGTCTACGGCGGCTTCCGCGCCCGGCATGGCAAAATGTTCGCGCACAAAGTCGCCGGCAGCGTCGTTGGCGGTCAACCATTTCGGTGCGACGGTGGCCGCGTAGTCATCGTAGCTGCGGTCGAAAAACGCCTCGCGGTACGCGGCATACGGGTCGCTTGCGCCATCCACCTGCGGGTACCAGTGGTAACCGGCGAACAATTCGTCGGCGCCCTGGCCGCTCTGCACCACCTTGCAATGCTTGGCGACTTCCCGCGACAACAGGTAGAACGCGATGCAGTCATGGCTGACCATCGGCTCGCTCATGGCGCGGAACGCCGCTGGCAGTTGCTCGATGATCTCGCTTTCGGCGATGCGCAGTTGGTGGTGGCGGGTGCCGTAATGCTTGGCGATCAGGTCCGAGTACTGGAATTCGTCGCCGCGCTCGCCACCGGCGTCTTCAAAACCGATGGAGAACGTGGACAGGTCCTGCACACCGACTTCACGCAGCAGGCCGACGAGCATGCTCGAGTCGACGCCACCGGAGAGCAGCACGCCCACATCCACGGCGGCGCGTTGGCGGATGGCCACGGCTTCGCGGGTGCTGTCGAGCACGCGGTCGGTCCAGTCTTCCAGCGTCAGGTGTTTTTCGTCCTCATGGGGCCCGTACGGCAGAGTCCACCAGGTTTTCTGTTCGGTCTTGCCGCTTGCGTCGATGCGCATCCAGCTGGCGGGCGGCAGCTTTTCAATGCCCGCCAACAGCGTGCGCGGCGCGGGGACCACGGCGTGGAAATTCAGGTAGTGGTTGAGAGCGACCGGATCGAGGATCGGGTTGATGTCGCCGCCCTTGAGCAACGCCGGTAACGCCGAGGCAAAACGCAGGCGCTGGCCGGTGCGCGACAGGTACAAAGGTTTTACGCCCAAGCGGTCACGGGCGATGAACAGACGTTGGGCGTCACGTTCCCAAATGGCGAAGGCAAACATGCCGTTGAGCTTGGGCAGCAGTGCTTCGCCCCAGGCGTGGTAGCCCTTGAGCAGCACTTCGGTATCACCGCCGGAATAGAAGGCGTAGCCCAGGGCTTCCAGCTCTTCTCGTAGTTCCGGGAAGTTATAGATCGCGCCATTGAACGCCAGGGACAACCCCAGTTGGGCGTCAACCATCGGCTGCGCGGAGCCGTCCGACAGGTCCATGATTTTCAGGCGGCGGTGGCCCAGGGCAATCGGCCCTTGGGCGTGGAAGCCCCATGCGTCGGGGCCACGGGGGGCGAGGTGATGAGTGATGCGTTCTACGGCTGCCAGGTCGGCAGGTTGATGATCAAAGCGTAACTCGCCAGCTAATCCACACATAAGTTCCTTACCGGTTTTTCCGTTGGGGAGGGGTCAATACTCAATACGCCAAACGGCGCGTACCCAGAAACTGACCCAGTGCTATGCGTGGAGTTTTAGACCGATAAGTTATAAGGCAGATGGCCGCCTAGCCATCAATCCCGCTCTTTACGGGCTGCGGCCTGGCCTCGAACCAGAGCGCGCAGGGTAAACCGGTTGGGGTGGCAAGCCGCGGCCACGCTGGCCGGTACCGGCAGCGGTTCGTCATTCAGCCAGGCGGCCAGGAGCTCGCCGCACAGTGGTGCAGTGATCAGGCCGCGGGAGCCATGGCCACTGTTGAGGTACAGCCCGGGCAGCCAGGGGCACGGCGTATCCGGTACTTGCCGGGCGTCTTTGCCCAGCACGGCATAAGCCTGCTGGAACGCTTCATGGTCGGCCAGCGGCCCGACGATCGGCAGGTAATCGGGGCTGGTGCAGCGAAACGCAGCACGCCCTTCCAACTGTTCGGCCGCCAGGCGGTCGGCGCCCAGGCGCTGCAGCAGGTCTGTGGAGATCTCGCGCAGCATCTCCAGGTTGCCGGTGTGTTCAGCGAGCGTGGGTGTGAGGTCCTGGTTGTTGAAGTCAAAACTGGCGCCCAGGGTATGTTCACCAAGGCGGGCTGGTGCGACGTAACCCTCGGCACAGACCACAGTAGTAAGGGCCTCACTGGCCGGGGTTTGTGCGAGCCGGGTGATCTGCCCGCGAATACGCTTGAGCGGCATGTCTGCGCTCAAGGGGAAACGCTTGATCTCGGCCGCCCCGGCGAGCACCACCACGCTGGCGCTGGCCAGCACGCGATCGCCGGCGCGAGCGTGCCACTGGTCGTCGTGCCGGTCCAGTTCAAGCGCCTCATGGTGGCTGAGCACCTCAATCAGCGGATGCGTCGCCTGCCACTGGCACAGTGCGGGTGGATGCACCCAGCCGCCCTCGGGGAAAAACAGGCCGCCGTGGGCCAGTTGGATTCCAGCCTGTTGTTGCGCCTGCTCGCGGTCGAGCAGGTGCAGCAGGCTCGGTGCGAAGGCGTCGGCGAGTTGGGCCTGGCGCTGGCCTTCCTTGGCGTCGAACGCCAGTTGCAACACACCACAGCCATCCCAATCCACGCCACGGTGCAAGTGCTCCAGCAGGCGGCGGGTGTGGCCGAAACCGCTGAGTATCAGTTGGGACAATGCGGTGCCATGGGCCGACAGCTTGAGGTACAGCACGCCCTGAGGGTTGCCCGAGGCTTCCTGCGCCAGGCCGGCATGGCGTTCCAGCAAGCTGACGCGCCAACCGCGGGCGGCCAGGCTGGCAGCCGTTGCGCAACCGGCCAGGCCACCGCCAATAACCATGGCGTGGCGTTCACCGTCGATGGCTGGGGGGCGAGCGAACCAGGGTTTGCTTTTTGCGGGCGGCGGCGTCTCGTCGGGCCAGCCGAGAAACTCTCCACGCAGGATCTCCCACTTATGCCCGATGCCCGGCGTGCGCTTCATCTTGAAGCCCGCGGCGTTGATCAGGCGCCGTACCCAGCCGGTGCTGGTAAAGGTGCTGATGGTCGAGCCCGGAGCGGCCAGGCGCGCCAGTTCAGCGAACAGTTCGGCGGTCCACATATCGGGGTTTTTCGCCGGGGCGAAACCGTCCAGAAACCAGGCGTCGATCTGCGCATCCAGTTGCGGCAATTGCTCCAGAGCATCGCCGATCAACAGGGTCAGGACCACGCGGCCGTTATCCAGTACCAGGCGTTGGAAGCCTTGGTGAATGGCGATGTATTGCGCCAAGAGTTGTTCGGCCAAGGGTTGCAGTTCAGGCCAGAGGGCGAGGGCGCGTTGCAGGTCGGCATGGCTCAGCGGATATTTTTCCACGCTGACAAAGTGCAGGCGCGCGCCGGCCGGTGCGTGTTGCTCAAACAATTGCCAGGCGCAGAGAAAATTCAAACCCGTGCCGAAGCCGGTTTCGCCGATCACCAGCCGCCCGCCCGCTGGCAAGCCAGCAAAGCGCTCCTGCAAGCGGTTCTGCTCCAGGAACACATAGCGGGTTTCTGCAAGGCCCGACTGGTCGGAGAAGTACACGTCGTCGAACACCCGCGAATGCGGGCGACCTTGGTCATCCCAGTCGAGCTGGGCGTGGGTGATGGGGGTCATGGGCGGCTCATAGACATACAGCAGGCAAAGACAAGGCGGCCATTCTAGCCGATCGCGGCGCGCAGGGCCGATTCCAGGTGGTAGCCCCATAGGTTTTGCATGGAAATAGCTGCTGCGTCCGGCCTGCAATCCATCAACTATCAGCGTTAATTCTGTGCAAGTTGCTGCGGTATCGTAATAGCTTGATTTATAGGCAATAAAGGACATTGCTGATGCGCCCGCAGGACGATTTGAACAGCAAACTGAACCAATTGACCCAGCGGCAACTGCAATCCGCCTTACTGGAAATGACGGGTGATTTGGACAAGGCCCAGGTGTTGCAAAAGCAACTGCCGGGCTGGATGGTCAACGCACCGCCTGGCGTGTTGGACGCACTGACCAGAGATGCCGCACGGGTTGCAGATGCCCAGGCAGTTGTCGCCGAGCAATTGAAGCCTTTGCAAGCACTGGATGAGTTTTGCAGTGAGCGGCTCAAGGCTTACTGTCAGACCCGATGGCAACTGACCGTGGATCCGAAAAAAGATCTTTTGGTGCGTGCTGTAAACGAGTACGAGAAAGAAGTCTTGCCATTGAAATATGTGAAAACGGTGAGGCTGGTGCAGGACAGTCTCCTGCATGTGGCGATGCAGAATTTTTCCGAGGATGAAGTGCGAGCGCAGCACTTTCCGACGGGCTCGCTGCTGCGCTTGGGGGCTGCCGCTCGCGGGGTCATTGGCATAACCCCCCTGGAGTTTGCCCAGGGGTGCCGTGCCCTGGATCTGGGTGGCCTGTATCAGCAGCACATCAGTGAAGTATTCAAGCTGGGGAGTGATCAGCCCAACCTCAATGATGTCGCAACTGATATCGGCCAGATGAAAACCCTGGATATAAAAATCGACGCCCACATTGCCCTGATGCGCGCAGATATTTCCCAAGGTGTCTACGAGGTGTTGTGCAAATTGCTGGACCGCAAGCTGACAGCGTCTCAGGCTCAGGCGGCAGGGATTTTGTTTGAATGGCGCCCCGTCACTTGGCAATGGCTGAATGTACAGGGCAGTTGCCTGTGGAGCATCCTGGTGTTCTCCGGCCGCTCGGTTGCGCAATACCCGCAAGAACCCTGTGTGGTGTACATGCCCAATGAGCCGGAGCGGCCATTGTTCGAGTATTCCTCGTTTGATGACTTTCAGGTCTACCTCAAGGGCAAGCTTGAAGTGCCGGCTTATCGTAGTTTCTTTACCCGGTACCTGAGCCAGGATGACCGGGTCGGCTTCTTCAGCCATTTCGATCAATCCCGTACCTTGGGGGCGCTGGAGGCAAACCCCATTACGGTTAGCCTGGCGGGGCATTTTTTCGCAACTTACGCCGCCAAACTCCAAGCCGACGCGCGGACCCTGGCGGTACCGGTGGCCGACGTGGATGAGGTGGCCCGCGAGCAGCGCTTGCAAGCGTACCTGGATGCCGGTTTGACAGTGCTCAACCTCGCCGGGTTTGTTGTGCCGGAGTTGGGACTATTGATGACTGGCGTGGCGGTGGGCCAGATGCTCGGCGAGCTGTATGAGGGCATTGAGGACTGGCGCCGTGGCGATAAAGAGGAGGCGTTCAAGCAGTTGGCAGCGGTAGCGCAAAACATCACCTCGATGGTGCTGTTCGCGGCGGGGAGCAAGGTTGTCGGTTCGGCGATGAAACGCAGCGGTCTTAACCTGGATAACTTTTTTCGCCAGTTTGAAGTGGTACGCCCCACAGATGGCAATCTGCGGCTGTGGCGGGCAAATGTCACGCCGTACTTCCATGATCAGCGTCTTGTCGACGACGAGGTTGCGGACGCTACGGGAATTTACAAAGTCGGAGGGCATTCATACGTCAAGGTCAATGATTGCGTACATCGGGTTGCGTTTGACTCGAAACTGGATCGATGGCGGGCCAGCCACCCGCTGCGGCAGACGGCTTATCGCCCGCTGTTGCTGCACAACGGCGAAGGACGCTGGCGTTTTGCGTTCGAAACGCCCGACGAATGGGAGGATCAGGAGTATCTCTTTTCACGCCTGAACCCGGCAGGCCCAGGTGCTTCGCTGCATCCCAGGAAGCTTGTGCAGATCAAGGCCATTATGGATATGCCCCATGAATGGGGCGTCTATCAGGCCGAAGAGTGCCTGCCCTTTCCCGCACGTTTTCGTGATTTGTATGAGCGTTTCAAGCTGGACCAGTCCATTCGTGATCTGATCTGGCAGTTGGAAAGCGGTGCGTCCCCCAGTGTAGAAAACTTGACCTTGCAGATGCATGCCCTGCCCTTGTTAGACGGGTGGCCGGTGGGGCGCTATTTTGAGGTGCTGGATGCACAGGGCAGCGTCAAGGCGCGTTACCCCACCGGTGGGCCGTTTGACAATGCAGGCCTGCGTTTGACGCTCACTGAGCAGATGCTTCGTGAGGGCAAAGTGTTTGATGTGCTGTTGTCCGAGCTGGACGAGGCACAAAAAATCGGCCTGCTTGGAGAGGGGGTTGCTGCTGATCAGGAGCGCGGCGTATTGGAGCGTCGGTTGCTCGCACACCTCAAGGCTGACTGCAGGCCGTTGTTCGAGCAGTTGTATCAGGCCCATGACGGACCTGTACCGCCCGAATGGGCGTTGCTCAGGCGTACTTATCCGCAACTGCCCTGTACGCTGATGCGCGAATTGATGGCCCAGACCTCAACGGTGCAGCGCGAGACCCTGCGCGATAATCAACGTATCCCCATGGCATTGGCCGAGTCGGTCCAGCGTGCTCTCGGGGAGCAACGCCTGGACCGCGCCCTGATGGGGTTTGAGCAGCCTGAGCTGGCCAGCCTGGATACGGCGCGTGTGGCAGTCAGGTCCATGCCGCATTTATCAGGGTGGGGCAGGGAGGTGCGGCTTGAGTTGCGCCAGGGTTCGTCACAAGGTGATTTATTGGTTCTGGGCGCGAGCAATGGCGCCGGTGCGCGACGAATAGTGGTCAGCTCGGACGCTGGGTTTGCAACGTTCGACGACAACGGCCTGAGTCTAGGTGGGCCTTACTCCGGACCGGACGGCTTGTTTCAGGCGATTGAGTGCGCGCTGACCGACAGTCAGCGCGTAGCAATGGGGTTGCCGCTCAACGAGGCCAACAATCTCTGGCGCCTGCGCTACATGAGCGCTTCCCAGGCCAAGGGGGAACGGGAGCTGGCCGCCGAGGCTTTTTCCAGCAGGGGCAGCGAGCCGGTGCTGGACGCGATGCCCTGTGAAATGGCTGATTCGCCGACGGGGCCATTGGCGCACCCTCGCGCGCTGGTGCGCAAGGTGAAGCGTTTGTACCCCTTGTTCAGCACTGCACAAGTGTCTTCGCTGCTGATGGCCTTGGGTGCTGACCATCTTTCCCGGGCCAGGGCGGTAAAGCGTTTGAAGGCAGAGCTTACTCATCTGCGAGCGCTGCTCAAACACTGGAAGACCGATACCCAGGGCATGGATAAACAGCCGGGCCTGAGTGACATTCGTACCAGCCGCGAGCAGGTGGCTGAGCGCATTGAAGCTTGTTGGCGGCGTCAAAGCTTTGCTCTGGATGAACATCAGATGTCGGTTGCCAGTTTGAACCTGGACGGAATGCGCGTCGGATCGTTGCCGACGCTGCCTGCCGACATTCGTTTCGACCATGTCCGTCAGGTGTCACTCAAGAACATGCGATTGGGCGATGACGTCGCGTATTTCCTCAAGTGTTTCAAAGGCATTCGGCATCTGGCGCTGGACCGTAACCGCCTGACGCGCTTGCCGGAAATATTCTCGCGGATGCTCGACCTCGAAAGCTTGTCGATGCCCCATAACCGTCTTGCACTGACCGAGTATACCCAGCTGAAACTGGCTGATCTGAATACGCTGCGCCTGCTGGACCTGAGCCATAACCCACTGGATAAACTGGTGGATGTCAGCAGGATGCGTGACTTGCACACGCTGTTGCTGCGGGACAGCAGACTCGTCGACCTGCCGTCGGGCATCGGGCGGTTGGCCCACTTGGAGCAGGTGGATCTGCGCGATAACCTGATCACCGTGCTGCCCGAGTGGTTGTTCACGGTGCCGCGCATTTTCAGCCAGTCGATCGACTTGGGCGGCAATCCGCTATCCGACACGACAGTAGAGGCACTCGAGCGTTACCGCGCTGACGTGGGTATTGGTATGGGGTATGTAGACGACGATCAGCCTCGTATGAGCGAACTGAAGGCCAGGGCGCGGTGGTTGCCGGACGAGGTGGCCGCCCGCGATGCCAACAAGCGTAGCGTCTGGGCCAACCTGCGGGATGATCCGGAGTCGACAGAGTTGTTCCTGTTGCTGGCTGAATTGACCAGTGCTGCTGACAGTCGCCGTGTGCGCGAGGATATGACGCAACGTGTCTGGGACGTATTGCAGGCGACCCATGACAATGTCGGGCTGCGCGAGCAGGTCTTCCAACTGGCAGCCCATCCGACTGGTTGTGAGGATGGGGCGGCGCAGATGTTCAGCCAGATTGAGGTTCTCAAGGAAGTCGAGAAGGCAACGCTGCAGGCGGGTCGTGCACAGAGCAACTCCGGGGCGCTGTTGAACTTGAGTCGAGGTTTGTTTCGCCTCAGCGAGCTGGAGAAAATTGCGGCGACATACGCGGTTGAAAAAGCCTCCTCGGATCCGCTGGAAATCAACCTGGCATTTCGGATCGGGTTGGCCAAGGACCTGCAACTGCCGGGGCAGCCGAAACATATGGTCTATGACTCGTTTTTCGAGGTGCCCAGCAGCGATTTGGCGATGGCGCAAGCCCAGGTGCGAACAGCTGAGCTGTCGCCTGCCTTCTTGCGTTTTATTACCCAGTTGACGTTCTGGAAAACCCATCTCAAACAGCAGTTTCCTGCTGAGTTCCTATCGGTGACTGAGCCCTTCGATACGCAGCAGCAAACACTTTTTGAGAATCGCCAGGACCTTACTGACGGGGAGTATTTCAAACAAATGGAAGCCCTGCGCGCACCGCGACGGCAGGCAATAACCGCAGTGATGGAGCGCCTGACACAGCAGATGTTGAAGCATCAGGACCTGGGCCTATGTCACGTTCCTGGGTATTAACCGTAGCCGCGGTGATTGATCCACGGCAAGCCGAGTGAAATTCCTTGCCTGCCGTGGTGCCCAATCCGCTAGTCTTGAGCCATCTTGAAACGGAGCTGCCCATGTTCGAATCCGCCGAAATCGGTCACGCCATCGACAAAGACACCTATGACGCCGAAGTGCCGGCCCTGCGTGAAGCCTTGTTGGAGGTGCAGTACGAGTTGCAGCAGCAGAAGCGCTTCCCGGTGATCATCCTGATCAATGGCATCGAAGGCGCGGGCAAGGGCGAAACCGTCAAGCTGCTCAATGAATGGATGGACCCGCGCCTGATCGAAGTGCGCACCTTCGACCAGCAGACCGACGAAGAACTGGCGCGCCCGCCGGCCTGGCGCTATTGGCGGCAACTGCCGGCCAAGGGTCGCATGGGCATCTTTTTCGGTAACTGGTACAGCCAGATGCTGCAAGGCCGGGTGCATGGGCAGATCAAGGATGCGCGCCTGGACCAGGCCATCGCCGGCGCCGAACGTCTGGAAAAAATGCTCTGCGATGAAGGTGCGCTGATCTTCAAGTTCTGGTTCCACCTGTCCAAAAAACAGATGAAGGCGCGCCTCAAGGCCCTGGCCGACGACCCGCTGCACAGCTGGCGCATCAGCCCGCTGGATTGGCAGCAGTCCGAGACCTACGACAAGTTCGTGCATTTCGGTGAGCGTGTGCTGCGCCGCACCAGCCGCGATTACGCGCCGTGGCATGTGATCGAAGGCGTCGACCCCCATTACCGTGGGCTGACCGTGGGCAAGATCCTGCTGGATGGACTGCAAAGTGCCTTGAAACAGGCCAAGGTCAAGGCCAGCGGCATGAACCCGGCGCCGTTGCTTGCCTCGGTTGACCAGAAGAGCCTGCTCGACAGCCTGGACATGACCCTGCGCCTGGACAAGGACGATTACGAAGAACAGCTGATCACCGAGCAGGCGCGCTTCTCTGGCCTGATGCGCGACAAACGCATGCGCAAGCACGCGCTGGTGAGCGTATTCGAAGGCAACGACGCAGCCGGCAAGGGCGGGGCGATCCGTCGTGTGGCGGCAGCACTGGACCCGCGCCAGTACCACATCGTGCCGATTGCCGCGCCCAGTGAAGACGAACGCGCCCAGCCTTATCTATGGCGGTTCTGGCAGAAGATCCCGGCGCGTGGCATGTTCACCGTGTTCGACCGCTCCTGGTACGGCCGCGTGCTGGTGGAACGCATCGAAGGCTTTTGCACCCCGGCGGACTGGATGCGCGCCTATGGCGAGATCAATGACTTCGAAGAGCAATTGCGCGATGCGAGGGTGATCGTGGTCAAGTTCTGGCTGGCCATCGACAAGGACACCCAACTGGAGCGCTTCCAGGCCCGCGAGGAAATCCCGTTCAAGCGCTTCAAGATCACTGAAGATGATTGGCGCAACCGCGACAAATGGGACGACTACCGCGCGGCGGTGGGCGACATGGTTGATCGCACCAGCACCGAGGTGGCGCCCTGGACCCTGGTAGAAGCCAATGACAAGCGCTGGGCGCGGGTCAAGGTGTTGCGCACCATCAACCGGGCGCTGGAGGATGCGTTCGCTAAAACCGATAAGCACGACAAAAAGAAAAAGAAATAGCCTGCACCCGGCTCGGTCAAAATGTGGGAGGGGGCTTGCTCCCGATGGCGGTGAGTCAGTCACAGATGTGCTGACTGACACTCCCTCATCGGGCCACAGCTCACTAGTTGTCTGCTCTAGCTCTTAACTGACTGGCATTGGGGCAAGCCCCCTCCCACATTTAGGATTGTGGCGTATCCCAATCCAGTGACTTGCCCCTAGAATGCGGTTCCACTTCCTCTGGCATCTGGGGCACTCATGCACATCTCCTCCGGCCGCTGGGTCTACGGCTTTTTCCTGACCCTGCTGACCGCGTTTCTGTGGGGCATCCTTCCGGTCAAGCTCAAGCAAGTGCTGCAAGTGATGGATCCGATCACCGTCACCTGGTTTCGCCTCACGGTGGCCGGTACTTGCCTGTTTGTCTATCTGGCTGCCACCAAGCGCTTGCCCAGCCGTAAAGTGCTCGGCCCCAGGGGCGGCTGGCTGGTGGGCATGGCGGTGTGCGGCCTGGTCGGCAACTACGTGCTGTATCTGGTTGGGCTGAAAATGCTCAGCCCAGGCACCGCGCAGCTGGTAGTGCAGATGGGCCCGATCTTTCTGATGGTAGCCAGTGTGTTTGTGTTCAAGGAGCGCTTCAGCCTGGGGCAGGGTGTGGGGCTGGTGGTACTGATTATCGGTTTTGGTTTGTTCTTCAACCAACGCCTGGTGGAGTTGCTGACGTCCATGGGCACCTACACCGCCGGTGTGCTGACGATCCTGCTCGCCACCACCATCTGGGTGTTCTATGCATTGGGGCAGAAGCAGTTGCTGACAGTGTGGAATTCGTTGCAGGTGATGATGGTGATCTACCTGTCGTGCGCGGTGTTGCTCACGCCGTGGGCGCATCCGCTGGAGGCGTTGCAGTTGAGCCCGCTGCAAGGATGGCTGCTGCTGGCGTGTTGCATGAATACGCTGGTGGCCTACGGCGCATTTGCCGAAGCCCTGGCGCATTGGGAAGCCTCGCGGGTCAGTGCGACCCTGGCGTTGACGCCGTTGGTGACCTTTGTGGCGGTGGCCTTAGCGGCCTGGCTGTGGCCCGACTATGTGCAGGCCGAAGAGATCAATGCCTTGGGGTATGTGGGGGCGTTGGTGGTGGTGACGGGGTCGGCGATGGTGGCGTTGGCGCCTTCGCTGCTCGCCGGGCTCAGGGCCCGGCGGCTGCGGATATCGGTTTAAGCGCCGAGCATGTTTTCCGGGCGGACCCACTGGTCGAACTCGGCGTCGGTGAGGTAGCCGAGCTCCAGCGCGGCTTCGCGCAGTGTCAGCCCTTCGGCGTAAGCCTTCTTGGCGATCTCTGCCGACTTGTCGTAGCCGATATGCGGGTTGAGCGCGGTGACCAGCATCAGCCCGCGTTCCAGGTGTTCGGCCATTTGCGCGGCGTCTGGCTCAAGACCCGCGATGCAATGCTCCTGGAAGTTGTTGCAGCCATCGGCCAGCAGCCGGATCGACTCCAGCAGGTTGTGAATGATCACCGGTTTGTACACGTTCAACTGCAAGTGCCCTTGGCTGGCGGCCATGCCGATGGTCACGTCGTTGCCCAATACCTGGCAGGCCAGCATCGACAGCGCTTCGCACTGTGTGGGGTTGACCTTGCCGGGCATGATCGAACTGCCCGGTTCGTTGGCCGGCAACTTCACTTCGGCCAGCCCTGTGCGTGGGCCGGAACCCAGCAGGCGCAGGTCGTTGGCGATTTTCATCAGGGCCACGGCCAGGGTTTTCAGCGCGCCGTGCAAGGTGACCAGCGGTTCATGGCCGGAGAGGGCTGCAAATTTGTTCGGTGCGGTCACGAAGGGCAAGCCCGACAGCGCCGCCAGTTCGGAGGCAATCGCCTCGCCGAAGCCATGGGGTGCGTTGAGCCCGGTGCCGACAGCAGTGCCGCCTTGGGCCAGCTCGCACACGGCGGGCAGGGCGCTGCGGATCGCGCGCTCGGCGTAATCGAGCTGGGCGATAAACGCCGACAGCTCCTGGCCGAAGGTGATGGGCGTGGCGTCCATCATGTGGGTGCGGCCGGTCTTGACCAGCTTCATATGCCGCGCGGCCAGTTCCGCCAGGCCACCGGACAGCGTCGCGATAGCAGGCAGCAGTTGCTGGTGCACCGCTTGCACCGCAGCAATGCTCATGGCGGTTGGGAAGCAGTCGTTGGAGCTTTGGGAGCGGTTCACATGGTCGTTGGGGTGTACCGGGCTTTTACCGCCCCGATTGTTGCCGGCCAGTTCGTTGGCGCGGCCGGCGATCACTTCGTTGGCGTTCATGTTGCTCTGGGTGCCACTGCCGGTCTGCCAGACCACCAGCGGGAACTGGTCGTCATGCTGGCCGTCGAGGATTTCGTCGGCAGCCTGTTCGATCAGCCGGGCGATATCGGCGGGCAGGTCGCCGTTACGGTCATTGACCCGGGCGGCGGCCTTCTTGATCAGGGCCAGGGCATGCAATACCGCCAGCGGCATACGCTGCTCGCCAATCGCAAAATTGACCAGCGAGCGCTGGGTTTGCGCGCCCCAATAGGCATCATCAGGGACCTGTACTTCTCCCAGGCTGTCGGTTTCGATACGGCTCATCGGGCACCCTCCTTATCCAGTCGTGATTGGTCAGTTTAGGCCCTGGCGGCTGCCGTGGGTTCCCTAAATCCGCATTTGTGCCATTGCGCCCCGCAAAACCAGGGCCTACGTGGGGTGGGGTTGAGCCGCGAGGTTTTTTAGGCGCAGAATGGGCGCCCTTGGGGTCTTACCTCGCCTGCTAGAAAAGGAAACTCGATGACTCGTCTTCGTGCCATCTGTACCGCGGTTGCTCTGGTTTGCGCCAGCGGCCAGGTTTTTGCCGATACCGCCAGCCACAACGCCAGTGCCGAAGCCTTCCTTACCCTGGCCCACGCTGACAAGCTGGGGACCCCGGTGTACATGCAAGTGCAGCAAATGTTCGCCCAGCGTTTCGAACAGACCAAGGCGCCTGCCGCCAAGCAGTCCGTACTGGACAGCTACCAGGCCAAGGCCAACGCCGCCCTGGACCAGGCCATCGGCTGGCCGAAGCTCAAGCCCGATATGGTCAAGCTCTACACCACCAACTTCAGCGAATCCGAGCTCAAGGACCTGGTAGCGTTCTACCAGTCGCCACTGGGCAAGAAAGTCCTGGAAAAAATGCCGCAGCTGACTCAGCAATCGGCCCAGATGACCCAGGCCAAACTGGAAAGCGCCGTACCGGTGGTGAACAAGCTGTTGGAAGACATGACCAATGAGCTGGCGCCAAAAGGTGCCGCACCGGCCAAGAAGAAGTAAGCAGCAATGACCATGCAACAGCGTATCGAAACGGCGCTCGCCGCCCTGGGCCCGGAACACTTGAGTGTGCTGGATGAAAGCCACATGCACAGCCGTGGGTTGCAGACCCACTTCAAGGCCGTGCTGGTCAGCCCGCAGTTCGAAGGGCTCAACCGCGTCAAGCGCCACCAGAAGGTCTACGCCACCCTGGGTGACCTGATGAGCGAATTTCATGCGTTGGCGCTGCATACCTACACGCCTGAGGAATGGGCGAAGATCGACGCAGCCCCGGCCTCGCCGACCTGCGCCGGCGGGCACTGAAAACCTTTGAGGCCAGCAGGTGCCAAGCCTGCTGGTCTCGACAGGTGGTGCCAGAATCTGGTTACACAAGGCTACTTTTTATACCCCTTTATCGAGGCCGGTACCTCTAGGATTTGTTGACCTTAGTGCAAAACAGGTCATGAATTCATGTCTAACGCCCTTCATCGAAATACGCCTACCTTGACGGCCATTGACCCTCGCGGGTTAGCCGTGCGCACTGTGCAGTATCATCGTGCAACGCTCGCGGACTCCCCTCAGGCGCGGGTCAATCGCCAGGTGTTGAGTGCCAGTGGTTTTTTGCTTGAACAGTGGGACCCACGTCAGTTCGCCCTTGGCTCGACCGGGGTGGCGGCGCAATCGAACCTTTACAGCCTGTCGGGTGAAACCGTGCGAACCCAGAGTATGGATGCCGGTTGGCGCTTGGTCATGTACGGTGCAGCGCGGCAGCGGTTGCACAGTTGGGACTCGCGCGGCGCCCTCCAAGCGTTTCACTATGACAGTTTGCTGCGCCCTGTGGCGGTGTTCGAACAATCTGCAGAGGACCCGTCACCCCGTTGTGTCGAGCGTATGACGTACGCGCCCGCAATCTCGGCCGAGGTCGTCGGCAATCGCTGTGGACGGTTGATTCGCCATGCGGACCCGGCGGGTGTGCTGCTGGTGGAGGCGTACGCGATCGATCAACGCGTCATCAAGCAAACCAGACGGTTTCGCGCCGATATCGCTCTGGTCGACTGGCCAAACAGCGATGAGGCACAGGATCTGCTGACGGAACGCCAGGCCTATACCACCACCTGGCGTTACGATGCGCTGGGTGCAATGCTGGAGCAGATCGATGCCAAGGGCAACCGCCTACAGTGGCGCTATGGGCAACAGGGCTGGGTGTTGGAAATGCTGCTGATCTTCAAGACCGGCGAGCGCCAAGTGTTGATGAATCAGCGGGTATACAACGCCAGCGGCCAAGTCGTGTCCGAGCGGGCGGGCAATAACGTTACCAAAGTCGCCCGTTACGCCGAGCACGACGGTCGTTTGCAGCAACTTGAGGTGTACCGCCAAGGGCAGGCCGGCACGCCGCTGCAGCAGCTGGTATATGAGTACGATCCGGTCGGCAACATCCTCAGCCTCAGCGACCTGGCGCAACCGACTCGATGGCACAGCAACACCCGGATTGATGCGGTTAATCGCTACCAGTACGACACGCTTTATCAGTTGATCCAGGCCAGCGGTCGGGAAAATAGCGCCAATGCCGGGGGCCGGGCTTTGCCAACGCAGGTGCAGTTCGGGGCGACGGATCAGGGGCTCTGGCGCAATTACACCCAGCATTATGCCTATGATGGTGCGGGCAATCTGACGCGCCTTCGACACGTGCCCTCCAGCGGCACAGGCTATACCCGCGAAATGCAAGTGGCGGCGCTCACGAACCGCGCCGTGCCCGTAGCGCAAGGGCGGCAGGTTCAATGGGATGGGGCGTTCGATGCCAATGGCAATCAGTTGTCGCTCGACGGCACACAGCAGGCGGCCTGGAATGTGCGCAATCAATTGACCTACACCACCCAGGTACAGCGTGAGAACGGTGACCCTGACGTGGAGAGTTACCTGTATGACAGTCAAGGCCTGCGCGCACTCAAGGTTCGCAGCCGTGAGGCTCGTGCAAAACCTTACACCCAGGAAACCTATTACCTGCCGGGCCTGCAAGTACACAAGCAAAGGGCACAGCGCTTCAATGTGCTGGACATTGATACGGGCGGTGGGCGAGTCACCGTGGTGCAATGGGAGTCGGGCAAACCCAGCGAGATGAGTACCCACTCACTGCGATTCAGCATTCTGGATCACCTCAAGAGCTGTGCGCTGGAACTGGACGAGCAGGCTCGCTTGTTGAGCCAGGAGCATTACTATCCTTATGGCGCAACGGCGTGGTGGGCAACCAGCAATATCGTTCGTGGGCACCCTAAGATTCGCCGTTACTCCGACAAGGAGCGCGACGCCACGGGCCTGTACTACTACGGTGCGCGTTATTACGCACCGTGGTTGCAGCGCTGGATAAGCCCGGACCCGATGGGCGATGTGGACGGCTTGAACCTGTATGCGATGGCCCGAGGCAATCCCGTAGGGTTCAGGGATGCCGATGGCACGCAAACGACGTTTGGCGAGCAATTCCAACCCAGTCGTGGCGATATCATTTTCGGCTTGGCGGATACCGTGCGTCTCTACCGCAGCTTCTGGTCGAAGCTGACTGCACGTGGGGACATAATGGCCGCCTATTTCGGGAACGAGGAGATAGGGCCGGCGACTGCGAGGCTGAGAAAGGAAAGTGCCCCCATGTTCATTCAGTTCAAGCTCGGCAGGATCGATGAACACGAGTATGAGCAAAGGCTCACGGAGCAAGGCTCGTCGGTTGCACAACAGTTCTATGGCGCTATTGTGTCGAAGTATTCGGGCTGTACGTCGACCACCGCCAACCGGGAGTTCGCGAAGCGGTTCGTCAGTGATCTTGCTTCCAGTGAGTATTCGTTCGAGCGTACTCTGAAGGATTATATCGACGTGGACTTGAGTGAGTTCCAGCATAAGTTGGTCAGCCGCGCCAGTAAGTCGGCGTTGAAGACGCTGACGGACCCTCAGAGCACCCGGCAGGTGCATTTTGCCCTTGATAATCTGGACGTGGATGATGTGATCCATAAGTCCACGACTTCCGCCACAGGTTCGGAGTTGCGTTGGCTTTATCGGCATCGTCTGCAACTGGCAGGCCGTGTGACGTTCTATCGACACCAACAACGGGTCGACGCGCCTTGGGAGTCAAACGCGCGAGCTTGGCGTCGCTACAAACCCAGCCGTCCGAGGGTGTCAGGGCGGGCGGCACGCTGACACGTGAGCGGGTCGGGGCGATGCCAGTAACTGGATACACAAAAGCATCCTCCAGCACCACCTTTCTCATCCCCTCATCCCTAGGCTCTCAGGACTACTTGTTCAGCAATAAGGTCCTGAGGTCATGTCTGATTCCATCCATCGAAACACGCCGTCCCTGGTCGCAGTCGACCCGCGTGGGTTAATTGTTCGTAACATCGATTACCACCGTTCAAGCACAGAGGTTGAACCGCAGATGCGCATTCATCGTCAGGTGTATGGCAGTACGGGCTTGATGATTGAACAGTGGGACCCACGTTTGTTGCAGTTGTCACGCTCACAGCCTGACACCGCGCCCAATCAACGCACGGTCTATAGCCTTGGTGGACAAGCGTTGCGCACCGACAGCGTGGATGCCGGCTGGCGGCTGACGCTGATGGGGGAGGCTGGGCAGTTACTGGAAGAATGGGATGGGCGGGGCGCTCACCAGGCTCATCGCTACGATCAATATCTGCGGCCGGTGGCGGTCTTCGAGCAGGCGGCCAGTGACGGGCAAGCGTTGTGCGTCGAGCGTCTTGCCTATGCTGCATCTTCGAACGAAGAGGCGGCGCGCAACCGCTGCGGCCGGGTGGTTCGCCACGATGACGGCGGCGGCTCGTTGTTCCACGAGCGGTATGGGGTGCACGCAGAAGTTGCTCAGCAGACCCGACGCTTCCGGCAGGCGGATGCCGCGCTGGATTGGCCGCAGCTGTACGCACAACGCGAGGTGCTCCTGGAGCCCGAGAGATTCCAGACATCCATTGGGTTCAACGCGCTGGGTGAGCGCCTGCATCACACGGACGCCAAGGGCAATCGCTTCGACTACGCCTACGGCATTGACGGCCAGCCGGCGAGCATCTTTGTGACGCCCAGGGGCGGCGAGCGTACGCAGGTACTGGGCCAGCGGCACTATAACGCAGCGGGTCAGGTGCTCAGCGAACGCGCCGGCAACGGCGTTGTGCGTGCCATGCACTACCGTGAATTCGATGGTCGCTTGCGGCAAATGACTGCCCATCTGCCCGCGCGACCGGGCGCAGCGCTGCAAGACCTGCGCTACGAGTATGACGGCGTTGGCAACGTCGTGCGGATCGATGACCTTGCCCAGCCGACGCAATGGTCCAGCAACACCCGAATCAGTTCGACCAGCCTTTATGAGTACGACACGTTATCGCAACTGACCAAGGCCACCGGCCGCGAAACCGCCGGCAACACTGGAGGCCCGGCGTTACCAGCGAGTGTGACGTTCGGCTCGACTGACGACAGCGTATGGCGTCGCTACACCCAGCGGTTCAGCTATGACGCCGCCGGAAATATGCTTGAGTTGCAACATGTGCCCAGCAGCGGCACGGGCTTCACGCGGCAGATGAGCGTGGCCGCGGGCAGCAATCATTTTTTGCCGCAGGCCGATGGCAAGACTGCGCCGGGGTTGGGCCAGGGCTTTGACCGCAATGGCAATCTGCAAGCGTTGGCAGGCGATCACAAGATGGGCTGGGATGTGCGCAATCAACTGGTGCGCCTCACGCAGGTGCGGCGCGAGGGCGGCAACGACGATGAAGAACGTTACGCCTACGATGCCACGGGCCAGCGCATCCTCAAGCGCCGGGTCTCCCAGGCCCGGGGCGTGCTGCATAGGGCCGAGGTGCGCTACTTGCCGGGGCTGGAAATTCGGCATGACAGCGCGACGGGTGAGCAACTGAATGTACTCAACCTTGATGCTGGTACGACCACGGTCCGCGTCCTGCTTTGGGATCGCCACCCTTCGGGGGGGCGCCAGGACGCGCAGATCCGTTACGGCTTGTCGGACCACTTGGGCAGCAGCAGCCTGGAACTGGGCGAGCAGGCGCAACTGCTCAGCCAGGAAAGTTATTACCCCTTCGGCGGGACTGCCTGGTGGGCGGCGAAGAATGCCAGTGAGGCGAGTTACAGGTTCATCCGTTACTCGGGCAAGGAGCGCGATGCCAGTGGGTTGTCTTACTACGGCTTCAGGTATTACGCACCGTGGTTATGCCGATGGATCAGCCCGGACCCGATTGGCGATGCCGATGGTTTGAATCTGTACGCCATGGTTGGCGGTAATCCGGTTAGCAAGGTCGATGCGCAAGGGCTGGCTGCCACACCGGCTTTGGAGGAGTCGCAGGATAAACAAATACGCAGGCTTTCCATCAGCCGCAGGCTCGCGAATATAGGCAGGGTTATGCGCCCGAGGATACAACCGGCCTCGGCGGCAGCGATTCGCGATGGTTTATCCACCTATATCGCCAATGCAATTGCGACGGGCGTCGATCTGGCGGTCTTCAGTACCGTCCAGCCCACGGCACAACGCAACCAAATCTTGCGCCTTACCGTTGCGGTGCTGGATGCAGTGTCCACGGCACATATGAGCACCGGTATCGCCGGTAACTGGACGCGATATGCGCCACAGATCGGTGCTATTTTTGCAGGTGCCGCGGGTATGGGGTATGCCATGCATGGCGACTCGATAGGTGATCAAGCCGAGCACAGCTGGGACCCGGTGGCGGTCCAGCGGTTGGGCGGACATGTGCGCGCGCTCTCCAGAGAACTGGTGCAGCAGGTCCTTCGTGGGCACGGTACCGGCATCTCCTGGGGCAGCACGCCCCTGCGCGGCAGGGTCACGCGCACCGCCGGAGCGACGGCCGCCTATGCCCTTGCCACCGTGGCCAACGTTGTTTATGGCGGGGAAGTGCCTGCGCTGATGCAACCCAATGTCTCACCTGCAATAGAAGCCTACGATGGGGCGATGGGAACGATGATGCGTGGCGGTCACCGGACCGCCGTCCACGATCCCCATGGCCAAACCGTACAGTTGCCGGATCCTGTCGCGACGGCGCACGGTGGGCTGAGCAGAATGTTCAATCAGGTGTGGACGCACTGGGCCGCGTCCGGTGTCGAGGCATTGGCCGTTGCGCTGACGGGCCTGCCACAGGCCGCTCAAGGCCGGACCACTCGAACAATTGTCATGGCGGCCCGCGGCGTGATTGCATCATTGACCGAATGGCGCGGCTTTTTCGTAACGTTTGCCAGGCGCGGGTATACAACCTTGGCGTCGCGATGGGGCGCAGCCCGGCGATCCTGACAAGAACATGAATGGGTCGTCGCTGCGGCCCATTCAACATCCCAGTCGGCTTCAAGGCTGCCTTTGCAGGCAAGCCTCACACACATTTGAACGGCTCACGTTGGAGGGGCCAGACCGCTACAGGTCTGGCGCAGGAGCAAAAGTTCTGTAGATACCCAGGTCTTTAGGGGGTATCAGTCAGTATGTTGTCGGAGTTCAGCTCTGCATAAGTGTCGTTTTCGTCCTCATTGACGGTGTACCAGGCCCAATAGGTGTTACGCCGCATAAATCCTCCTGCGGTCAATGTCTTTGTCGGGCGCCCGAGGGGGTCGTAGAACTGTCGGTCGCTGTGGCCCAGCTCGCGCATGGATTGATCATTGACGTAGGTGTGCTTGTCGGCGAAGTAGGGGCGGTAGACGCGAATGACCAGGCCCTTGTTGTTGTATTCGACACGCTCGCTGATGCGCCAGCGGGGGTCGGCTTGCACTTGGCGCAGCTGTTTCTTCAAAGTGGCGTTTGCATCCGGCAGTTCGTCGACCAACAGGTTGCCCTTGTCGTCGACGGCATGGGCCGGGCCTGGTTCGGTCTTCTGCTTGGTCTGCAATGAGCGGCCGAAGCCATCCCAGCAGGTCAGGGTCATGCGAACCTGTTGTTCGGCATCGCCGGGGTAGCGGTCAGCTTGCAATATGAGCCCATGTACCGGCGTACGGCTGGCCTCATCGATCAACGCCTTGAGTTGTTTTGCACTGTCACTGAGGGGCTGGCGAGCACCACCCAGCCGCGATCGCGCGCTCATGCGGATATGCCCGCCGGGGAGCAGATACCCCTTGGTAATCCACTCGGGCTTGACCAGAGCCAAGTCGATGCTGCCCATCCAACTGAAAGGCGCGTAGCAGTGCGCGCTGGCCATGTCTTGCAGCACGCTTTGCGCCTGTTCGATGGCCAATGCGGGCGTTACATTTTTGCGCGGGCGGTAGCTTTCCAGAGCGGCGAAGCCCACTCTGAGGCTTTGTTCGTGGCCGTAAAAGGTGTTGGCGAGTAACTGCCCAAAACCGTCATAAAGCGCTTCTTGAATAGTGCCATTGGGGTCGACGATTTTTATCGGCAGCAGCAATCGATAGTCGTATTCGGCCTTGGTTACACAATCGTCGGGCATTTTTACGCGCACGGTTTGCAACGTGTAGGGGTCATAGGTGAGCTTTGTTTCGCCATGGGCCTCGGTGGCCCGCAGCGCCCTTATCCGATAAAACTGGGTGGCCTTGCCATAGCGGGGAAAGTGCCGGCGAATCGACCACAGTCGGTTTTCCTTGGGCGGCACCTCGCCGTCGAATAGAAAAAACAACTCCATGGTGTGATAGCCGCTGTCGGTGAGCTTTTGCACCAGGTCCACCTTGGGTTGGTTGGGCATGGCCGGAATGTCGTTGTAGGCACTTATGGCCTGGTCATCCAGCTCGGCGATTTCCAGATAGTCAGTCAATGCCTGGACGGTGGCGACGCCAGGCTCCAGGGTTTTACCGGAGCTACCGGCCTGCCGGTAGTACTGCAGCGACAAGCCGCTCAGGGTGCGGCTGGCCCCTGCGGCCAGCGGCCCGACGCTGGTATCGATGAACACCTCATAGGCGATACGCGCAGGGTCCAGCCCGCCAGGCGCCGGCGCCTTGCCGAGCACCAGGGCGTTGTCTCGTTGGCGGTAGGGCAAGGCCAGGTACCACTGCTGTGCGTCGTCCAGATGAATGGGCTGCGCCAGCGTTTCGCTCAGGTAATAGAATTGTTGCGCGTTGTCATGGGTATCGTGCCACCAGCGCTGCTGGTGCTCATCCACCAGCACGGCGGGCGGCGGGCTGTCGGTGGTGGTACGGCGGGCATAATGCAGGGTCACGCTATGCACCAGGTAACCATAGGCATCCCAGCGCAGATTGATCTGGTGCTGGCAGACGGGATCGTTTTCCACGCCTTCGTATTGATAGCTGATCGACTCCAGCGCTAATGGCAGCAACCGGGGGTAGGGCGTATGAGCACTGGCGGGGGCCAGTTCACGGACCAGATACCGCTGGTGTTTGACCGAGTAGGGCACGGCGTCTTGCGCCGGGTCTGCTGCCATCACTTCGACCCGCAGCACCGCGCCACTGAGTGCACGGGCCACGTCGCGTGCCAGCGCCGGTGCGGGGTCGCTGATCAAGTCGTCATGATGATCCAGCGGTTGTGCCCCAGCTGTCCCCCTGTAGCGGCTGACCAGCGTGCGGCCGGGAGCCTTGGCGTTCGGGTCGTGAGTGCTCTGGCCGAGGCAGGGCATGTCAAGGGATCGCCCGGTATGAAACCAGGTTTTGCTGAGCACGGGAGCGCTTGAACCCGGCGCGTGAGGGGCGTCTTTGCGGCTGTCGGTGTCGGTTTGCAGCAACAGCCCAAAGCCACGAAACTTGCGGTCCACACGGTCGTAATAAGCCTGACGATAGCTCACGCGCTGGGTCAGCTGGTTGCCGGTAATTTCGTCTCGTTGGGTTTGTTGGCTGGCCAGCAGCAGCGCAAAGGGTAACTGGCTGATAGCGGGCTGGCCCTTGGCATGCAGCTCGCGTTTTTCGTCCAGCCACTCCTGGGCGCTGCTGCGATATTTGATCGCCGCCTGGGCGCCCATGTTGTTGTCGGTGCGTATGAGCAGCCAGGGCTTGTGGCTGAAAAAGTCGTAGCGCCAATGGATGGGGGTCTGGTGGGCGGCGGTCAGGATCAGGCTAGGGCAGCCCCGGCCGCTCACGTCGACGATGTTGACCTGGCAGTGGTCGTCATACTGCACACCCTCTGGCCACGGGACCTTGATCGCCTGCGCCTCGAAACCGTTGCCGCCTTTATTGAGGAAAATCCACAGGTGGGCGGCGCTCAAATACAGCAAGTCCGTAGCGCCACCTCCATTGAGGTCGACGAGCAGTACATTGGCCGGCTTGAACGTTTCATAACGCAGTGGCAACGTAGCCAACACAAACCCTCGGGCAAAGCGGCCTCGACCCAGGTTCGGCCAACATTTCACTTCGTCATGCCGGATACGCACCAGATGCTGTTGGCCCGTGGCGAGTACATCGCTGAACGCCACCAGCTCGTTAGGCGAGGCGGAAACGATCGGCAAGACGTCATCGAGCTTATGAGGCACCTCAATGGCGGGTTCGAAGCCTTTTCTTCGGCGATTGGCATACAGGCGTACGCTACGGGGGCCGATCATGGCAACGTCAGGGCGTCCCGTCCCCATCAAGTCGGCGAGGATGCCCTGGGGGTGGAAGAACTCCGAGGGGAATGCATCGAACGACGTATAGGCTGACCAGTTACGCTGTTCATCCAGGCTGAAAAAGCCATTCATTCCTGGGTGGGCAACCAGCCAGTCCAAACGGCCATCGCCGTCCACATCGGCCAGCGCCTGGTGGATGGGCCGGCTGCTGTCGGCGACCGGCACCCGCGCCAACTCCTGGGCCGCGCCGTAAATCACCTCGTCGCTGGTTTTCGTGTGCTGCGGCCTGAGCGGTTCACGGTAGTACCAACTCTTGTCAGTGCGATACAACACACCCGGTATGCCTTCGCCATACAGATCGACCAGTTGATAGCGATCGCTGTCATGCAGCCCGGGCAGCGAACTGAAGGGCTTATAGCCGCTCTTGTCTACCTTGAGCTGGCTCGATTGGTAAAAACACTCCAGCGGCGGGCGGCTCACACTATTGCCCGAGCTGTCGAAGGCCTGCTCATGGACCCCAATCAACAGGCTGACATGGGTGGGCGCGCGGTATTCCAGCAGCAGACGTTTGACCAGCACCGGGTCGGTGCCCATTTGCGCTTCCTTGGGGAAGTGGTGAAACATCAGAATCTGGTTGCAACAGCGCAGGGTGCGTAGCTCGAAGCCGAACGAAAAATCCGAGCAAGGATCGGGTCGTGTCGGCCACTCCCGGATTTTCTGATACGTCGGCCGCTTATCCAGCTCAAGGTCACGTTCGCCATAGTCAAAGAGCAACTGAAAGTGCCAGCCCATGCCCGGCTCATCGTCGGTCTTCCAAAGGTAGAGTTGTTCCTGCTCCTCGGCGGTGAAGTTGCCGTAGCAGACGCGCTCCAGGTAACGCTGGGCTCGACAGTCCCTCGGGTAGCGTGAGGAGTCAGTTTCTTTTTTGTAGTGATAATAAATGTGTTCGCCGTGGGTATTCAGGCTTTCCTGCAACAACCATTGCGCCACATGGTGCGGGTGGTCCGGATCGGCAATTCGGGCCAATGGGGTCTTCCCGTAAAAGTGCTGACTGCCATCGGCACTTTGTATCAACCAGAAGCCTGCAGCATCGGTTGCCGAGTGCCAGTGCTCGATACGGTCGAAATGGCTCTCAACCCGCGGAAAGTACCGGGTGGCCGTGTAGGCGATGGTCAGTGGCAAACCATTGAAGGAGGTCGCGGCGCGGCTGACGATCGCACCTTCGGCGTCGCGTTCGGGTAGCCATATTTGCGCGTCGGGGCCCACCAGTACGTCGTGCTCCGTGTAGGCCGGCACACCATGGGAGGTACGCCGGCTGACAGCCGGCAGGGGTATCCCCCAACCCAATCCGAAGGGGCCGTTGCCAGCGCCGCTGTGATAGGCCAGCGACATGGCCGGCGCGTAACCGCGCGCGGGAGAGATCGGCAAGGGAATCTCAAAGGTGGCCATACCGCTGGCGCCGACATCGCCCCAGCCTTTGCCGGTGCCTTGAATGGCACCGCCGCCTTTGGGCAGGGCCGGGGTATTGACTTGGAGGTTGGGCGTATCGTCGTTCATACCTTACCCCCGCTGGCAACTGGCACCCTGGCGGTGTAACGCAGGTGAATGACGATATCGTTGATTGATTGGAGTACGGCTTCTTGCCGGCTGTGATTGGGGAATTCCAGGGTCCAGTTGGAGATGGCCCCGGTGTATTCGAAGGGCAAGTAGCGATCGTGGCTCTCGAAGTTGAGGGTGAACAGGCCGTTGTCATCCAGGCCGGTGGACAGTGCGATTTGCTGATGGGCACGCATGTCGCGGCGCCGCTCGCCTGCGGGCAATACGATTTCGTTATGGGTTTGGGTCAGTATCGCCTTGATGTCCTCATAGGGGCCTAGCGTCGCGGGCAACGACACGCTGATGCTTTTTATTCGCCGCAGGATGTGGTGGGGGTAATCCTCTTCAAACAGAGCCTCGGGCAACTTGAAGCACAGCGTGCCGTTATCGACCAGTTGTCGTTTATGCTCGGCCCATGTGTTTTGTGTACTCGATGATTGAGTGCCGGTTGTGTCTGTTGTGGGTGTGGAGACTTTGCAATCGATCATGCGATGACGCAGGGAGATGGTCTTGACGATCTCCAGGTCCCGCACGTTCTGGTCCACATAGGCCGCATTCATCTTCAACAGCGACAGCTTCAGGGCCTCACCCGCCAGGTAGCCGCGGTAGTTGTTGTTCCAGGCACCGGGCTGGATAAACGTGCTCGCATAGTCTGCGACTTCGTACTGCCAGCACGCTTGCGCGGTGCGGCACAGGGAAAGGCTAAGGTCATAGACTTGGTAGTAGAACTTGCTCAGTTGTACATTGAGCCAGTCATACAGTTGTGCCCTGGTAAAGCGCTTGGCCAGCAATTGATAGTTCGACCAGGCCTGGGCCAGGGAGGTCTCGGCCAGGCGTAATTGCAGGCGCGTGGCTTTTTCCTGCTCGGCATAGGCTTGTAACTGGGCATCGACCTGTGCCAATTCGAGTCGGGCCTGATCCTGGGCATGCGCCCACTCTTGCTCCCGACGGTTGAATTGCTCGGAACGGTCCAGGTCTGCGGCAGTGCCCCGCAACACTGTCGCGACGCCTTGAGCCAAGGCTTGGGCTGCATAAAACGGGCCCTCCCAGCGCGACCCGCCGGTACTCGTACCGAAGATGTTCGGCGCGATCATCGCGATGCCGGCCGCTGCGGCGGCGGCGGAACCTGCGGCCTCGAATCCGCTACTGATCAGGTAGAGTTGGCCTGCGTGTGCTTCTGCGGGGCTGATGCCTTCGGTGAGCAGGCGTTCGTAGTGGCGCATCCGGGATTCGATCATGCTACGACTGGCGCCGAGTGCCTGGCGGTTTTTCTCGTCGAGCAACAATGCCTGGTGTTGTTGGGTGACGACGATATTGGCCAAGTCCCAGGCTTGTTGTTGCTGCAACTCCAGGTATTCAGCCTGTTCCTTGCGCTCAATCAGGCTCAGCACCGTGTTGCCGAATTGAATCACCGCCTCGGTTGCCGTGAGCGCGTGGCCCAGCATGATCTGGAAGCGATAATGGCCGACTTGCGCGTCAATGAACGGCGCCGCGCCTCCTTCGCCGAAGGCACCGCTGCTGCGGCTGGCCAACAGCTTCAGAGGTGAGAGCGGGGTTGCGTACAGCGACAGGCGCAAGGGTTTGCCAGTGATATCGAGATTGTAGCGCAGGTTATGCAGGCGACTTTCGAGCTTGTCCCAGCGCGCCACCAGATCGGTATTGAAGGGTAGGCACAGATTATCGGTGTCCGTGAGCGAAGCCAGTGCGGTGCTTTCGGTCGCAGGGTTGACATTGATTGGTGGGTTTTCTTGCTCCAGTTCTACCAGGGCTTTAGAGCGGCTCGTCGTCAAACTTTCGAGGGTGATTTCATCCCACGGTTCAGTGGTGGTGACGCGGGGGCGTGGCCCGAGAAAGTGATTGGCTCGCGTGTACCAGAGTTTGGCCTGGGTCAGGCTGTCGGGGGTGAGTTGCCGATAGGCTGCATCGCCACGATTGAGCAGTATGTCGAGATAAAGCAGGTAGATTGCTTTGCGAAAATGCACCGGTGAGCGAATCGCCAGTTTATGTGGGTCGTGAGTGACTGAACCGGGGAGCGGACCCGTACGAACGAGCTCGTTGAATCCCCAAAATGCAGGGCGCTCGCTGGCCGTATCGGCCAATCGCCCTGGGTCGAAGATGTGTTTGAGCCAGGCTTGGGCTTCGACATACTGCTGCTCCTGATTCAGGCGGTGGGCAACCAACCAGGGCACGTACAGGAACAGCTCCCAGAAGTACTTGCCGTGAGCCCCGTTAAAGTCAATGTCCTCTGCTGCTCCACCTGGCGTGAGTGGAGGTTCTTGCCACGTTTTCGGCGTTAACGAAAACAAATGCTCAAGGCTGACATTGGCCGCCTTGACCAGATTGCCGGCAAAACAGGTATTCATGCGCAGGCGGGGGGGCGTGTCGGCAGGCGGGGTTGAGGTGCTCGTTGGGAAATCAATAAATTCGGCGGTGCCGAGTTTTTCCGACGTCTGTCTTTTGATCGTCGGCGCCAGTTGTTGATTGAGCGTTGTGTCAGAGGTGGAAGGGGCCAGCTTCAAGGTGGTCGCTTTCAGGGTATAGCCGAGAATTGTCGAGTCGTCTTCTTTGGCAGGCTCAAGCGTCACCACCCCGTGTATCAGGGTGATGCCCGACGTTATTTCCTCCGTGGTCACTGGAATCCGCGCCGTGACCCGATGCCCGCTGGGTAATTCGGGATTTGATCCGGTGAGGCTTTCGTGGGTAGTGTCCTGATAGTTGATGATTTGATGTGAGTTGGCATTGATTTTTTCGGTGAATGGGTAGTCTTTGAAATTGGCTCTCATAATGATGTGCTTATAGGCACGTAAATTAGATGTGCGCACGTTGGGCCTTTTGATGGTCAACGTATTTTGTGCGTGCAGCGACGTCTTTTTGTTTGCGTCTGGGTATTTGCTGTAGCGGTCAAGGGCGACCTGGATGGAGTTTTTTGTACCGGTGTATAAACTGATGAACGCATTCTTGTCGATATAATGATCTTCGAGTGAGACGGTGTTCCCGTCTTTGGATTTAGCGTTAATGAGTAACCCGTTTTTGATATGTACAGCGTTGGGGAACTCGTCATGCGTGGCCGTGTTTTTAAAATAAAGAGCGTAAAAATCAGTTTTTAACTCGTCTGTTGGGCCGGTAATTTTAGACTCACTGGTCAGTTTGAGCTGAGTGGCTTTCGGATCATCCAGTGCGTCGTCTACTATCAGTATGATGCTAATATCCTTAGGGGCTTCTTTTGTTAATGTGACGCTGTACGATTGCCGGAAATTTTCATTGAGGGTGGAAGTAAATACGAGTTCATTGGTATTTGAATCAAAAGAGACGTCACTTGTTTCTGGGTTTTTTATTTTTTCTCGATTTTTTCCAAAGTTCCAATGAATGTTGTTTTCGGTAATCGTTTCCTCCCTGGGGGAAATCGAGTGCTTGTTTGGGGGGGGCACCTTGAACTGCAAGTTACCTTGGTTTTTATGAGCAAAGAACGTGAGGTATTGCCGGGCGGTGTCAGGCAGCAACTCACTGTAGTACCCACTCACGCTTTGATCTTTGCCTTGAACGACAGTCTGCACTTTTGTCTTCTGCGACGGATCGAAGTGTTCCAGGAGTCGGTTTATCTCTTCGTCCACCTGTGAGCCGGGCAGCACGCTGTAGCGCTCGGGGCTGCCGCCATCGGCGATGGTGGTGATGTTGAAGGACTGGTCGACGTGGACAGCCTGGAAAAATTTGCCAATAAAGTTCTCCTGCTGTTTGGGGTCTTTACGGCTGGTGGCCAGCACACTTAAAAACAGTACCGGGGGGCCGTTACTGTCGACGATAGCTACCGTCTGCGTAATGGTTTTCAGAAAGGCAGAGGTCAATGCGTTGACGTCTTCGGTGGCGCAGTGCTCCTCGATGCAGGCTTTGGGTGCACTCCAACTACCATCGTGCTTTTTATAAGAAAAATTGAGGCGAAACTTGACGTAGCGGCTGTTGATCCATTCGGTCAGCTGTTTTTTTTCCCCTGAATCCGTTTGCGCCGGTGGGACGGAACTGGTGGGGGCGGGTTTGATGCATTCGGCCCAGATGAAAAATAACCGGTTATTGAAGTACACCGGCCGGATACTTTGCTCGGCGGTGGCGTCGGAGACCGACAAGTTGATTCTCTCCCAGTCTGACCAGGCGTCCTGAAAAAGTACCGAGCCTGCGCGCTTGGACAGGTCGAGGGAGCGCCAGTAATAGGTGTTTTCGGAACTCGATTTACCGACGAAGTAATAGGTGCCGCTATGCAGCTTGCTCAAGTCGGCGTCGATATAACCGTTGATCGTGCGTATGTTGGCGGTTTCCTCGAACCTGGCCAGGTAATTGTGAACCGCCGTGGTGACGGTATCCGCTTGAATTCGATACTGGCTCAGGTCGTTTTCCAACTGTTCAAAACTGTCGGTCTTGTCACGCCGTAATGTCGGGTCCAAGTAGTTGGCGGGGTGATAGTGCAACTGCTGGTTGGCGTTCCAGAGAGCGTAGGTGTGCAACTGTTCGCGCCATAACGTGTCCTGTTGCGCAGTCATGCCCTGCTTTTCATAGCCCGGTTCCAGGCCGAGTTGGATGCGCGTGATGTACTGCTGCAGGCTGGAGATGGTACAGGCTACCGGGCTGGTCGGTACGGCTTGGCTGACTTGTACGTCGAGCAGCCAGTATTCGTAAAGATCGTCGGCATGGGTGATCTTTTCCTTTAAGTCGGTAGGTACCTTGTAGGTCAGGTAGTACGCGAGCATGGCGTCGCGCAGGCTTTCATTGAGCTGTTGATTAAGCGAGTGAGACATGATCAATCCTTGAGCAGGTCGAATGTGAGTAGGGTGTGAGTGGGTTATGAATACGCACTTGTGATCGCCTCACCGACGCTCTTCCAGTCAGCAAATGTAGAGTCGGCTTTCAGTTCGCTGGCTTTGATCAGCATGTTGGCAGGCAGGCCTGTGTCGATGCTGGCTTGGCGGCAGCGCAGCACCCAGTCCAGGCGCATCATTGAGGTAATGCGTGGAGGTCTCAATTTGTCGCAGAAGACGTCGATTTCACTGGCATTCCAACCTAAAAGTTGAGCGAGACGCTCGTTCGTTTCTTCACTGGTGTTTTGCGTAGCGCCGTTGGGCAAGGTATTGGCGTGTTCGAAGTAGTCGAGCAGTTGCTCTTCCGTCAGGCCGCAGTGGTGTAGGCAATGTTTGAACTGCTGCATGAGGTAGAGGTTGTACGGGGTGAGTTCAAGTAATGAAGACATCTTGTACTTGCTCGCGAGCCAGTGCGGATTGATCAGGAACTGGTGAAGTGCTTGTGGGCTGAGGGGCAGTTGCAGAATATCGGCGGCGTGAGGTAACCGCAGTATCAGATAACTGAGCGTTTGCAGCGGCGAAGCAGCGGGGGCATATAAACGCAGGAAATGGTGGTCATTGTCGTATTTTTGATAGCCGTTGGTATTGCTTGGTTCATGGAGGACGGCTTGGGTGATTTCTTTAAGGCGTAGATATAAAGCCCACAACTCATCACGCACCTTGCTCAGCAGTGTGTTGAGTGTAGGTTTCGCTTGGTTGATCAAATGTGTCGTACGTACAGGCATAGTGCTGATTTCAACGGAGGAGAGCACTTGATCGAGCGCCATCTCGATGCTGTTATTGGGACGCATCCGTTGCAGCGCCGCATAGGCCAAGGATTCCCAGTCAACGGCGGGTAAACGAACTGTTTCGTCATCGGGTTGCTGAGGAAGATCAAGCCGGTGCAACGCTTCGGAAAGAGACGCTTGGTCATAGCTGGCGAACTCCTTCAATAGCTGATTGATGATCGGGTCCTGGACCTGGCGATCCAGCAATAGCTGGCGTCTGAGCAGCGCCAGGCTGCTGCCGTTTTCTTTAAACCAACGGCTGGCCCACTCCAGGTGCATGAGTATGTCGAGGAAGTCAGTCGTGCCCTTCGGTTTGTTGCGTAGCGTTGGGTTGCGCAGCTGCATGAGAAAGTTCGCATTCCCGAGCATTTGCACCAACTGTCGGCATTCCACGACCGATAACCCGAACAGGCGAGCGACTCTCGCTTGCCGATAGATCTCGCTGACCGTCTCGATCGTGCGGGTTGCAGGTTTGTTGGGGTTGATCAGTAGTTGAAGCGAATCCTGGGTGTCTTGCAGGCCCAACCCCGCGCAGAGCTGTTGCCGGGTGGTACCGTCGAACGTAGCGCTGTCCAGATACAGGGGAGGCAGGGCGGAACCCGTGCGATTGAACACCTGGTCGAACAATGACACGCGGTCACCTGAGGCATGGACGGGTAACTGATGAAGCAGGGCGGCAAATTCTTCGGCTTGCAACGTGTAGCGTTTGCTCAAATAGCAAAAGACCCCCAGCGACCGGAGGGTGTTATGGGTGATCAGCAGCGTGCTGTTGCGATGGCCTTCACAGCGCATGGCGCTGACTATCAGGGTGTCCAATTGCGCGAAAGGCAGGCCGAGCCAGCGCTGTAGACGAATCATGCGTTGCAGCCTGTCGAAGCGCTCAAGGCTAACGTGGGTCAGCTTGGCGTTGTCCAGGCTGATAGCGGGTGTGGTCGTGCCGTTGATATAGCACGCACCGTAGGTGAGGCCGGGGTTTTGCTTGCAGTTAGGCGATTGGCGTGGTGACTGAGTCTGTTGTGCAAGCAGCGCCTGAAGTTGGTCGGCATCCAGTTGTGTATGGTTCAGAAAGTCAGTGAGTTTCTCTGGTCCTGTCTGATCTATCGTCCAGTTGTAAAACTGGAGATGGAACTTTTTCACCTTTTCCTCTTTTTCCACCTCTGTTTCGGTAACCCATTTAGCTTTCAGCATTGTCTGTTGTTGAGGGCTCAACCCCGATAACTGACACTGGACTTCGTTGTTCTGTTCGCCGACCTGCCCGTAAGTGCTGGTTTCTCCCGCCAGAGGCAATTGGCGACTGATGCGATAGTTCAACTCACCCAACGCCGGCTTGTCGCCCGACAGGCCCTGTTGGCATTGCTGATGGTGCAAATGATAGGGCAGAGAAAACGGATACCAGGTTTCACTCAGCACCTTATAGGTATCTTCTTCTTTGGCCGGCGCGATATTTTTGAGCAAGATCTGGTTGACGATCGACAACATGGGAACCTGGCCCGAAACGCTATGTTGGTTGATCACCTGGTCTTTGAGTTCCGGGCGTCGCTGCGACAGCTTGAGCGCGTTTGCGTCCTTGGTGTTTTCTTCCAGCTGCTGGGCGAACAAATAGAGCGCCCGCAGGTAGGCAGTCGGTGAGTCAACCGCTGCAATCGACGAACTGGAGCAGAACTGGTCCCACTTTTCCTTGAACAAGGCCTGGTAGGTTGCGCTGGTCTCGGGGGGGAGACTGCGTTTATTGCGCGGTGAAGAAGGGGGGGACGAGACTTGCTGTTCGCGAAATAGCGTTTCCAGTTGCGCGGCGACGCTCTGGGCCTTGAGGTACACCGTGTGTGCATCGTCATCGTTGTACGTTGCCAGTTGCTCGGCAAAGGCTCTTTCGGACAATCGTACGATGTCCAATACCGAGGTGAGGTTGAGGCGCTGCAGGGCGGTCTTGAAATCGTCCCGACCGGGGGCGGGAGGACGTGAGTGATCAATCAGCTTGGCGAGCAAGGGGCTGCTGTCGGTTTGCATATTCATACGTTCCTTCACGCCCGCCGAGGGTGCCGGCGGGCAATGAAAAACGCTATCACGCAGGTTAACGGGGCCAGGTATAGGTATTTACAGGCGTCGTCGGCGCACGCCGGTTGAGGTGTCTATACACCGATACCACCTCTGTGCAAGACATGAGCCCTAGGCTTTTCTGACCATTGTGCAACTCAGGCCATGTGATCATGTCTGCTTCACTTCATCGAAATACGCCCTCGCTTGTAGCATTCGACCCCCGTGGGTTGACGGTCCGCAGTGTCGCTTATCTGCGCGCTACCCCCCAGGCTGCGCCGACGGCCCGTGTCAGGCGTCAAGTCTATGGGGCCAGCGGCCTGATGCTTGAGCAGTGGGACTCTCGCCTGCATACCCTTAAATCACGTGAACCATTGATCGAGGCGAATCAGGTGTCGGTGTACAGCCTGTCCGGGACGCTGATCCGCAACCACGATGTGGACGCCGGCATGCGGCTGATGCTGGCAGCGCCATCCGGGCAACTGTTGCAGGTCTGGGATGGTAGGGGGGCCTATCAGCGCCACGACTACGATGACTTGCAACGTCCGGTGGCGGTGTTCGAACAGGCTGCCGACGAAGAGCGACCCCGGTGTGTCGAACGCCTGGTATATGCCGCCCCAACGTCTGAGCACCGCGCGCTTAACCGCGGTGGCCGTCTGGTGTGCCATGCCGACCCGGCTGGCACCCAAGTGTTCGAAGCGTATGGGATGAGCGGGCAAGTGCTTCGGCAGACGCGGCGATTTCGCGAGGCGCCGGGCGATGTTGACTGGCCGCTTGCTCAGGCCGATCAGGACGCGCAGTTGGACGGCGAGCGTTACACCACACGCTGGATATTTGATGCCCTCGGCGGCACGTTGGAACAGGTCGACGCCAAGGGTAATGGTCGGCAGTTTGCCTATGGGTTGGACGGACAGACGAAACATATTCACCTCGCCTTGAAAAGTGGCGCACGCAAAACCGTGATAGATCGCTACGTCTATAATGCCGCCGGTCAGGTGGAGACGGCCCGGTTGGGCAATGGCGTGAGCAGTCTGGCCGCCTATCGGCCCGAGGATGGCCGTATGAACCGGTTGATGGCGTACCGCCAGAATGAGCCGGCGGCGCCATTACAGGATTTGCGCTACGACTATGATCCCGTGGGAAATGTTTCGAAGCTGCGGGATCAGGCGCAACCGGCCCAATGGAGCCACAACACGCAAGTGAATGCCGCCTATTGCTATCAATACGACTCGCTGTACCAACTGACCCAGGCGACAGGCCGGGAAAGTACCGTCGCCGCCATCACCCCAGCACTGCCTGCGCGTATTTCGTTCGGTTCGATCGATGCCGGTTTATGTCGCAACTACACCCAGCATTATGCTTATGACGAGGGGGGCAACCTGACCCGGTTGCGGCATGTGCCGTCCAGTGGCGTCGGTTACACGCGCGACATGCAGGTCGCCAGTGGCAGTAACCGCGCGTTGTCTAGCGAGCATCCGGTTGGCGCGTTGGCGCAGGGTTTTGACGCCAATGGCAATCAGCAACGGCTGGGGCGTGGTGTAGCGATGGCGTGGAATGTGCGTAATCAGTTGTCCAGGGTCACGTCAGTTGTGCGCGACGGAGCTGACTCGGATGAGGAAGCTTATGTGTATGCAGGCGACGGCCAGCGTGTGCTCAAGCTCACTCACCAGCAGGTTGCCGGCAGTCGACAAACGGCGCGTGTCTATTACCTGCCAGGCCTGGAAATTCGCCAGTGGCCATTGCGTCGATTGAATGTGTTGCGCCTTGACGTAGCGCGCTGCGCGGTGGAGGTCTTGCAATGGGAGCTGGGACTTGATGAGGGGGCTGACGATGAAGCCCTGCGTTTCTGCCTGACCGATCAGCAGTCGAGCCATGGGTTGGAGTTGGGCGAAGAGGCCGAGTTATTGAGTCAGGAGAGTTATTTCCCGTATGGGGGGACAGCGTGGTGGGCATCGCGCAACGCGGTGGAGGGCAGTTACAAAACCCGTCGATATTCAGGCAAGGAGCGTGACGGCAGCGGTTTGTATTACTACGGTTTCCGCTATTACGCCCCATGGTTGCAGCGCTGGATAAGCCCCGACCCCGTTGGGGAAGGGACGCAGCTGAATCCTTATCTCATGGCGTTCAACAACCCGGTCACGTTCGTTGATTCAATGGGGTTGCAGCCTACCGACATGGAAAATCCTCAGATACAGGACGAGATCATACTCATCCTGGTTCTGGCCTTGCTGGGCCTGGGGGCGGGAGCGTTGCTGGGTGATGCGAGGGTGGGGGCTGCCGTGGGGGGGCTGGTGGGAGGCCTGCTGGTTGGTACCGCCCGCTTCATTACCTATCAAAGCATGCAGCCGCAGGCCCTGGCCAGCGCAGCGCAACAACAGGAAGAAAATTTCGCCAGGGCCGTTTCGGAGACGGCGATTGCTGCGGCGGAGGATGCGGGGCTGAGTCACGAAGAAACGGAGCGGCTGGTGAATTTTGCCTACGCGCGCCGTCATGCTGAAAAAGGCATTACCCTTATGGTCCATCGGCGTCAGGGGACCCTCCGTGGCTACGTGGGGCCTGTGGACGAGGCGGAAGACCTCGAACGCGTACTGGGGGGGAATCGTAACCCTATGCCGGAGTTGAAACGCATGGGCTATGGCGTGATAGTGCTGCGAAGTCCAGCACGTGAGTCCGCTGCCGCGAGCGGTCAGCAGGCGGGGCCAAGCGCGTTCGAGGTTGGGGTGACGACACCGGTGGCTGGTTCAAGTCGCGCACGCGGTGGTCGGCAAGCACAGGCGCAGGTGCCGTTGGTGGCGCCGGCGGCAGCGAGAGCCGCTACCCCGCAGATGGAGTTCGATACCGCGAGGCTTGTAGATACCCAACTATCGGGCCGCGAGCGCCGCAGTATTGCCCTTACCCTCAGCCACTTGCGTGAAGGGCGTTTTGGCGCGGTTCATTGGCATGCTCACAGAGACCAACTATGGTCCGCTGATTTGCACGGCTACGCCGCTGCTCGTGGACGCGGTGCCTATCGTTTGATGTTCAGCCATCTCGGCGGCCAGCGGTACCGAGTGGAAGGGGTACGTAACCCACATCGCTGAGGACATATCAGAGGCTGCGTGCCGATGCGATGGCGCCGCACTTTTGTTAGAATGCGCGCCGCGTCGCCTGACCGACGCCTTTTTGCATCCGGTTCACCCCTTACGAGGGTAGCCACCTGGAGAGAACACCCATGACTCAACCGATTGTTGTGGCGGCACTGTATAAGTTCGTCACCCTCGAAGATTACGTCGCCCTGCGCGAGCCACTGCTGCAGGCGATGGTCGACAACGGCATCAAAGGCACCTTGCTGATCGCCGAAGAAGGCATCAACGGCACCGTTTCCGGCAGCCGCGAAGGTATCGATGGCCTGATGGCCTGGCTGAAAAAAGACCCGCGCATGGTCGACATCGACCACAAGGAATCCTACTGCGACGACCAGCCGTTCTACCGAACCAAGGTCAAACTCAAGAAAGAGATCGTGACCCTGGGCGTCGAAGGTGTTGACCCGAACAAAAAAGTCGGCACCTACGTCAACCCGCAAGACTGGAACGCACTGATCAGCGATCCTGAAGTGCTGTTGATCGACACCCGTAACGATTATGAGGTGTCAATCGGTACCTTTGAGGGCGCAATCGACCCAAAGACCACCAGTTTTCGCGAATTTCCCGACTATATCAAAGCCAACTTCGACCCGGCCAAGCACAAGAAAGTCGCCATGTTCTGCACCGGCGGCATTCGCTGCGAGAAGGCGTCGAGCTATATGCTCAGCGAAGGCTTTGATGAGGTTTATCACCTCAAGGGCGGGATCCTGAAGTACCTCGAAGAGGTGCCCCAGGAGGAAACCAAATGGCAGGGCGACTGCTTTGTGTTCGACAATCGCGTGACCGTGCGCCACGACTTGAGCGAAGGCGACTACGATCAATGTCATGCCTGCCGCACACCAGTGAGCGTAGAAGATCGCGCCTCTGAGCATTATGTGGCTGGCATCAGTTGCCCCCATTGCTGGGATAAGCTGCCGGAGAAGACCCGTCGCAGCGCGATCGACCGGCAGAAGCAGATCGAGCTGGCCAAGACCCGCAATATGCCGCACCCGATTGGTTTCAACTACAAGCAAACTCCTTCCGAGGCCTGAGCCATGTCTGCGCGCCTGCTCTATGTAATGGATCCGATGTGTTCCTGGTGCTGGGGCTTCGCCCCGGTCGCGCAGGCGCTGGTAGAGCAGGCCCAGGCGGCCGGCGTGGACGTGCACCTGGTGGTGGGCGGCTTGCGTACCGGTAGCGGTGCAGCGCTGGAGCCGACCACCCGGCGCTACATTCTTGAGCACTGGCAAGCGGTGACCGAGGCCACCGGCCAGCCATTCAAGCGTGAGGGCGCATTGCCTGACGGGTTTGTCTACGACACCGAGCCTGCCTGCCGTGCCATCGTCACCGCGCGCAGCCTGGCGCCGGATTGCGCCTGGAAGCTGCTGGGGCTGATCCAGCGCGCGTTCTATGTCGAGGGACAGGACGTGACCCTCGCCCATGTGCTGGTGGACCTGGCCGAGCAGGCCGGTATTCCGCGTATCGAGTTTGCAGGCGAGTTCGACCGCGCCGAGCAGCATGCCGCCACGGCCGCCGATTTCACCTGGGTGCAGGATCTGGGGATCGCCGGTTTCCCGACGTTGCTCGCAGAGCGCAATGGCCAGTTGGCCTTGCTGACCAATGGTTACCAGCCGCTGTCCGAGCTGTCGCCGTTATTGGGTCGATGGCTGGAGCGAGCTGCCTGTGTATGAGCAACCTCAACGCACTGACCGCCTGACCTGGGCAGAGATTCGCCGTCTGGCGCTGCGTCACAAGAAAGCCCTGTGGATCGCCAATGGCGTGGCCGTGCTGGCGACGCTGTGCAGTGTGCCGATCCCCCTGCTGTTGCCATTGCTGGTGGACGAAGTGCTGCTGGGCCACGGCGATGCCGCGCTCAAGGTGATGAACCACGCGTTGCCCCTGGGGTGGCAGAAAGCCGCCGGCTACATCGGCCTGATGCTATTGGTAACGCTGGCCCTGCGCTGTGGTGCGTTGGTGTTCAACGTGGTGCAGGCGCGGCTGTTTGCGCGTCTGGCCAAGGACATCGTCTATCGCATCCGCGTGCGCCTGATCGAACGCCTCAAGCGGATCTCCCTGGGTGAGTACGAAAGCTTGGGTAGCGGGACGGTCACTACCCACCTGGTCACCGACCTGGACACCCTGGACAAATTCGTCGGCGAAACCCTCAGCCGTTTCCTGGTGGCGATGCTCACCCTGGTCGGCACGTCGGCAATCCTGGTGTGGATGCATTGGCAGCTGGCGCTATTGATCCTGTTGTTCAACCCGCTGGTGATCTACGCCACCGTGCAATTGGGCAAGCGCGTCAAGCATCTGAAGAAGTTGGAGAACGACAGCACCTCGCGCTTTACCCAGGCACTGACCGAAACCCTCGATGCCATCCAGGAAGTGCGCGCCGGCAATCGGCAGGGCTTTTTCCTCGGGCGCCTGGGCCAGCGTGCCCAGGAAGTGCGCGACTATGCGATTCATTCCCAATGGAAAACCGATGCTTCCAGCCGCGCCAGTGGGTTGCTGTTCCAGTTCGGTATCGACATTTTCCGTGCGGCAGCCATGCTTACGGTGCTGTTCTCCGACCTGTCCATCGGCCAGATGCTCGCCGTGTTCAGCTACCTGTGGTTCATGATCGGCCCGGTGGAACAACTGCTGAACCTGCAATACGCCTACTACGCCGCGGGCGGCGCGCTGACGCGGATCAACGAGCTGTTGGCACGCGCCGATGAGCCGCAGTACGCCGGTGGTGCCGATCCGTTTACCGGGCATGAGACTGTCGGTATCGAGGTGCGTGGTCTGGAGTTTGGCTACGGTGAGGACCTGGTGCTCGACCAATTGAACCTGGCGATCGCGCCGGGGGAGAAGGTGGCGATTGTCGGCGCCAGCGGCGGCGGCAAAAGTACCCTGGTGCAGTTGCTGCTGGGGCTCTATACACCACAGGCCGGCAGCATTCGTTTTGGGGGGGCCACCCAGCAGGAGATCGGCCTGGAAACCATTCGTGAAAACGTCGCCGTAGTCCTGCAACACCCGGCGCTGTTCAACGACACCGTGCGCGCCAATTTGACCATGGGCCGCACTCGCTCCGATCAAGCCTGCTGGCAGGCGCTGGAAATCGCCCAGCTGGATGCTACTGTCAGGGCGCTGCCCATGGGCCTGGACAGTGTGGTGGGGCGCTCGGGTGTGCGCTTCTCCGGTGGTCAACGGCAGCGCCTGGCCATCGCCCGCATGGTGCTCGCCGAGCCTAAAGTGGTGATTCTGGACGAAGCCACCTCGGCACTGGATGCGGCGACCGAGTACAACCTGCACCAGGCATTGGCGCGGTTTCTCAGCGGGCGTACTACACTGATCATCGCCCACCGGCTGTCCGCGGTGAAACAGGCTGACCGAGTACTGGTGTTCGATGGCGGGCACATCGCCGAGGATGGTGATCATCAGCAATTGATCGCCGACGGCGGGCTCTACGCCAAACTTTACGGACACCTGCAACAAGTGCGTTGATTTAGCTTAGGCTGTGCTATCGGAAGCGGATTTTCGCGTGCGTATCAAGCTGTGCATGTGTAAGGGACTTCATGAAGCAAAAGCGGACTCTCGGAACGCCACGGTTGTTGGGTATCGTCTGGCCCTTTATTGCCGTTGTCTTGTTCCAGGCATTGTTAGGCTGTGGCAGTCTCTACGTGCTCTCTGCGGTGCGTGGCTATGTGGCTGGCGAAAGCTTGTGGTCCAAGGGCCAGAAGGATGCCATCTATTACCTGACGCTGTATGCCGATAGCCGCGACGACGCCACCTATCTCAAATACCAGCATGCCATTGCCGTACCTCAAGGCGGGCATGAGCTGCGTGTGGCTCTGGATCGGGCCACGCCAAACCTGGCTGCCGCGCGCCTGGGCATCCTCAAGGGTGGCAATCACCCGGACGACGTCCCCAGCCTGATCTGGCTGTACCTCAACTTCCGCCATTTCAGCTACCTGGAAAAAGCCATTGAACTGTGGACGGTGGGCGATGATTACCTTGAGCAACTGGATGAACTGGCCCAGCAGATGCACAGCGCCATCAGCACCGATCAGGTCACCGAGCAGGATGTGCGCGCCTGGAAAGCGCGCATCATTGCCATCAACGAGGGTGTAACGCCGGCCGCCAAGGCGTTCAGTGATGCGCTGGGCGAAGGTTCGCGAATGATCCTGCGCCTGTTGTTGATCACCAACCTGGCCACCGCCCTGGGGCTGATCGTCCTGGCGCTGTTGCGTACCCACAAGTTGCTGGCCCAGCGCCACGCCTTCGCTGACGCGCTGCAGGCGGAGAAGGAGCGGGCGCAGATCACGTTGGAGTCGATTGGTGACGGGGTGATCACCACCGACGTCGACGGCGCCATTGCTTATATGAACCCCGCGGCCGAAGCGCTGACCCACTGGAAGTCCGAACAGGCCCAGGGCTTGCCGTTGGCGGCGTTATTCAAGTTGCTGGATGAAAACGCCGAGCCCGACGGCTTTACCTTGATTGAACACATCATCAAGGGCCAACTCAGTGGCGGCAGCGAGCATTCCAAGCTGATCCAGCGCCTGGACGGCAGCACCGTCTCGGTCACGCTGGTGGGCGCGCCGATCCGCAGTGCCGGCAAGGTCAGCGGTGCGGTGTTGGTGCTGCACGACATGACCCAGGAGCGCCAGTACATCGCCAACCTTTCGTGGCAGGCGACCCATGACGCCTTGACTGGCCTGGCCAATCGCCGCGAATTCGAGTTCCGTCTTGAGCAGGTACTGCAACAGGTGGCACGCCAGCAAAATGGGCGACATGCCTTGATGTTTCTCGATCTCGACCAGTTCAAGCTGGTCAACGACACCTGCGGCCATGCGGCAGGCGACGAACTCCTGCGCCACATCTGCGCGCTGTTGCAATCTGACTTGCGCGAGGGCGATACGTTGGCACGCCTGGGGGGGGACGAGTTCGGCATTCTGCTGGAGAACTGCCCGGCGCCGGTGGCGGAAAAGATCGCCGAGAGCTTGCGCCATACGGTGCAAAGCCTGCATTTTGTGTGGAAAGGCCGACCGTTCATGACCACCGTCAGCATCGGCCTGGTGCATATCTCGCAAACCCCAACCACCCTGGAAACCTCCCTGCGGGCGGCCGACATGGCCTGCTATATGGCCAAGGAAAAAGGGCGCAACCGCATACAGGTCTATCACGCCGATGATTCCGAGTTGTCGCTGCGCTTTGGCGAAATGGCCTGGGTGCAGCGCCTGCACATTGCCCTTGAGGAGGATCGGTTTTGCCTCTACGCGCAGGAAATCTCGCCGTTGGGCCACACCGAAGCCGGCAATGGGCACATCGAAATTCTTCTACGCCTGCATGACGAAGCCGGGCGCATCATTTTGCCCGACAGTTTTATCCCGGCAGCCGAACGATACGGTTTGATGACGTCGCTGGATCGTTGGGTGGTTGAAAACGTATTCAAGATCATTGCTCGATGCATGACTGAACGTCCGGGCCGTCCTATGGCCATGTGTGCGATTAATCTGTCAGGAATAACTATCGGTGATGACGATTTTCTAGGTTTTTTACGTGAGAAATTCGGTGCTTACAGCATTCCACCAGAAATGATTTGTTTTGAAATAACTGAAACCAGCGCTATAGCCAATTTGGGTAGTGCCATTCGATTTATTAATGAACTCAAAGCGTTAGGTTGCCATTTCTCACTCGACGACTTTTGCGCCGGAATGTCCTCATTCGCATATTTGAAACATTTACCTGTAGACTTCCTGAAGATCGATGGAAGTTTCGTAAAGGATATGCTGGACGACCCGATTAACCGCGCCATGGTCGAAGTGATCAACCACATCGGCCACGTCATGGGTAAGCGCACAATTGCCGAATTTGTTGAAACACCCCAGATCGAACAAGCGTTGCTTGAGATCGGTGTGGATTACGCTCAGGGCTACCTGATTGAACGCCCGCAATTGTTTACCTTTGATAGCTTGCAGTGTCGACCCGTGCGGCCTCAGCCCTTGGTGTTCAAGGCGCCCGGCACATTCCGCTGAAACATTTGCTGGTCTGTAAAATCACACTTAAAAAGGAGCCCTACAGTGATCGACACATTCAACAGAACCGGGCCGCTTATGGAAGCCTCTAGTTACCCAGCCTGGGCGCAGCAATTGATCCAGGCCTGTAGCGAGAGCAAGCGTCGGGTTGTCGAGCACGAACTGTATCAGCGTATGCGCGACAACGCCCTCAGCGCCAAGACCATGCGCCACTACCTCATTGGTGGTTGGCCGGTGGTGGAACAGTTTGCTTTGTACATGGCGCAAAACCTGACCAAGACCAAGTTCGCCCGCCACCCGGGTGAGGATATGGCGCGACGTTGGCTGATGCGCAACATTCGCGTGGAACTCAACCATGCTGATTATTGGGTGAATTGGGCGCGTGCCCATGGTGTCAGCCTTGAAGAGCTGCAAGCCCAGGACGTGCCGCCGGAATTGCATGCACTGAGCCATTGGTGCTGGCACACCAGCTCGGCGGATTCGTTGATCGTCGCGATTGCCGCCACCAACTATGCGATCGAGGGTGCGACAGGGGAGTGGTCTGCCGTGGTCTGCTCTACCGGTGTGTATGCCGACGCCTTCCCCGAGGAAGATCGCAAGCGGGCGATGAAGTGGCTGAAGATGCACGCCCAGTACGACGACGCCCACCCGTGGGAAGCCCTGGAAATCATCTGCACCCTGGCCGGGAACAACCCTGGCAAGGCCCTGCAGGAAGAGTTGCGCCAGGCAGTATGCAAAAGCTACGACTACATGTACCTGTTCCTGGAAAGCTGCATGCGCCTGGAGAACGTAGAGAAAGACAAAGAGAAGGCGCCAGCCATTCGCGAGCGCCCGGTGCGCGTTGCCAGCGAGGCGTGATGTAAACGTGATGGCGGGGACTTACCCCGCCATCGCCAAGCGGTTGCGGCCTTCGCGCTTGGCCACGTACAGCGCGTTGTCTGCCCGACGCAGCAGGCTTTCAGCCGATTCGGCCGCCAGCAGCGTCGAGCAACCCAGGCTCACCGTCAATTCGACCCGCGTGCCTTCCACCCAATAGTCCTGGGCTTGTGCCGCCTGGCGCAAACGCTCACCGACCATCTTCGCTGCATCGCGTCCGGTGTTGGACAGCAGGATCAGAAACTCTTCCCCGCCAAACCGAAATACCATGTCGACGTTACGCAACTGGTGTTTGATCGCCCCCGCCACGGTGCGCAGCACGCTATCGCCGGCGGCGTGACCATGGGTGTCATTGATTCTCTTGAAGTGGTCGATGTCCAGCATCAGCACGGATAAGGGGTGCAGATGCCGCCTGGCCATGTCGATTTCCCGTTGCAGCGTCTGATCCATGGCCACGCGGTTACCGGTTTCGGTCAGCGAATCGCGCAGGGCGCTGCGGGTGGCTGCACGGTAGAGCAGGGCGTTACGCATCGGATACAGCAACGTCACCAGCAGGGATTCGAGCTGGCTCAGTTCCTCGTCGATCAACCGTTGGTTGCGGCGAAACACCAGTTCCCCAAGGTGCTCGCCTTCGTGGCTCAAGGTGTAGCTCACCGAATGGTGGCCACGATGACCGAACTCGAGGCGCAGGTCGCTGGCGGCATGGCGATACTGCAACGCATCCAGCGGCACCAGGCGTTGTATTTCGCGAAAGAACAGGCCGAGGATGCGCTCCGGCTCCAGGCTGGTTTGCAACTGTTGGCTCAGTTGCTGGCACAGTTCGCTCAGGGTTGCGGGGCGGCGTGGACGCAGGGAAGGTTGACCAAATCCCAGGCGCTGCAATTTGGCAGTGTCGAAGTCAATCGCGTTGGTCTGGGTGGGTGTTTTCATAAGCGGGTGGCCTCTAAGCACTTGGCTGTCTTACAGGCAAGATGAGGGCGGCAAGTGCCAGGCGTCTTACTGTTCCTTCAGTTCCGTAAAACATGGGAGCAGTTTAAACCGCTTTGCATTGAGTTATAACCCCGGGGCACGTGCCGCACGTCTTGTCATCACTTAACCTGCTTAGGAAGTGTTACAGCGAGATTCGTGCCAAAGCCGTTTTGTTTTAAAAAGTTCTTATAAATCAAAAGACTGTAATTAAAGCAAAAATTATCTTTTAATTAATGGCGCCAGTTATTTGGCTGGTATGGGCCGGCGTTGCAGCCGACCCGTTCAACTTTAATGTCACGGTGGTTCGCGTTGTTTGTCGCGAACAAACAACGTCTCAAATAAACCTCACATAAATGACACCGCCTTCATCACGGCTGGACCAGCGTCGTGCGGTCGATCTGCGCGATGGAAGTGACGCCGGTCAGCGTCATGGCCACGCGCATTTCCTTGGCGAAGATATCCAGCACGTTCTCTACCCCACGTTGGCCTTCGGCGGCCAGCGCATAGGTGGTCGCGCGCCCCAGCAGGCACGCCTTCGCACCCAGGGCGAGCATACGCACCACGTCGAGCCCGGAACGAATGCCGGAGTCCACCAGCACGGTCAAGTCATCGCCCACCGCGTCGGCAATCGGCGGCAACGCCTTGGCGGTGGACAGCACGCCGTCGAGTTGGCGGCCGCCATGGTTGGACACCACGATACCGTCGGCACCGAAGCTCACCGCATCCCTGGCATCCTGAGGGTCGAGGATGCCCTTGATGATCATCGGGCCTTTCCAGAATTCGCGGATCCACTCCAGGTCTTTCCAACTGATCGACGGGTCGAAGTTGTTGGCAAGCCAGCCAATGTAGTCCTCCAGATGGGTGGGTTTGCCCAGGTACTTGGAGATATTGCCCAAGTCGTGGGGGCGGCCCATCAAGCCCACATCGAATGCCCATTGCGGCTTGGTGACCGCCTGCAACATGCGCCGCTGCGCCGCGTACGGCCCGGACATGCCCGAGTGCGCATCGCGATAGCGTGCGCCGGGTGTGGGCATATCCACGGTGAACACCAGCGTGGTCACGCCGGCCGCCTGAGCTCGCTCCAGCGCATTGCGCATAAAGCCGCGATCCTTGAGCACATAGAGCTGGAACCAGATCGACTGCGGGCTCTGCGAGGCCACTTCCTCAATTGAACACACCGACACCGTCGACAGGCAGAAGGGGATGTTTTTGTTGGCAGCTGCCTTGGCCGCTTGCACTTCACCGCGCCGCGCATACATGCCGGTCAGGCCGACCGGGCTAAGAATGACCGGCATCGCCAGTTCCGTGCCGAACAAGTTGGTGCTCAGGCTCAGGCTGTCGACATTGCGCAGGATGCGTTGGCGCAGGCTGATCTCGGCCAGGTCCGAACTGTTGGCGCGCAACGTGTGCTCGGCGTAGGCGCCGCCGTCGATGTAGTCGAACAGAAAGCGCGGCAACTTGCGCTTGGCCGCAGCGCGGTAGTCGGAAGCGGACGAGATGATCATCGACGGTGTCTCCACAGGGCAAAGTGCTACACGATAAGCAAAGTTGTGACATGATAAAAACAACTTTTATCACTGCTATCCAGTCGCAAAAGGAATACTGATGAACCTGCGAACATTGCGTGCGTTTGTCGAAGTGGTGCGCCAGGGTGGGTTCTCCCAGGCGGCCGAGGTGGTAGCGTTGACCCAGTCTACCGTCAGCAAGGCGATCAAGACGTTGGAAGACGAGCTGGGTACGCCGTTGCTCAACCGCCTCGGCCACAAGAACGAGCTGACCGCCGCCGGTGAAATCGCCTACCGCCGCGCCTTGGTGATACTCGCCGAACGCAACGACCTGATGGCTGAAATCAACGACCTGCGCGGTCTTACACGCGGCGTACTACGCATTGGCCTGCCGCCGGTGGGGTGCGGGGTGCTGTTTGCCGCCATGTTCGCCACGTACCGCAGCCGTTACCCGGACATCGACATTGAACTGACCGAGTACGGCAGTAAAAAACTGCGTGAATGCCTGGAAGCCGGGGAGGTCGATCTGGCCGCACTGCTGTTGCCGGTGGACGAAGGCTTTGACTACCAACCGGTACGCAACGAACCCCTGATCGCAGTACTGCCCATCAGCCATCCACTGGCCCGACGCAAGCGCATCGACTTCACCGACCTGGCGGACTCGCCGTTCATCCTGTTCGAAGCCGGTTTCGCCCTCAACGCCAAGATTCTCAGCGCGTGTGAGCGCAAAGGTGTGACCCCGAAAGTCACCGCCCGTAGCGGGCAGATCGACTTTATCGTCGACCTGGTCACCGCCGGCCTGGGCGTTGCCTTCCTGCCGCGAATGCTGGCGCACAAGCACCAACACGCCGGCATCGCCTTGATCCCCCTGGACGAACCCCACACCGACTGGCACATCGCCCTGGCCTGGCGCGCCAGCGCCCACCTGCCACCGGCGGCACGGGCCTGGCTGGATCTGGCGGCGGAACCGGCGTTTTCAAGCGGTCATGGCGGGTAATTGAAGCGAATGTAACGCAAAGCTTGACTTCTTCTTTTTAATCAGTAACATACGGCGCATTCCGCGATAGCTCAGTTGGTAGAGCAAATGACTGTTAATCATTGGGTCCCTGGTTCGAGTCCAGGTCGTGGAGCCAGATAGAGAAAAGCCTGTAGAGATACAGGCTTTTTTTTGCTTGGGATTTGACCCAGCAAACCAAACGCTTAGCGCGCTTAGCATGACGCCATCTCTAATCCTTCGATTCAGAGGTAAGGCCAATGAAAGTCGCAGCAGTCGTTTCAACCAAAGGCGGACCGGGGAAAACTACGGTTGGCGCCAATCTAGGCGCGTTCTGCGCCGACGCGGGTCTTCGTACCTTGCTCATCGATCTCGATACCCAGCCGTCATTGTCCTCGTTCTATACGCTAACGCATGAGGCGCCGGGCGGGACCTACCAACTGATCGCCAATAACGAGACGCGTGCCGATCAGGTCATTTCCAAGACCTGCATCCCTAATCTCTCACTGATCCATTCGAATGATCCGTTAAATCAGCTTGGAAGTTTGTTGCTTCATGCTGCTGATGGGCGCTTTCGCCTCAAGAATTTGATACAGGCGTTCGCTCAAGATTTCGATTTGATCCTTGTAGATACCCAGGGTGCACGCTCCATTGTCCTTGAAATGGCGTTGCTAGGCGCTCAGATGGCTATTTCTCCTATCACTCCCGATATGCTGACTGCGAGGGAGTTTCAGCGTGGAATGCTCCAGCTTTATAGAGATGTGGAGCCTCTGGCAGCGCTGGGCGCTACGACACCCTTGCTCAATATCGTGATCAATAAGCTTGATGCTACTAATGACGCAAATCTGATTTATCACACGCTAGCCGAGACCTTTTCTGATCACCCCAAAGTGCGAATGCTTCATACCACAATCCCTGCAGCGGTGAGCTTTCGCCGCGCTGCGACTGAAGGAGTTCCCGCACATCGTCTGGAGTATCGGCTTCCGACTCACCGCCGCTCTCCAACGGCTTTCAAGGTCATCAAAGACCTTTCAATAGAGCTGTTTCCCGAGTGGCGGGCGAAGTTTGATGCGCTGAACGAGGAGCGCCTTAGTCAGGCCTTGTCGCTGCTCTCGAAAAGGGTTGTCTCAAGGAGAGAGGCAGTATGAACTGGTCCAGTGATTTCGGACATTCTTTTCGGTTTTCACGCCGCTAGCT
>NZ_SPKP01000012.1:0-99382 GCF_023127835.1 Pseudomonas sp. B329 | reverse complement strand
GTGGCCGGTAGACAAACCGTTGCCTGAAGGCGGCGTGCACCTTGTGAAGGGTACGGACGGTCAACCAGAAGCAGTCACTGCTGCTAAAGAGTGGCCGGTAGACAAACCGTTGCCTGAAGGCGGTGTGCACCTTGTGAAGGGTGAGGACGGCCAACCAAAAGAGGTTGATGCATCCGGAGTGCCGCGCAGCGATTTGGCAAATGTGCCCTCGTCTGTGCAGGCTTCCGCTGACGCAGTGATTTCCAATCTCGTTGAGGTGTTGGGCGTCCAGGCCGCTGGAGGCGATATCTCGCAAGCATCAGCAAAGATGCGCACTGCTTTGGATTCCCTTTTTGACAGGACCAACCCTACGCAGGTACGAGATGCTCTGCGCAACAGCATAAATGAGCTGGCTTGAGCGGTAGCGTCGAAACAGTAGGGAGCTGCAGGAAGCAAGACACCACTATGGATTACCTTTCAAGGTCTCGTGTATGACCTTGGAAGGTTCCATCATCGTTGGCTTTCGCATTGCATGCCGTCGTTTTCCAGCAGTTCATGGATTCGGCGGTCCTTTTCCGCCCAGAGCTGGTTGACCCAGTTCTGGACGGTCTGGCGAAACGCCGGATCATTCTCGTAATCCCCTTGCCACAACGCCGGGTCCAGCTCGCGGGTGCGGATATCCACGATCACCTTCGGCACCGCGCCACTGATCAAGTCCCAGAACCCCGGGATCTTGTGTTGCGGGTAGACCACGGTGACGTCGAGTACCGCGTCCAGCTGTTCACCCATCGCCGCCAGTACAAACGCGACGCCGCCTGCCTTGGGCTTGAGTAGCCGGGTAAAGGGTGAATCCTGTTGCGCGCGCTTGGCCTCGCTGAACCGCGTGCCTTCCAGGTAATTGACCACCGTCACCGGCTGGCGCTTGAATAGCTCGCAGGCCTCTTTGGTGATTTTCAGATCCTGCCCTGCCAGTTCAGGATGCTTGGCCAGAAATGCCTTGGTATAGCGCTTCATGAACGGGTAATCCAGCGCCCACCAGGCCAGGCCGAGGAAGGGCACCCAGATCAGCTCTTTTTTCAGGAAGAATTTGAAGAACGGCGTGCGCCGGTTCAGCGCCTGGATGAGTGCCGGAATATCGACCCAGGATTGGTGGTTGCTGATGACCAGGTAGGAGGTGTCACTGCGCAGGTCCTCACCGCCGCGGATATCCCATTGGGTTGGAATGCACAGCGAGAAAATCAACTTGTCGATCTCGGCCCAGGTCTCGGCGATCCACATTACCGCCCAGGATGCATAGTCACGCGAGCGGCCCGGCGCCACCAGCTTGAGCAGGGCAAAGACCATCAAGGGGCCGATCAGGATCAGCGTGTTGAGTAACAGCAGCAGTGTGACCAAACAGCCGGTGAGCAGGCGGCGCATAAATAACTCTTGGAATCTTGTGGGTGGGCCATGATAAGCAAGGTCAGTCTAGAGGCCAAATCGCAAATCAGCGGACGAATGTTTCACAATGTGCCGTGTAGGGTGGCAGTCACTAACCAAGTGCCGCGTTTGCGGTCTAGAATCCGCCTACTTCTTTCCGAGGAACTCACTTCGTGAAACTGTTATTTGCCTCCCTCGCTCTGCTGGCCCTGCCTGTCATGGCTGCCGAACCGACCCTTTATGGTCGCTACGAATACATCCAGTTGCCGGAGATCGGCGAAACCTTCAAGGCCAAGATGGATACCGGCGCGCTGACCGCCTCGCTGTCGGCCCGGGACATCGAGACCTTCACCCGCGACGGCGACGATTGGGTGCGCTTCCGCCTCGGCGGCAAGGACGCCGGCAACAAGGTCTACGAGCACAAGGTGTCGCGCATCAGCAAGATCAAGAGCCGTGCCGACGAAGACGATGACAAGGACGAAGCCAGCGTGGCCAAGCGTCCGGTGATCGATCTGGAGATGTGCCTGGGTGACGTCAAGCGCACCGTAGAGGTCAACCTCACCGACCGCAGCAGCTTCAACTACCCGCTGTTGATCGGCGCCAAGGCCCTGCGTGAATTTGGCGCGGCGGTGAACCCGGCACGTCGCTACACTGCCGACAAACCGGACTGCTGATTGAACCCATGCCGCACATCCTGATTGTCGAAGACGAAGCGGCGATAGCCGACACGCTGATCTTTGCCCTGCAAGGCGAGGGCTTCACCACCACCTGGCTGACCCTTGGCCAGGCGGCGCTGGAGCATCAGCGCCAGAGCCCGGCCGACCTGATCATTCTCGACATCGGCCTGCCGGACATCACTGGCTTTGAAACCTGCAAGCACCTGCGCCGGTTCAGCGAAGTGCCAGTGATGTTCCTCAGTGCCCGGGATGCCGAGATCGACCGGGTGGTGGGGCTGGAAATCGGTGCCGACGATTATGTAGTCAAGCCCTTCAGCCCTCGGGAAGTAGCGGCGCGGGTCCGGGCGATTCTCAAGCGTGTTGGCCCGGGTGCGGCCCCGATGCTGTTCCAGGTGGACCTGGAGCGCATGCAGATCCACTATCGCGGGCAACCCCTGAGCCTCACGCGCCATGAGTTCCGCCTGCTGCAAAGCCTGTTGGAACAACCCGAGCGCGTGTTCAGCCGCGAGCAACTGCTGGACGCCGTCGGTGTGCCCGCCGATGCCGGCTACGAGCGCAATATCGACAGCCACATCAAAAGCCTGCGCAGCAAATTGCGTAGCGTGGCGGCGCAGGCCGAGCCGATCCAGACCCATCGCGGCCTGGGCTACAGCTACAGCCCGAGCCACAGCTGATGCGCCTGGGGCTGCGGATTTTCCTGGTGTATGCGCTGTTTATCGGCCTGACCGGCTACTTCGTACTCAACACGGTGATGAAAGAAATCCGCCCCGGCGTGCGCCAGTCTACCGAAGAAACATTGGTAGACACCGCCAACCTGCTGGCTGAAATCCTGCGCGAAGATGTGAAGAACGGCACCCTGGGCCAGAGTCATTGGCCAGCGCTGCTCAAGGCTTACGGCAATCGCCAGCCGGGTGCGGTGATCTGGGGCCTGCCGAAAAACCAGGTCAACCATCGTATTTATGTGACCGACGCCAAGGGCAGGGTCCTGCTTGACTCCAGCGGTGAAGCGGTGGGTCAGGACTATTCGAAGTGGAACGACGTGTACCTGACCCTGCGCGGCGAATACGGTGCGCGCTCCACCCGCAGCGACGCGGACGATCCCACGTCATCCGTGATGCACGTGGGGGCGCCGATTCGCGATAACGGCCAGATCATCGGCGTGGTCACCGTGGCCAAGCCCAACAGCTCGTTGCAACCCTACGTGGATCGTACTGAGCGTCGCCTGCTGTGGTACGGCGCGGGGCTGGTGATTCTGGGCCTGTTGCTGGGGGCGCTATTGTCGTGGTGGCTGACCGTCGCCCTCAGACGCCTTACCGCCTATGCCGAAGCCGTGAGCGAGGGCCGCCGCGCCGAGTTGCCGCATTATCGCGGCGGCGAGCTCAAGCAGTTGTCCACCGCCGTGGAACACATGCGCACGCAGTTGGAAGGCAAGGCTTACGTAGAGCGCTACGTGCATACGCTGACCCATGAATTGAAAAGCCCGTTGGCGGCGATTCGCGGTGCGGCGGAGCTGTTGCAGGGCGATATGAGCCGTGAGCAGCAGCAGCGGTTTGTCGGCAATATCGACAGCGAAAGCGCGCGCCTGCAACAGTTGATCGAACGCCTGTTGAACCTGGCCCAGGTTGAGCAACGTCAGGGGCTGGAGGAACAGTCGAACATCCCGCTGGCGGTGTTGGTCGATGAGGTGCTCAAGGCCCAATGTGCGCGAATCGAAGGCGCCGGCTTGCAGGTGGAGCAGGTCATCGCCGCCGATGTGAAGGTGTTTGGCGAACCCTTCCTGCTGCGTCAGGCCCTGGGCAACCTGCTCGACAATGCGCTGGATTTCACCCCTCCCGGCGGCACGCTGAGATTCAGCGCCCAGGTGCGGCATAACGATGTGCAGGTCAGTCTGTTCAACCAGGCCGCGGCGATTCCCGATTACGCGCTGCCGCGCCTGAGCGAGCGGTTCTACTCGCTGCCACGCCCGGCCAGCGGGCGCAAAAGCACGGGCCTGGGGCTCAACTTTGTCGAGGAGGTGATGAAGCTGCACGGCGGCTCGCTGCAGATCGGCAATGTGCCAGGCGGCGTGCAAGCAGTGCTGCATCTCCACACAGTCTCCACATTGCCCACATAAATCCCCCATACCGGCTGGGCAGACTCTCCCCCATTCAAACAGGGAGAGACTCATGAACCGCAGCCTGCTTTTCAAACTTGGCGCGATTGCGCTGCTGATCCTGCTGTTGCTGATTCCGTTGCTGATGATCAATGGCATCATCACCGACCGCCAGCAACTGCGCGACGGCGTATTGATGGACATCGCCCGCAGCTCCAGTTACGCCCAGCGCCTCACCGGGCCGGTGATGGTGGTGCCGTTTCGCAAGACGGTGCGTGAATGGAAGCTCAATGAAAAGCTCAATAAACGCTACGAAGAAACCCGTGAAGAGCGTGGCCGGTTGTATTTCCTGCCGGAGCATTTCGAGCTCGACGGCAAGGTGCAAACCGAACTGCGTGCGCGGGGTATCTACCAGGCGCGGTTGTTCCATGCCGACAACCGTATCAGCGGGCGTTTTGAATTGCCTGCGCAGTTGGGAATCACCGAAGACTTTGCCGATTACCGCTTTGAGCCTGCGTTTCTGGCGGTGGGCATCAGCGATATTCGCGGCATTGAAAACGCTTTGAAGCTGGAGCTGGGTGATCAGCGCCTGGAGTTCTCGCCGGGCTCGCAGGTGGACTGGCTGGGCGAGGGCGTGCATGTGATGTTGCCGACGCAAGACGGCAAGAAACCTGCCGTGCTGGATTTCGCCTTCGACCTGCGTCTGCAAGGCACCGAACAACTGCAAGTGGTGCCGGTGGGCAAGACCAGCCAGGTGTCCCTGGCGTCCAACTGGCCGCACCCGAGTTTCATCGGCAACTTCCTGCCGGCTCAACGGGAAGTCAACGACCAGGGCTTCAGTGCCAGTTGGCAGACCTCATTCTTCTCCACCAACCTTGAACAAGCGCTGCAAAGCTGCCTGGACCGCCAGGGCTGCGAAGACTTCAACAACCGCAGCTTTGGTGTGAACTTCATCGACCCGGTGGACCAGTACCTCAAGAGCGACCGTGCGATCAAATACGCGCTGTTATTTATCGCCCTGACCTTCGCTGGCTTCTTCCTGTTCGAAGTGCTCAAGAGCCTGGCGGTGCACCCGATTCAGTATGCATTGGTGGGCGTGGCGCTGGCGTTTTTCTACCTGTTGCTGTTGTCGCTGTCCGAGCATGTGGGCTTTGCCTTGGCGTACCTGATATCGGCCAGTGCCTGTGTGCTGTTGATCGGTTTCTACGTGTGCCACGTGCTGCGCAGCGTCGTCCATGGGCTGGGGTTCTCGGCAGGGTTGGCGGCGTTGTATGGTTTGTTGTTCGGGTTGCTCAGTGCCGAGGATTACGCGCTGTTGATGGGCTCGCTGTTGCTGTTTGGCCTGCTGGGCACGGTTATGGTGCTGACGCGCAAGCTGGATTGGTATGGGGTGGGTAAGCGCAAGGTGGAGCAAGTGCAATGATTGGGTTGCGGGAGGATCAGCAAGCGGGGGCGCAGTTGGCCTTAAGGATCGCCACCTTCCTCAATACCACCACCGTCCCCTGTGGGAGCGGGCTTGCCCGCGATAGAGGTGGTTCAGAAGCAGATGTACTGAATGACACGCCGCAATCGCGGGCAAGCCCGCTCCCACAGGGGGTAGGTATGCATGTCAGGCGGGCGGTTGGGTCTGCTGCATCGAAGGCCGCTGGCTGACCTCGGCGTACCAGGCGGCGAGCTTGGGGTTGTCCGAGCGCCACTGCATATCCGGATGGCGAAAGTCGAGGTAGCCCAGGGCGCAGGCGACGCTGATCGAAGCGATATCGAAATGGCTGGCCAGTTCGGCGATGGCGTCCTGCTCCAGCTCGGCGAGAGCGCGACGAATCTTGTTGCGCTGTTCGTCGAGCCATTGATCCCAGTGTTTTTCCAGCGGGCGCATGGCGGTCTCGTAACGCACCAGCACGGCGGCATCCATGATGCCGTCAGCCATCGACGCCAACGTCAGGCGCCGCCAGCGCGCCGAGCCATCGCGAGGGATCAGCGGGTTGCCGACATGCTGGTGGTCGAAGTAATCGAGGATCACCCGGCTGTCGTGCAGTACTGAACCGTCGGCCAGGCGCAGGGCCGGGATCTTGCCCACCGGGTTGCCTTGCAGCACTTGGGCATCCGGGTTGACCGGTGTCGGCAGGCAAGCGTGCAGGGCCACGCGGTCCTGCTGGCCGGTCTCGCTCAGCAGCACGCGGACTTTGCGTACGAACGGCGAAGCGGGGTTGTGGAACAAGGTCATGCTGGGGGCGGACATGGGCATTCCTCGAAATGGACTGGGGCTAGCGTAGATGCTTGCGCAGTGGCTGGCGAGGGGGATTTTTGTGATCCAGAGGGCCTCATCGGGGGCAAGCCCCCTCCCACAGTGGACGGCGTTCACAAATCAAATGTGGGAGGGGGCTTGCCCCCGATAGCGCCCTCAGCCGCGCCGCTTGCCCAACGCCCAAGCGCCAATGGCAGCAGGTACGCCCAACCCCACCCAACTCAAAGAATCCCACACCCCATCCCCCAGCAACGCCGCAAACAACCCGGCGGCACTGAGCAGGCCAATCCCCATTGGTATGCCAAACACCTTCCAGAAATTCGACTGCCGAGGCTTCATACCTTGGCCGCCTTGCGCCGCACGATCCACAAGTAAATGCCGCTGACCAGCACGACGATGGTCAGCACATCCAGCACTGCCCACAAGATCTTCATCGGCATCCCGCCGTAATCACCGAAGTGCAGCGGTTGGGACATGCCCATGGCGTCCATGTACCAAGGGCGCTCGGCGATGGCGGTGACGGCCAGGGTGCTGGCGTCGATCAGCACCGGCGTGAGCAGATGGGAGGTGAGGTGCGTGCTGCCTTTCATGAACACCGCATAGTGATGCTCGCTGGAGAAGCGTGTGCCGGGGAAGGCGATAAAGTCCGGCTCCATGCCCGGCGCTGCCTGGGCGGCAATGCTCAGCAGCTCGGTGGCCGGTGCGCGGTGGGTCAGCGGCGGGGCGTTCTGGTAGGGTTCGATCATGGCGCTGAGGCTGTCCTGGCGCCAGGCGGCGATGATCAGGTCGGCGCAGGCGCTGATCACGCCGGTCACGCCCACCACCAGCGCCCACGTCAGGGTGACCACGCCGATCAGGTTGTGCAGGTCGAGCCAGCGCAGGCGGGTGGACTTGTCCTGACGCACGGTGGCGAACTTCAAGCGGCGCATGAACGGCAGGTACAACACCGTGCCCGAAACAATCGCCAGCACAAACAGAAGGCCCATGAATGCCAGCAACAACTTGCCCGGCAGGCCGGCGAACATGTCCACATGCAGGCGCAGCAGGAACAGGGTCAGCCCGCCATTGGCCGCCGGGGTTTCCACTGCTTCGCCAGTGCGGGCGTCAAGCATGAAGGTGTGCGACGAATTCGGTTCGGTGCCGGCCGTGGCGGCCATGATCGCGATCACACCGTTCTTGTCGTCTTCGTCCCACGCCAGGTACTGCATGGCCTGGCCGGGTCGATGGGCCTGGGCTTTGGCCACAAGCTGCTCAAGGTTGAGCTGCGGCGTATCGGCCGGCATCTGTGCCAGCTCGGGCTCGTTACCCAGCAGGTGGTCGATCTCGTGGTGGAACACCAACGGCAAGCCGGTGAGGGCGAGCAGTAGCAGGAATACGGTGCAGATCAGGCTGGTCCAGGTGTGGATGAAGGACCAGCGGCGGATGGTTTTGCTTTTCATCACGGCTCCAAGGCAAAAGGGCCGCAGTTCAGGCGGCCCTTCATAAGCGGTTTTTCACCGTCTTAGAATTTGTAGTTCACGCTGGCGACCACGTTGCGCTGGTCACCGTAGTAGCAATAGAAACCGTCGCAGGTGGAGAGGTAGTCCTTGTTGAAGATGTTCTTGGCGTCCACGGCCACTGTGACACCCTTCATGGCGCTGTTCACACGGCCTAGGTCGTAGTGCACCGAGGCGTCGTAGACAGTGTAGGAACCTACATGGCCGAGTTCGGTGTTGGCGGCGTTGCCGTAGGTATCGCCAACGTAGCGCACGCCTGCACCCACACCGAAGCCGTCCAGTAACCCACTGCGCCACGTGTAATCGGCCCATCCTGTCGCCTGGTTGCGTGGTAGCTGGTTCATGCGATTGCCTTCTTCACCGGTCGCGCCCTTGGTGATCTCGCTATCGTTATAAGTGTAGGAGCCTACCAGTTTGAGGCTGTCGGTGACGTCGGCGCTGGCTTCCAACTCCAGACCTCGATTGCGCACTTCACCGATCTGGCGCGTGATGCTGCCCTCAGTCACCGTGGAGTTCTTTTGGGTCAGGTCAAATACCGCCGCTGTAAGCAAGGCCTTTGTGCCCGGTGGCTGGTACTTGATCCCTGCTTCGTACTGCTTGCCTTCGGTCGGCTTGAAAGCCCCGGTGCTGGCCACTTGTGTACCGGTACCAGCTTGGAACGATTCGGCATAGGACAGGTACGGCGTGATGCCGTTATCGAACACATAGCTCAGCGCGGCATTTGCGCTGAAATGCTTGTCGCGTTGTGTGTTGGTGACGTCGTTCAGGTTATGGAAAGTAGTGCCGGTGTGTACCCAGTCTTCCCGCCCGCCTAACGTCAGTCGCCAATTGTCCAGTGCCATCTGGTCTTGGATATAAAGGCCGGTCTGTTGGGTCTTCTGGGTGTAGTCATACATGGTGAAGTACTGGACATTGGAGAAGTCCTGTCCATACACCGGGCGATTGAAATTGATGGTTGGCACGCCGGTCGAGCCCCAGTCCCAGCGCGCATTGCTGGTGGAGCGCTGATGGTCCAGACCCAGCAGCAGTGTGTGGTTCACGGCGCCAGTCTTGAAGTCGGCCTGCAAGTTGTTGTCGACCGCGAACTGACTGATGTCCTCATCGACCTTGCCGGCTGAACGACGCACGTTGCCGTCAGCGTCAACCGCGGTTTCCGGGCCATTCGGAAAGAACGCACCACCGGCGGTCAGGCCCTGGAACGACAAGTCGTTCTTGGTATAGCGCAGGTTCTGGTGGAACTGCCAAGTGTCGTTCAGGCGCGTTTCAAACGCGTAGCCCAGTGCGTAGTAAGTGCGGTCATAGAACTCCCAATCTGGATCGCCCAGGTTCTTATGATGGGAAATCTTGCCGGCTGGCGAGCTCAATTTGGTGCCTTGCAACGGCAGGAACTGGCCGGTAATACCGGTATCGTCGCGAGTAAACTGGGTGAGCAACGTCAGCTTGGTGTCGTCGTTGATATTCCAAGTGAGACTGGGCGCAACGTTGTATCGCTTGTCCGGGATGTGGTCCACCGCCGTATTGCTGTCGCGCACGACGCCACTGACTCGGTAAAGGAACTGGCCTTCGTCGTCGATTTTTCCGGTGCTATCGAAGTTGATCTGCTTGTGGTTATTGCTGCCGGCCTGTACTTCAATTTCGTTTGAGCTTTCGGCCTGGGGGCGACGGCTAACCATATCCAATAAGCCGCCGGGTGGGGTTTGCCCGTAGACCGACGAAGCGGGACCTCGCAGGACAGCGATACGCTCTAGATTCCAAGTGTCGATTTTCGGCGTTGCGTAGTTACCCTTGGGCAGTGGTAGGCCATCGAGGAATTGGGTGGGGACAAAGCCGCGAACCAGTAACCAATCACTACGCGAGTCGGAGCCATAGCCACTGCTCTGCACGCCGGCGGTGTAGCGCAAGGCGTCGTTGAGGTTGAGAACGGAGCGGTCTTCCATTTGCTGGCGAGTAATGACCGTGACGGAACGGGGCAACTCGGCAATAGGTGTATCAGTCTTCGTGCCCGCTGCTGTGCGAGTAGCCACATACCCCTCCACCGGCCCCCAAGCGCTTTCATAGTTGCCCTGGCCGGTGATGTTGGTAGTCGGCAAGGCGACGACGCCCTCCGGAACCGGCACCAGGGTGTAAGTGCCCGTACTGCTTTGTTCCAACTGCAAGCCAGTACCGCGCAAGGCCTCGCGCAACGCGCTCTGTGCATCGAACTGGCCCTTGACCGGGGCCGAGGTCTTGCCGGCGGCGAGTGTCGGGTTGAGGGTCAGCGCCAGGCCAGCCTGGCTGGCGATCTGGTTCAGGGTGCTGGCCAATGGGGCTGCCGGCAGGTTATAGGCGCGCACGCTCAAGGCTTGTTCAGCAGCGATCAGCGAAGTGCTCGCCAGCGGGGCGCTGAGGGCGATGGCCAGGGCTAACAGACTGGGACGCAACAAGGTGTCTAGCGTGCGGGACATAAGGGCAGCTCCTGAATGGAAATATTTCTCAATTGCCTAGGTGCCGAGCGAGAATCGGAAAGTGATAGGGTTGGGTGAAACTATTTTTTGGCGGTGTGTTTCAGGGCCTCATCGGGAGCAAGCCCCCTCCCACATTTTGATGTGTGAGTACCTTCCAATGTGGGAGGGGGCTTGCTCCCGATGGCGATTGCCCGGTCACCACAGAACTAAGGCTTGGCAGCTACAGTCACCCACCACGGCGTGTGCTGCTTGATCTGCACCGGCAAGGTCGGCAACAGCGCATTCAACGCCAGCGTGGTGTCGTGCAGGGGGAAGCTGCCGGTGATGCGCAGGTCGGCCACGTTGTCATCCACGCCCAAGTGCCCGGTGCGGTAGCGGCCCAGTTCTTCGATCACATCGCCCAGGCGGGCGTTGTCGACCACCAACATGCCGCGGGTCCAGGCGTCGGTGGCGGGTGTCACGGCCAGCAGCGGGCCAAGGCCATCGCTGCGCATCAACACTTGCTGGCCTGCTTTGAAAACGTGCTCCTGATGCAGCGCTTCAGGCTGGGCGGCTACGGCGGACTGCAACACGCTCAAGCGCGTAGCGTCGTCTTCGCGCTTGACGATAAACCGGGTACCCAGCGCTCGCAGGCTGCCGTCGCGGGTTTGCACATAGAACGGGCGTGAATCGTCGTGGCCGGTTTCGACGAGGATTTCGCCCTCCTGCAACACAATCAATCGGCGCTGTTCGTCGAAGCGCACATCTATGGCGCTATGGGTATTGAGGTTGATGGAAGTGCCATCGTCCAGTTTCAGTGTGCGTTGCTCGCCGGTGGCGGTGCGCTGGTCGGCCAGCCAGTAGTGGATCGGCACGTAACGCTCGCCGGCAAACAAGCCCAGGCCACACACCAGTACGATACTCGCCAGGCCACGGCCCAACTTGCGTACGCGCTGGCGAATGCCGTGGCGCGATTGCAGCAACGCCGCCCGGGCCGGGCCGGCGGCCACGCTGAAGCGCTGATCGAGCATGCCCAGTTGGCGCCAGGCGCGGGCATGTTCCTCATCGCTGGCCAGCCATTTGGCGAACTCTTGCTGTTCCACCGCGCTGCCGTCGCCCGAGTCCAGAGACAGTTGCCAGGCAATCGCGGCATCCAGCACCCGTGCCGAAACCGGTTTGGAGCCAATGGGTGTCACGAGGGCTCGCCATACAGCGCGATGTAGCACTGACGTATACCTTGGGCCAGGTACTGGCGCACACGGGGCACCGACACACCGAGGCGCTGGGCGATTTCTGCGTGGCTCAGGCCGTCGAGGCGGTTGTAGAGGAACGCGGCGCGGGCCTTGCTCGACAGCTTGCCGAGCAGGCGGTCGATGGCCTTGAGGTCTTCAAGGATCAGTTGCTGTGCTTCCGGCGAAGGGTGTTCGCTTTCGGGGATCAGCATCAATTCGGTGAGATACGCCTGTTCCAGAGCGGTACGACGGAAGTAGTCGAACAGCAGGCCCTTGGCGATGGCCACCAGGAACGCCCGGGGCTCACGGGGCTCGCGCAAGCCGTCGCGGCCCAGCAGGCGCATGAAGGTGTCCTGGCTCAGGTCCTCGGCGCGGCTCGGGCAGGCTACATTGCGGCGTAGCCAGGCCAACAGCCAGCCACGATGGTCGCGATACAACGCGCCAACAAGCTCACTGTGTGGGGTCTGAACCGACGACAAGGCATCACCGAATAAATAGTAGGTTTAAACTAACGAGAATTATTCGCGATTGTGTCAGAGGCGTGGGGTGGGCGCAATTGGCGTCTGTCGGGAGGTGACATTAAAACGATGGCGCTTGTTGGCGCCGTTTCCACTGGGCCAAACGCTCTTGCAGCGCGTGGGGCGTGTCGATCTGCTGCTGCCGTGCACGGCTGAACAGGATCAGCATCAGCTCCGCTGTGACCAGTGCATCGGCGCTGGCGTGATGACGCTCGCCGACCTGCAGCTGGAAATGATTGACCCAGTCGTCCAACCCGGCCTCGCGCAGCGTGGCGTCGGGGCACAAGAGCGGCGCCAGGTCGGCCACGTCGAGAAACGGGTGGGCCAGTCGATAACCCAGGCTGTCCTTGAGCGCCCGGCCCAGCATGTGTTGATCGAACGGTGCATGGAAGGCCAGCAACGGGCTGTCGCCCACGAATGCCATGAAATCCAGCAGTGCCTCGGCCGGGTCGCTGCCGGCGGCAATCGCACTGGGGCCGAGACCATGAATCAATACGCTGGGGCTGAGCTTGGTGTCGGTGCGTTGCAGGGTGCGTTCGAACAGTTGCGAAAAATCCACCGCACCGTCCTCGATCACCACGGCGCCGATGGACAGCACCTGGTCACGGTTTAGGTTCAGGCCGCTGGTTTCCAGATCCACCACGACCCAGCGTTGGTTGCGCAACGAACCATCGCCCAATGCGCCAGGCTTGGGCAGTTGCTCCAGACGCTGTTGTTGCGCGGCATTCAGCTCGGGTTTTTGCTTATGAAACCAGCCGAACCAACTCACAGTTGATACCGCAAGGTCAGGCTGCTTTGCAGGCGCTGGGCCTGGCGCAGGGATTCACGCAGGATACGTCGGTCGAGGTGGTTGAGGCTGTCGGGGTCGACGCGGTTGGAGTAGGGCTGGTTCTCGCGGGTCTGCAATTGGTGCTGCTGCATACGGGTTTGCTGAATGAAGTGGTAGGCCTCTTCGTAGGCCGCGCCATCCAGGGGCTCAATCACTTGCTTGTCGACCAACTGACGCAGGCGCTCCAGGGTGTTGTTGGCGTGGATACCATTGGCCAGGGCGAGCAGGCGTGCGCCGTCGACAAAGGGGGTCAAGCCTTGCACCTTGAGATCCAGGGTGGCCTTTTCGCCGCCCTTGCGGGTCAGCACGAACTCGCGAAAGCGTCCCACCGGCGGGCGCTGGCGTAATGCGTTTTCGGCCAACATGCGCTGGAACAAACGGTTGTCCGCGACCTGATCGAGAATGCCCTGACGCAGTTGCTCGCAACCACGCTCGTCGCCCCACACTGCACGCAAATCAAAATAGATGCTCGAGCTAAGCAGGTTCTCCGGCGTCGCCTCGCGAATAAACGCGCCGAAGCGCCGCGCCCACTCCACTCGGGACAAGCACAGCTCGGGGTTGCCGGCCATGATATTGCCTTTGCACAGGCTGAAGCCGCACAGCGCCAGGCTTTGATTGATGTGCTGTGCCAGGGGAAGCAGCCGCTCACGGATCTGGGCAGCTTCGACTGCGTCCTTGGCCTCGAACAGAATGCCGTTGTCCTGGTCGGTGTACAGCGTTTGCTCGCGGCGGCCTTCGCTGCCGAAACACAGCCAACTGAATGGCACGCCGGGGTCGCCTTTTTCCGCCAGGGTCAGCTCGATCACCCGGCAGACGGTGTGGTCGTTGAGCAGCGTAATGATGTGGGTGATCTGGGTGGACGACGCGCCATGAGCAAGCATACGTTCCACCAACTGACCGATTTCACCGCGGAGTGCCACCAGGTTGTCGACCCGGGGCGCATTGCGGATAGTGCGGGCCAGGTGCACCAGGTCCACGCGTTGCAACGAGAACAAGTCACGCTCGGACACCACGCCGCACAGGCGCTGGTCTTTGACCAGGCACACATGGGCGATATGCCGTTCGGTCATGGCGATAGCGGCGTCGAAGGCACTGTGGTCCGGGCTCAGGAAGAACGGCGCCTGGGTCATATGGCCGTCAATGCCCTGGCTGAAATCGCTGGTGCCGTCGGCCACCACCTGGCGCAGGTCACGCAGGGTAAAGATGCCCAGGGGCGCCTTGTGTTCGTCCACGATCACAATGCTGCCGACCTGTTGCTCGTGCATCAACGTGACCGCTTCACGCAACGGCGTGTGCGGGCTGCACGTCACCGGGTGGCGCATGGCCAATTCGCCCAGGCGGGTATTCAGGGAGTATTGGGTACCGAGGGTTTCCACGGCTTTTTGCTGCACTTGCTGGTTGACTTGGTCGAGCAGGCTACTGACACCACGCAAGGCAAAATCACGAAACGGGCTGGAAAGGGCAAACAGCTTGATAAACGCCGGCTTGTTCAGTTGCAGGCAGAAGGTGTCTTGCGCGGCTTTATGTTCGGTGCGGGTCGCACGTTCACCCAGCAATGCGGCGAGGGGGAAGCACTCGCCGGTAGTGATTTCGAAGGTAGGATCTGGCGAGTCTGGCCGCTCGCCAATCACCCGGCCCTGTTTGACGATATAGAAATGCTCGACCGGCCCGCCCGACGGTTTGAGGATGCTCTCGCCCTGGCCATAGAAGCGCAGTTGGCACTGTTCCACCAGAAAGGCCAGGTGCGCCGGTTCCATCTGGTTGAACGGCGGGAAGCGTTGCAGCAATTGCAAGGTGCCGTGGATGTTCTGCAACACAGCAGTTTTACCCGCCTGTGCGAATGCATCAGCTTTACTCATAACAGTGACCGCAGTTTTTTTGTCGTTATCGTGCTGCATGGTCGACTCCTGCACCGCGGGTGCCCATTGGACGTAAGTCTAGGTCGGTGAAAACGCTGCAAAACTAGGGAAAAACCTTACATGACTATCGTCCAAACCCCGTAGAACGCCCACTAGGCAAACTTTCCGACGAAGTGCACATTGTTCGACCTTGCACAGATGTCTGACGAGTGCTGGGAGATTGATTTAGAACTGCTGAGAAACGTATGTCCGACCACGATATTTTGAGTGATGCCGAGCGCGAGGCGCTGAGCGCCGTGATGCTCGAGCCTGATTTACCGCCCCAACGCGTATTGATCGTGGACGACGACAAGGATGCGCGTGAACTGTTGGCGGAAATCCTGGGGCTGGACGGTATTCGTTGCTTGACCGCCGACAGTGGTGAGGCGGCATGGGATTTGTTGAAATCGAGCGGCTCTATCGGTTTGCTGATCACCGACCTGCGCATGCAGCCCAGCAACGGCCTGGAGTTGATCCGTCAGGTGCGTGAGTCGACCCGGGCGGCGCTGCCGATCATCATCATGTCGGGTGACGCCGAAGCGCCGGATGTGATCGATGCGATGCACTTGAGTGTGGTGGATTTCTTGCTCAAGCCGATAGATAGCGTGAAGTTGGCGAAGTTGGTGAAGCGGGAGTTGGGGATGGCTTCCTGATTTTTGTGATGCTGTGATGGCCTCATCGGGAGCAAGCCCCCTGCCACATTTTGAACTGCGAACACTTTTAGAATGTGGGAGGGGGCTTGCTCCCGATTGCGCCAGTTCAGTCATCCTCAACCCAACTAAAAAGCCCTGATCTCTCGATCAGGGCTTTTTCATTTACAGGCCGTTTTTAGCCTTGAACTCCCGACGCCTGCGGTGCAACACCGGCTCGGTATACCCATTGGGCTGCTTGGTCCCTTCAATCACCAACTCCACCGCTGCCTGGAACGCGATATTGCTGTCGAAATCCGGCGCCAACGGACGATACAACGCGTCCCCGGCATTCTGACGGTCCACCACCGGCGCCATGCGCTTGAGGCTTTCCATCACTTGGTCTTGGTTGACGACGCCGTGGCGCAGCCAGTTGGCAATGTGCTGGCTGGAGATACGCAGGGTGGCACGGTCTTCCATCAGGCCCACATCGTTGATGTCCGGTACTTTCGAACAGCCAACGCCCTGGTCAATCCAACGGACCACATAGCCAAGGATGCCCTGGGCGTTGTTGTCCAGTTCATTGCGGATCTCTTCGTCCGACCAATCGGTGTTGCTGGCCAGAGGAATGGTGAGGATATCGTCCACCGAGGCGCGTTCGCGCTTGGCCAGTTCGGCCTGGCGGGCAAATACGTCGACCTTGTGATAGTGCAACGCGTGTAGCGCCGCAGCGGTCGGCGATGGTACCCAGGCGGTGTTGGCACCGGCCAATGGATGGGCGATTTTCTGCTCAAGCATCGCCGCCATCAGGTCGGGCATGGCCCACATGCCTTTACCGATTTGTGCACGGCCTTGCAGGCCGGTGCTCAAGCCGATATCGACGTTCCAGTTTTCGTAGGCGCCGATCCATTTTTCCGCCTTCATGGCGGCCTTGCGCACCATCGCGCCGGCTTCCATTGACGTGTGGATTTCGTCGCCGGTACGGTCGAGGAAGCCGGTGTTGATAAACACCACGCGCTCGCTGGCGGCCTTGATGCAGGCCTTGAGGTTGACCGTGGTACGGCGCTCCTCGTCCATGATCCCGACTTTGAGCGTATTACGCGCCAGGTTCAGCACCTCTTCGATGCGACCGAACAGCTCGTTGGTGAACGCGGCTTCTTCCGGGCCGTGCATCTTCGGTTTGACGATGTACACCGAACCTGTGCGGCTGTTCTTGCGCGTGTTGTTGCCATTGAGGCTGTGGATCGCCGCCAGGCTGGTGATCAGGCCGTCGAGGATGCCTTCGGGCACTTCGTTGCCGTCTTTATCGAGGATCGCATCGATGGTCATCAAGTGGCCAACGTTGCGCACGAACAACAGCGAACGGCCGTGCAGGGTCACGTCGTTACCGTCGATGCCGGTGTAGGCGCGATCAGGGTTCATGGTGCGGGTAAAGGTCTTGCCGCCCTTGGCCACTTCTTCGGCCAGATCGCCCTTCATCAGCCCGAGCCAGTTGCGGTAAATCACCACCTTGTCATCGGCATCCACGGCGGCAACGGAGTCTTCGCAGTCCATGATGGTGGTCAGCGCGGCTTCCATCAGCACGTCTTTGACGCCGGCGGCATCGGTCTGGCCGACCGGAGTGCTGGCGTCGATCTGCAACTCGAAGTGCAGGCCGTTGTGTTTGAACAGGAGCGCAATCGGCTCGGCCGCGGGGCCCTGGAAACCGATCAACTGGGCATCGTCACGCAGGCCGCTGTTGCTGCCGCCTTTGAGGCTCACGATCAGCTTGCCGTCGACGATCTTGTAGCCGGTGGAATCGACGTGGCTGCCCGCGCTCAGCGGTGCGGCTTCGTCGAGGAAGGCGCGGGCGAAGGCGATGACCTTGTCGCCACGCACCTTGTTGTAGCCCTTGCCCTTTTCGGCGCCGTTGGCTTCGCTTATGGCGTCGGTGCCGTACAACGCGTCATACAGCGAGCCCCAGCGCGCATTCGAGGCGTTGAGGGCGAAGCGCGCATTCATCACCGGCACCACCAGTTGCGGGCCGGCCATGCGCGCGATTTCGTCGTCGACGTTTTGCGTCGAGGCCTCAAAGTCTGCGGCTTCTGGCAGCAGGTATCCGATGTCTTGCAGGAAGGCTTTGTAGGCCACCGGGTCGTGGGCCTGGCCGGCGTGAGTCTGGTGCCAGGTATCGATCCGCGCCTGGAAATCGTCGCGTTTGGCGAGTAGGGCTTTGTTCTTCGGTGCCAGGTCGTGGATGACCTTGTCGGCACCGGCCCAGAACTGGTCGGCAGTAATGCCGGTACCGGGAATGGCTTCGTTGTTCACGAAGTCGAACAGGACTTTGGCGACCTGCAGGCCACCGACTTGAACGTGTTCAGTCATTGCTTGCCTCACTCTGCGGAGCTTATGCGCTTTTTCAGATTTTCATTATGTAGTGCACGGTTGGGCATACTACATGATGACTTGCGGTTGTGAAAATTAGACTAAATACGTCGTTTAGCGACCCACTTTGGTCGTACGGTCACAGCGGAGAACCGGATGTTCTCAAAAAACTATTGGATTGTTCCAGATAAATATAAAAATGGTACACGATTTGTTTTCGAGGGCTCCCGGGTCCACCTTGTAGATTGAATTCCAGAGGGCTTCGCCATGGACCATCTTGTACTCACAATTATCGCCGCCGACAAACCCGGCCTGGTTGAACGCATCGCGCAGAACATTGCCGCCCACGGTGGTAACTGGCTGGAAAGCCGCATGGCCCACATGGCTGGGCAGTTTGCCGGGATCCTGCGGGTCAGCGTGCCGACGGAGCAACGTCAGGCACTGGTGGGCGCGCTGGAAGACTTATCCACACACGGCATACGCGTGCTGGTGGGCGAGGGCAGTACAGGGCAGGCGGCAGTGTCCAAATCGATTGTGATGACGCTGGTGGGCAATGACCGCTCGGGCATCGTGCGCGAGATTACTGCGCTGTTGAGCCAGCAGGGTGTCAACGTGGAGCGCTTGAGTACCGATGTACGCCCGGCGCCCATGAGCGGGGACCCGTTGTTCAACGCCGAGGCTTTGTTGCAGGTGCCGTCTACGTTGTCTCTGGAGCGCTTGCAGGAATCGCTTGAGACCTTGGCCGACGATTTGATGGTGGAACTGCGCAACGAGGAATAACCACCCACAAGGTTATGCATGGAAATCTTGCATGGGCCTGTGGATAACCTGTAGAGACCCGACGCCAGGCCACGTCGGCCGGACTTCTCCGTCAGTTGAGCAAAAAACGAGCAGTTTCAAGGGCTTGTGCACAAATGGCGGGGATCAGGTTGTGGATAACCTTGGGGTGAAACGCTGCAAGCCACGGGCGCCGTGGCTTGCAAAGGTTTGTGCGTTATTTGATCAGCGTTTGCGCACCGTCAGCCATGCATCCACGCTGTAGATCACCAGCCCGGCCCAGATGAAGGCGAAGGCAATCAGCGTGGCCGGCGCCAGGTGTTCGCCGAACAGCAATACCGCTTCCAACAGCACCAGGGTCGGCGCCACGTACTGCAAAAAGCCCAGTGCGGTATAGGGCAAATGCCGTGCTGCGGCGTTAAAGCAGACCAATGGAATCAGGGTTACCGGACCTGCGGCCACCAACCACCAGGCTTCGGAGGTGCTCCAGAATTCCAGTTGTGCACTGTGGGCCGATGGATTGAACAGCAACCAGGCGACGGCAATCGGCACCAGCATCCAGGTTTCCACCACCAGCCCCGGAAGTGCCTTGACCGGGGCCTGTTTACGGATCAAGCCGTAAAAACCGAACGTCAACGCCAGCGCCAGCGACACCCATGGCAAGCTACCCACCTGCCACACTTGTTGCGCCACACCGACCGCCGCCAACCCCACCGCCACCCATTGCAGGCGGCGCAGGCGTTCACCGAGTATCAACATACCCAACAGTACATTCACCAGCGGGTTGATGTAGTAACCCAGGCTGGCTTCAAGCATGCGCCCACTGTTCACCGACCACACATAGGTCAGCCAGTTGGCCGCGATCAGCGAACCGCTGAGTGCCAGGATCGCCAGGCGCTTGGGGTTGTCACGCAGTTCGCGAAACCAGCCAGGGTGCTTCCACACCATCAACAGCAAGCCGCCGAACAGCGCTGACCACAGCACGCGGTGCACGATGATCTCGGCGGCGGGCACGCTGGCGATGGCTTTGAAATAGAGCGGGAACAGACCCCAGATGACGTAGGCGCTCAGGCCCAGGATGTACCCCTTGCGAGGGTTGGCGGCTTGCATTGCAGAATCCTTGCTTAGGCAGCTAACAAAGCGCGATTGTAAGGATATTTGTCAGACAATGGGGACTTGCTTGGCAATGGGGATTTTTATGTGGGAGGGGGCTCGCTCCCACATAAAGCAAAGCAGTCAGAAGAGTTTGAGCGGTTCTTCATTGAGCGCCGACAGTTGCTCACGCAACGCCAGCACCTGGTCGCCCCAATACCGCTCGGTGCCAAACCACGGGAAGCTGTGGGGAAACGCCGGATCGTCCCAGCGCCGTGCCAGCCAGGCGCTGTAGTGCATCAGGCGCAAGGCGCGCAACGGTTCGATCAGGGCGAGTTCGCGGGGGTCGAAATCGTGGAACTCCTGATAGCCGTCCATCAGTTCCGACAGCTGGCCCAGGCATTCCTGGCGGTCGCCAGCGAGCATCATCCACAGGTCTTGCACCGCCGGGCCCATGCGGCAGTCGTCGAGGTCGACGATATGGAATATCTCGTCGCGGCACATCATGTTGCCGGGGTGGCAATCGCCGTGCATGCGGATGTTCTTGTGCGGCGTGGCTTTATAAACCTCTTCCACACGCTTGAGCAGGTCGCGGGCCACGGATTCATAGGCCGGCAACAGGCTTTTGGGAATGAAGTTGCCTTCGAGCAAGGTGTTGAGGGAATCGTGACCGAAGTTCTTCACGCCCAGGGCTTCGCGATGTTCGAACGGGCGGGTTGACCCCACGGCGTGCAAACGGCCGAGCAACTGCCCAAGGCGATAAAGCTGGTCGAGGTTGCCTGGCTCCGGCGCGCGGCCGCCACGGCGGGGAAACAGGGTGAAGCGGAAACCTGCGTGTTCGAACAGGCTCTCGCCGTTGTGAATCAGCGGGGCCACCACGGGCACTTCGCACTCGGCCAGTTCGAAGGTAAAGCGGTGCTCTTCGAGGATCGCCTCGTTAGTCCAGCGTTGGGGCCGGTAGAACTTGGCGATCAGCGGTTCGGCGTCTTCGATGCCCACCTGGTACACGCGGTTTTCGTAGCTGTTGAGCGCCAACACGCGCGCATCGCTGAGAAAGCCGATGCTTTCGACGGCGTCGAGGACCAGATCAGGGGTGAGTGTTTCAAACGGGTGAGCCATGCGAACTCCTGCGCGCAGCAGGGCGCCGCGTCCGGCCGGGTATGGTAACGCACCGGGGCTGGGATAGGTGGTGGCTGTGCTATTGCAATCGGGGGCAAGCCCCCTCCCACATTTGAATGTATTCGCAATTCAGAATTGTGGGAGGGGGCTTGCCCCCGATGAGGCCCTGTCAGGCGCCTACGATCCCGCCATCATCCCGCCGAATCGCCATCACCGACGAACGCGGCTTGCCGTTCGGCAGATGTTCAGGCCAAGTCGAACCACCGGTTTCTCCCGGATGCTGAATCCCCACAAACAACGTCTTCTGATCCGGCGCAAAGCTGATCCCGGTGACCTCACACGCCACCGGCCCGACCATGAAACGGCGGATTTCCCCGGTGCTCGGGTCGGCACACAGCATCTGGTTGTTGCCCATGCCGGCAAAGTCGCCCGCGTTGCTGTAGTCGCCGTCGGTGAGGATCCACAGGCGCCCGGCCTTGTCGAAGCCCAGGCCGTCGGGGCTGTTGAACATGTTCTGTGGGTTGATATTGGACGAGCCGCCCTTCGGCGTACCACCGTGCACGCCCGGGTTTCCGGCCACTACGAACAGGTCCCAGGTAAAGTCTGTGGCGCCGTGGTTATCGGCGTCGGCTTTCCAGCGCAGGATCTGGCCGTAGACGTTTTTCTCTCGCGGGTTGGGGCCGCCCACCGGCTGGCCGTCTTCGCCGCGCTTGGCGTTGTTGGTCAGGGTGCAGTAGACCTGGCCGTCGGTGGGGCTGACGACGATCCACTCCGGGCGGTCCATGCGCGTGGCCTTCACTACGCTGGCGGCCAGGCGCGCATGGATCAGCACCTCTGCCTGGTTGGCGAAACCGCTGCCGGCGTCGATGCCGTTTTTGCCATGGGTGAGTTCAACCCATTGGCCTTTGCCCTTGGGATGATCGGCGTTACCGTCGCCCGCATCGAAGATGGCCACGTACAAGGTGCCGTGGTCGAGCAGGTCTTTGTTGGCTTTCGGATTGCTGTGGTTGATCTGATCGCGGCTGACGAACTTGTAGATGAACTCGCCGCGTTCGTCGTCGCCCATGTACACCACGGCGCGGCCGTCGCGCGTTTCGGCCAGCGCCGCGTTTTCATGTTTGAAGCGGCCCAGGGCCGTGCGCTTGACCGGAGTGGATTGCGGGTCGAACGGGTCGATTTCCACCACCCAGCCATGGCGGTTGAGTTCGTTGGGGTTCTTGGCCATGTCGAAGCGTGGGTCGTGCGGGTGCCAGTTGATGTCTTTGCTGGCGGCCACTACGCCGTAGCGTTTCTGCCCGGCGTCGAACGCTTGCTGCGGGTTGCTACTGCCGAAGCAGTCGGTGAAGTTCTCTTCGCAGGTCAGGTAGGTGCCCCACGGTGTCTTGCCGTTGGCGCAGTTCTGGAACGTACCCAGGACTTTCTTGCCGGTTTTGTCGGCAGTGGTTTTCAACCAGTCATGGCCGGCAGCGGGGCCGCTCAAGCGGATTGGTGAGTTGCCATGGATGCGCCGGTTGTAGCGTGAGTCCTGGACGAACTGCCAGGTGTCGCCCTTGCGCCGTACTTCGATCACCGACACGCCCTCGCTGGCCAGGGCCTTGCGTACCTCCTCGGCCGATTGTGGCGCGCCGCCGTGGGCGTAGAGGTAGCGGTAGTTGGTGTATTCGTTGTTGATCGCCATCAAGGCGCGGTTGTCGTCGCCCGGGAACGGAAACAGGCTCATGCCGTCGTTGTTGTCGCCAAATTGCTGTTCCTGGGCCTTGGCCGTGCCATTGCCCGACGGGTCGAAAGCCGGGGCGTTCTTGTGCAGCGGCTGGCCCCAACTGATCAGCACCGAAGCACTGTAGCCAGGGGGCAGGGTAATGGTGTCGCTGGTGGCGGCGGCGATGCTGGTAAAACCCAGCAGCGGGCTGGCGGAGGCAGCATTCACCGCCAGGGCGCTGCGGCTCAGCAGGTTACCGCCGAGGAACATCGCGGCGCCGCACAGGGCGCCCGCGCCGATAAAGCGACGGCGGGTCAGGCCGACCATTTGTTCAAGGTCAGTGGCTTGGTTTTCTTCTAATAGGCTCATCTCAGGCTCCCGCGATTTTTGCAGATACCTTAAGGAGCGGTTGTGACCAAATTGTTGCAGCCTGAAGACGTTATACCGGGGTCCCGAGCAGCACATTGCTGGGTGCGAATTGCACCTGGATCGGCTGGCCCTCGGCAGCGTTGAGTACCAGGAGTGCAGCGGGCGGTGCCAGCGCGCATAACACCTGGCCGTTGGGCAAGGCGATACGCACCTCGCTGGGGCCGTCCTCGGCGTCGAGAATCGTCTCGATCACACCGCTCATGCAATTGTGTCCAGGTGTTTCTGGGTGCCCGATCGCCCGCAACTCCAGCCATCCCGCTTTGATCAGGGCGACCACTTCCACGCCAGCCTGCAGCTCCAACCGTTGGGTGCTGTCGTGGGTAATCTGGGCGTCGAGGTACAGGTCGCCGGCCAGTTGCAGTCGAATCCTGTCGTTGCGGCCCTGGCTGTCGATGGCGATGACCTGGCCGTGCAATTGGTTGCGTGCACTGGTGCGCAGCATCAAGCGGCCGAGCAGGTTGAAGTCACTGGCCGCTTCGTCCGAACCGAGCAGCTCGGCCTGCAGCACTTGCAGGCGCTGATAAAGGCGCAGCACTCGTTCACCTTCTTGCGTCAGCTTGGCGCCGCCACCGCCTTTGCCACCGACGCTGCGTTCCACCAGCGGTTTTTGCGCCAGGTTGTTCAGTTCATCGATGGCGTCCCAGGCGGCCTTGTAACTCAACCCCGCACTTTTGGCGGCACGGGTGATGGAGCCCTGCTCGGCGATATGCCCCAGCAAGGCAATGCGTTGGGGGCGACGGATGATGTGCTGGCTGAGTGGGCTGGGCAGAGACATGGGCATACGCTTGGATGAGATAAGCCGACGTTGCCGCCCTGAAGCAGGGGAGTCAAGTCAGGGGCCGGGTTTGGGGGTGCGGGCCAGGCAGTAGACATCGACCTGGCGTGCGCCGGCGCCCATCAATAACCGCGCCAGGCTGTGGGCGGTAGCGCCGGTGGTGAGTACATCGTCCACCAGCGCCAGGTGTTGCCCTGCGACTTGAGCGCCGGGCGCCAGGGCAAAGGCGTTGAGCAGGTTACGCTTACGCGTCTTGGCGTCGAGGTCTTGCTGCGCCACGGTTTCAAGCGGGCGCAGCAGCGCGTGCTCATTGAGGGGAATGTCGAGCGCGCTACTGAGCCAGCGAGCCACCATCTGCGCCTGGTTAAAGCCGCGTTGGCGCAGGCGTTTGCGGGCCATGGGGACCGGCAGTAGATAGTCGGGGCGGTTGAGTTCGGCGTTATCGAAGCGGTGCTGCAAGTGCTGCCCCAGCAGGCGCGCCAGCATGTGGCCCAGCGGCCAGCGAGCCTGATGCTTGAAGCGGCTGACCAGGGTGTCGATGGGAAAACTGTAGGTCCAGGGTGCGATCACCTGGTTAAAGGCCGGAGGGTGTTTTTGGCACTGGCCGCAGATCAACCCGTCCATCGGCAAAGGCAAGGCGCACTGTTCACAATGCTCAAGCAGCCATGGCAGTTCTGTTTCGCAGGTATTGCATACATTTTCGGCGGAGTCTGTGCATTCGTCACAGATCAGACAGATCTGTTTGTTTTTTGACCAGATGTAAACTTGGTGTTTGTACTCAGGTTGACAGTGCATGAATCTTCCTTAAATATGCCGAGCATCCGTGTCGTGCCTGTGGGTATTGCCCTTCCCGCAGCGTTAGCCAAAGCATAATCAAGGAATCGCCCATGAGCGCCAGCACCTCTGCCACCCTGCGTCACGACTGGTCTTTGGCCGAAGTCAAAGCCCTGTTCGTGCAGCCGTTCAATGACCTGTTGTTCCAGGCGCAGACCGTGCACCGCGCGCATTTCGACGCCAACCGCGTGCAGGTATCGACCCTGCTGTCGATCAAGACCGGCGCCTGCCCGGAAGATTGCAAATATTGTCCGCAGTCGGGTCACTACAACACCGGCCTGGAAAAAGAGAAGCTGATGGAGGTGCAGAAGGTCCTCGAAGAGGCCGCCCGCGCCAAGGCCATCGGCTCGACGCGCTTTTGCATGGGCGCGGCGTGGAAACACCCGTCGGCCAAAGACATGCCCTACGTGCTGGAGATGGTCAAAGGCGTAAAGGCCATGGGCCTGGAAACCTGCATGACTCTGGGTCGTCTCGACCAGGACCAGACCGAAGCGCTGGCCCAGGCCGGCCTGGATTACTACAACCATAACCTCGACACATCGCCAGAGTTCTACGGCTCGATCATCACCACCCGTACCTACAGCGAGCGCTTGCAAACCCTGGCCTACGTGCGTGATTCGGGGATGAAGATCTGCTCGGGCGGCATCCTCGGCATGGGCGAGTCCCTCGACGACCGTGCCAACCTGCTGATCCAACTGGCCAACCTGCCAGAGCATCCGGAGTCGGTGCCGATCAACATGCTCGTGAAGGTGGCCGGTACGCCGTTGGAAAACGCCGAGGACATCGATCCCTTCGACTTCATCCGTATGCTGGCGGTGGCGCGCATCCTGATGCCGCAATCCCACGTGCGCCTGTCCGCTGGCCGCGAAGCCATGAACGAGCAGATGCAGGCCCTGGCGTTTTTTGCCGGCGCCAACTCGATCTTCTACGGCGATAAATTGCTGACTACCGCCAACCCTCAGGCTGACAAGGACATGCAGCTGTTCGCACGCCTGGGCATCCTGCCCGAAGCTCGGGAAGAGCACGCCGATGAAGTGCATCAGGCGGCGATCGAGCAGGCGCTGGTGGAGCAAAAGAGCAGCGAGCAGTTCTATAACGCCGCTGTTTGATCGAGGCCAGCATGTCTTTTGATCTCGCCGCGCGCCTCACTGCCCGCCGTGCCGAACATCTATACCGTCAACGCCCGTTGCTTCAGAGCCCCCAAGGCCCCGAAGTGGTAGTGGATGGCCAGCCATTGTTGGCGTTCTGCAACAACGATTACCTGGGCCTGGCCAATCACCCGCAGGTGATCGAAGCCTGGCGTGCCGGGGCGGCCCGTTGGGGCGTGGGTGGCGGCGCTTCGCATTTGGTGGTGGGCCACGTCACGCCGCACCATGAGTTGGAAGAAGCCCTGGCTGACTTGACCGGGCGCCCGCGTGCGTTGCTGTTTACCACCGGCTATATGGCCAACCTGGGCGCGGTCACGGCGCTGGTGGGGCAGGGCGATACGGTGCTGGAAGATCGCCTCAACCATGCTTCGTTGCTGGATGCCGGCTTATTGTCCGGGGCGCGGTTCAACCGCTACCTGCATAACGACGCCGGCAGCCTGGCCAAGCGCCTGGAAAAGGCCACCGGCAGTACGCTGGTGGTCACCGATGGTGTGTTCAGCATGGACGGCGACCTGGCCGACCTGCCAGCGCTGGCCCGGGAAGCCAGGGCCAAAGGTGCCTGGCTGATGGTAGATGATGCCCATGGTTTTGGCCCGCTGGGTGCCCATGGCGGCGGCATCGTCGAACATTTTGGCTTGAGCCAGGACGATGTACCGGTGCTGGTTGGCACCTTGGGCAAAGCCTTCGGCACCGCCGGGGCATTTGTGGCAGGCAGTGAAGACTTGATCGAAAGCCTGATCCAGTTTGCCCGGCCGTATATCTACACCACCAGCCAGCCACCGGCACTGGCCTGCGCCACCCTCAAAAGCCTGGAGTTGCTGCGCAGCGAACACTGGCGGCGTGAGCACCTCAACGGGTTGATCCGCCAGTTCCGCCGCGGTGCCGAGCAGATGGGCCTGGCATTGATGGACAGCTTTACGCCGATCCAGCCAATCCTGATTGGCGACAGCGCCCGGGCGTTGCAGCTGTCACAGATGCTGCGCGAGCGTGGGCTGATGGTGACTGCAATCCGCCCGCCGACTGTACCGGCCGGCAGTGCAAGGTTGCGCGTGACATTGACGGCGGCGCACAGCGAAGCGCAGGTGCAGCTATTGTTAAACGGATTAGAGCAATGTTTCCGGTTGTTGAACGCAGCGGAGCCCGACCATGCGTGATCGCCTGATACTGCTGCCCGGTTGGGGTCTCGGTGTGTCGCCGCTGGAACCGTTGGCCGCGGCACTGCAGGGCCTCAACGAGCACCTGCGGGTACAGATCGAACCCTTGCCGGCGCTGGATTCCAGTGATCTGGATGAGTGGCTTGACGAGCTCGATGCGACGCTGGCGGACGACGTCTGGCTCGGGGGCTGGTCGCTTGGTGGGATGCTCGCTTCAGAGTTGGCGGCGCGCCGGGGCGAACGTTGCTGCGGTTTGCTGACCCTGGCGAGCAACCCGTGTTTCGTCGCCCATGACGGTTGGCCCCACGGGATGCCCGCCGAGACCTTCGATGCTTTCCTGGCGGGCTGTCACGCTGACTCCGAGGTGACCCTCAAGCGGTTCGGCCTGTTGTGTGCCAAGGGCGCGCAAGAGCCTCGCGGGCTCTCGCGCTTGCTGGTCAGCGGTGCGCCGCATACCGCCCCCAGCGTGTTGATGCCCGGCCTGGAGCTGCTGGCCCAACTGGATACCCGCGCGGCCTTGCAGGCATTTCGCGGGCCGCAGTTGCATCTGTTTGCCGGCCTGGATGGGCTGGTACCTGCCGAAGCCGCCAGTGACCTGCTGGCGTTGCTCCCGGATGTAGAAGTCGGCCTGATTGAACAGGCCGGTCACGCGTTTCTTCTGGAAGACCCCCACGGTGTAGCGGGGGCCATCCAGGCTTTTTTGCATGAGTGTGTTGATGACTGACTTATCCCACCCTTGTTTGCCGGGTGCCTTGCCGGACAAGCGCCAGGTTGCTGCCTCGTTCTCCCGTGCAGCGGCCAGCTACGACAGCGTGGCCGAGTTGCAGCGCGCAGTAGGGCATGAGTTGCTCCGCCGTTTGCCCAGCGAGCTTTCGCCACAACGCTGGCTGGATATGGGTTGCGGCACAGGGTATTTCAGTCGCGTGCTGGGTGAGCGTTTGCCCGGGAGCGAGGGCGTGGCGCTGGATATCGCCGAAGGCATGCTCAACCACGCGCGTCCGTTGGGTGGTGCCGCGCATTTCATGGCTGGCGATGCTGAACGCTTGCCGCTGAAGGCTGACAGCTTCGAGCTGCTCTTCTCGAGCCTCGCCGTGCAATGGTGTGCCAACTTCGATGCAGTGCTCAGCGAAGCTCAGCGCGTATTGCAACCTGGCGGTGTGTTGGCGTTCGCGAGCCTGTGCGTGGGTACCCTGGATGAACTGCGCGAAAGCTGGCGAGCGGTAGACGGCTTGGTTCACGTCAATCGCTTTCGCACCTTCGAGGCTTATCAGCAGTTATGTGCGGCCAGCGGCTTGCGGGTGGTGAGTCTCGCGCGACAGCCCCATGTGCTGCATTACCCGGATGTGCGCAGCCTGACCCACGAGCTCAAAGCGTTGGGCGCCCATAACCTCAACCCCGGCCGCCCCGGCGGCTTGACGGGGCGCGCGCGGATTGTTGCACTGGTAGACGCATACGAGCAGTTCCGTCAGGCTCAGGGCCTGCCCGCCACGTATCAGGTGGTGTACGCCGTACTGGAGAAACCGCTATGAGCGTCGCTTACTTCATCACCGGCACCGACACCGATGTGGGCAAGACCACTATCGCGGCCGGCCTGTTGCATGCTGCCAGGCTCGCGGGCAAAAGCACGGCCGCCGGGAAGCCGGTGGCGTCGGGGTGCCGGTTGACTGCCCAGGGCTTGCGCAATGCCGATGCCCTGGCGTTGTTGGCCGAGTGCTCATTGCCGCTCAGTTATGCCGAGGTCAACCCGGTGGCATTCGAGCCGGCTATCGCGCCGCATCTGGCTGCGCGCGAGGCGGGCGTGGGGCTGACGGTGCAATCGTTGCTCAAGCCGATGCAACAGATCCTGGCCCGTGGAGCCGACTTTACCTTGATCGAAGGGGCGGGCGGCTGGCGCGTGCCCTTGGCCGATCAGGCCAACCTGTCTGACCTGGCCATCGCGCTCAAATTGCCGGTGATCCTGGTGGTGGGCGTGCGCCTGGGCTGCATCAGCCACGCGCTGTTGACCGCCGAAGCAATCGCACGGGACGGCTTGCCGCTGGCCGGCTGGGTGGCGAATATCATCGATCCCAAGACCTCTCGTCTGGAAGAAAACCTCGCCACCCTGGCCGAGCGCTTGCCGGCGCCCTGCCTGGGGCGAGTGCCGAAGCTCAAGGATGCCGGTGCCGCCGCCGTGGCGGAGTACCTGGAGTTGGACCTGCTTGACTGATTTTGGCTATCGCGAGGCATTATGCCATTAGTGTTTTTGACGAGCCTTTTGCCGGTATGTCTGCTTCAATCCACCTTCACGATTCTCTCAAGGCAGGCTTAAGCCATGGAAATCTCTGGAAGCAGCGCGTTTTATTCGGGCCTGAGCAGTATTCAGACCGGGCAGAACCGTGTCGACCAGGCGGCCGGCAAGATTGCCAGCGCCGCAACAGCCCAGCCATCGGCCGCGCAAAGCGATCGTCTGCAAGCCAATGACCGCGCCCAAGCGTCAAACTCGGCGAGCAATATGGTGGAAATGGCCCAGGGCAAGTTTCAAGTCGAGCTGGGGGCAAAAGTCGCCAAGGCTTCGGATGAAATGCTCGGTACGTTGATCGATACCTACGCCTGATCCCCTGCTGAACTCAATTAAAAATGTGGGAGGGGGCTTGCTCCCGATGCGGTGTATCAGCGTGCCCATTCATAGCTGACCTACCGCTATCGGGAGCAAGCCCCCTCCTACATTCGCCTGTGCCTGGCCCTGAGCTAGTTCTCTATTCGTTTTTTGCAGTGGCATCCCGCCGCAGGCCTTGCCGTGCCTGGCGATGACCTGCGTCAAGACAAACGGCATCTGGCCGACGCTTGACAACCCTGGGTCGTAAACGTATGTTTCAAACACCTGTTTGACCGCCATAACAAATCCACGCGGTTGTTCATCCCAGATACATCAGCAGAGGTTTATCGCTATGCCTGACTACAAGGCCCCCTTGCGTGATATTCGCTTCGTTCGTGACGAACTGCTCGGTTATGAAGCGCACTATCAGAGCCTGCCGGCTTGCCAGGACGCTACCCCGGACATGGTCGACGCCATCCTCGAAGAAGGCGCCAAGTTCTGTGAGCAAGTGCTGGCACCGCTGAACCGCGTGGGCGACATCGAAGGGTGTACCTGGAGTGAGTCAGGCGTTAAGACCCCTACCGGTTTCAAAGAAGCCTACAAACAGTTCGTCGAAGGCGGCTGGCCGAGCCTGGCCCATGACGTGGAGCACGGTGGCCAGGGCTTGCCGGAGTCCCTGGGCCTGGCGGTGAGCGAAATGGTCGGCGAAGCCAACTGGTCGTGGGGCATGTACCCTGGCCTGTCCCATGGCGCGATGAACACCATTTCCGAGCACGGCACCCCCGAGCAGCAAGACGCTTACCTGACCAAGCTGGTGTCGGGCGAATGGACCGGCACCATGTGCCTGACCGAGCCACACTGTGGTACCGACCTGGGCATGCTGCGCACCAAGGCCGAGCCTCAGGCTGACGGTTCCTACAAAGTCTCCGGCACCAAGATCTTCATCTCGGCCGGTGAACACGACATGGCCGACAACATTGTCCACATCGTACTGGCCCGCCTGCCGGACGCACCGGCCGGCACCAAAGGCATCTCGCTGTTTATCGTGCCCAAGTTCCTGCCCAACGCCGATGGTTCGGTGGGCGAGCGCAATGCGGTCAGCTGTGGTTCCCTGGAACACAAGATGGGCATCCACGGCAACGCCACCTGCGTGATGAACTTCGACGCAGCCACCGGTTTCCTGATCGGCCCGGCGAACAAAGGCCTGAACTGCATGTTCACCTTTATGAACACCGCTCGCCTGGGCACTGCCCTGCAAGGCTTGGCCCACGCCGAAATCGGCTTCCAGGGTGGCCTGAAATATGCGCGTGATCGCCTGCAGATGCGCTCCCTGACCGGCCCTAAAGCACCTGACAAAGCCGCTGACCCGATCATTGTGCACCCAGACGTACGCCGCATGCTGCTGACCATGAAAGCCTTCGCCGAAGGTAACCGCGCGATGGTGTACTTCACCGCCAAGCAAGTGGACATCGTCAAGTACGGCACCGATGACGAAGCCAAGAAACAGGCCGATGGCCTGCTGGCATTCATGACCCCGATCGCCAAGGCGTTCATGACCGAAGTCGGCTTTGAATCGGCCAACCACGGCGTGCAGATCTACGGTGGCCACGGCTTCATCGCCGAGTGGGGCATGGAACAGAACGTGCGCGATAGCCGTATTTCGATGCTGTACGAAGGCACCACCGGCATCCAGGCCCTGGACTTGCTCGGCCGCAAAGTACTGATGACCCAAGGCGAAGCGCTCAAGGGCTTCACCAAGATTGTGCACAAGTTCTGTCAGGCCAACGAAGGTAACGACGCGGTTAAAGAGTTCGTTGCACCGCTGGCGGCACTGAACAAAGAGTGGGGCGAGTTGACCATGAAGGTCGGCATGGCCGCGATGAAAGACCGCGAAGAAGTCGGTGCCGCTTCGGTGGATTACCTGATGTACTCCGGCTACGCGTGCCTGGCGTACTTCTGGGCCGACATGGCGCGCCTGGCCGCCGAGAAACTGGCTGCCGGTACCAGCGAAGAGGCGTTCTACACCGCCAAGTTGCAGACCGCGCGCTTCTACTTCCAGCGCATCCTGCCGCGTACCCGTACCCACGTGGCGACCATGCTGTCGGGCGCCAACAACCTGATGGACATGAAAGAAGAAGACTTCGGCCTGGCTTACTAAGCCTTACCGGTTCTTTCTGCAACCGCCGCCTCTTTCGGGACGCGGCGGTTTTTTTTGCCCTCCTACAGAGTGCGGGCATAAAAAACCGCAGTGATGCACTCAGGGATTACAACCCGCTGCCGTTACAGTAGTGGCAATGTGATGCGTGTCAGTCCGATTGTGCTTAACTGACTGCATGAAGGCACAGTGCCATTATTTTGCGGGTCGGAGTTTTACCCTTGTCACGCGTGTCTGCTGTACGTTTCAGTCATTTCCTACCTTCGCTGCTGCTGTTGCTGGCCGGGCTTTCGGCTGCGTACGTCAAGGACCTCAACGTCTTCTTCACCTCGCTGTTCAACGTGTTGCCGACCCTGGTCCTGCTGCTCGGCGGCGCGTACTGCGCGGTCTATCGGCGCCAGCGTGAACTGTTCCTGATGATCACGGTGTACGTCGCCTATTTCCTGCTGGATACCCAGACCGATTTCTACCGCGACAATGGCCGCGTGCGTGACGACGCCGCGGTGGTGTTCCACCTGTGTTGCCTGCTGTTGCCGTTGCTGTTCAGCATCTATGCGCTGTGGCAGGAAAAAACCCATCTGTTCCGTGACTTCGTCGCCCGCTGCGCGGTGTTGCTGGCGGTGGGCAGTGTGGCGCTGGCCCTGGAGCAAAGTTTCCCCCAGGCTTTGCTGGGCTGGTTGGCGGAGATTCGCTGGCCGATGCTGCATGGCGCGTGGATGAGCCTGATCCAGCTGTCCTATCCCATGTTCCTGATCGGCTTCCTTACCCTGGCCGCCCAGTATTGGTATCAGCCGCGCCCGCTGCACGCCGCCCAATTGGTGGGGTTTTTGGGCCTGTTCTGGATGTTGCCGCAAACCTTCATCCTGCCGTTCACCCTCAACATCATGTGCAGCCAAGTGATGTTGATGATTGCTGCCGGTGTGGCCCACGAAGCCTATCAAATGGCGTTCCGCGACGAACTGACCGGCTTGCCGGGACGACGCGCCCTCAACGAACGCATGCAACGGCTGGGGCGCAACTATGTGCTGGCGATGAGTGACGTTGATCACTTCAAACGTTTCAACGACACCCATGGCCACGACGTGGGCGACCAGGTGCTGCGCCTGGTGGCGAGCAAGCTGTCCAAGGTCAACGGCGGCGGGCGCGCCTACCGGTATGGCGGTGAAGAATTTGCCGTGGTGTTTGCCGGCAAGACCTTGGATGAATGCATGCCGCACCTGGAGGAGATTCGCGAGATCATTGCCGGCTACGCCATCAAGTTGCGTAACCCGGATCGTCCTCATGACGACCACCAAGGCCGTCAACGGCGTGCGGGCAGCGGAGCCTCCAGCGTGTCGGTGACGGTCAGCATCGGCGTGGCCGAGCGTCAGGCCGAGCAGCGTAACCCTGAAGAGGTGCTCAAGTCCGCCGACCAGGCGCTGTACGCCGCCAAGGGCGCCGGGCGTAACTGCGTGATTGCGGCCGGGCAAACCCGTCGTGGCGCGGTGCGCACGCAAAGCGCTGCGGGTTGAGTCAGCGCGCTGTATTTACTGTGACTTAAAAATACCAGATAGTCACAAGCAGACCCTATGTGTCTGAAAAGTTGTTCGGGTACACTCGGGGTCTGTAAAACCGATCCTATCGAATCACTTTTCATGTTCCCACGAGGTTTGCCATGGCTGATTACAAAGCGCCGTTGCGTGATATGCGCTTCGTCCTCAACGAAGTTTTTGAAGTCGCCAAGACTTGGGCCGAACTGCCGGCATTGGCAGACACCGTTGATGCCGAAACCGTTGAGGCGATCCTCGAAGAGGCCGGCAAGGTTACCGCCAAATCCATCGCGCCCTTGAGCCGCGGCGGCGATGAGCAAGGCTGCCATTGGACCGACGGCGCGGTGCGTACCCCGGACGGTTTCCCCCAGGCTTATGCGACCTACGCCGAAGGCGGCTGGGTGGGTGTGGGCGGCGATCCGACCTATGGCGGCATGGGTATGCCCAAGGCGGTGTCGGCGCAGGTTGAAGAAATGATCAACTCGTCGAGCCTGGCATTCGGCCTGTACCCGATGCTGACCTCCGGCGCCTGTGTCTCGATCAACACCCACGCCAGCGAAGAGCTCAAGGCCGCGTACTTGCCGAAGATGTATTCCGGTGAGTGGGCAGGTTCCATGTGCTTGACCGAAGCCCATGCCGGCACCGACCTGGGCATGATTCGCACCAAGGCCGAGCCTCAGGCGGACGGTTCCTACAAGGTCAGCGGCACCAAGATCTTCATCACCGGTGGCGAGCACGACCTGACCGAGAACATCATCCATCTGGTGCTGGCCAAACTGCCGGATGCACCGGCGGGGCCCAAGGGCATCTCGCTGTTTCTGGTGCCCAAGTTCATGGTGAACGCCGACGGCAGCCTCGGCGCGCGCAACCCGGTGACCTGCGGTTCGATTGAACACAAGATGGGGATCCAGGCGTCCGCGACCTGCGTGATGAACTTCGACGAAGCCGTGGGTTATCTGGTCGGTGAGCCTAACCGTGGCCTGGCGGCGATGTTCACCATGATGAACTACGAGCGTCTGGGGGTGGGCATCCAGGGCCTGGCGTCCGGCGAGCGCTCCTATCAGAACGCGATTGAATACGCCCGCGACCGCCTGCAAAGCCGCTCCCCGCTGGGTGCACAGGCCAAGGATAAAGTGGCAGATCCGATCATCGTGCATCCGGACGTACGCCGTATGCTGCTGACCATGAAGGCGGCCAACGAAGGCGGTCGTGCGTTCTCCACCTACGTGGCGACGCAGTTGGACATCGCCAAGTTCAGCGACGATGCGCAGGCGCGCGAGCGCGCCGATAACCTGGTGGCGTTGTTGACACCCGTGGCCAAGGCGTTCCTCACCGACCTGGGCCTGGAAACCACTGTGCTCGGCCAGCAAGTGTTTGGTGGCCATGGCTATATTCGCGAATGGGGCCAGGAGCAGTTGGTGCGTGACGTGCGCATCACCCAGATCTACGAAGGCACCAACGGCATTCAGGCGCTGGATTTGATGGGACGCAAGATCGTCGGCAGCGGCGGTGCGTTCTACACGCTGTTCGCCGATGAGATCCGCCAGTTCATCGCTGAATCGGGGGCCGAGCTGGCCGAGTTCACCACGCCGCTCAGCGCAGCGGTGGATAACCTGGATGAATTGACGGCCTGGGTACTGGACCGCGCCAAGAGCAACGCGAATGAAATCGGCGCAGCGTCGGTGGAGTACCTGCATGCATTCGGCTACATGGCCTACGCCTATATGTGGGCGCGCATGGCCAAGGCCGCGTTGGGCAAAGAGGCCGAGGAGGCTTTCTACGCCAGCAAATTGGGGACTGCACGTTTCTACTTTGCCCGTCTGCTGCCGCGCATTCATTCGTTGAGCGCGTCGGTAAAAGCCGGTAGCGAATCGTTGTTCCTGATGGATGAAGCACTGTTTTAAGGGCCTGTAGGGCGTGTAAGCAATCTCTTACATGACGTGCTGCTAATCGTCCTCTATCGCCAAATTGGATCCACGGATAATCTACTTCACATGGACGTCGCGCAGGAAGCGCAAAGCAACAACACGGACACGTAGGATTCTGCCAGGACGGCGGAGTGAAATGGATGTCAGGGAAACAGTCTGCAAAGCCCCGCTTCGGCGGGGTTTTCTTTTGCCCGCGAAAAAGTCAGGCGCTTGCCTGCGGGGCATTCATCACGTCTTCCAGCAGGGTGCGCAGCAATGCGACGGTGGCCTGTTGGCGTTGCACATCGCGGCACACCAGCCCCACCTTCAATGGCACCCTCGGTTCGCTCAAGGGTTTCCACAAAAGCGCCTGGCTGTTGTGTTCGTCCTGGGAACGCCCCGGTAGCACCGTCGCCAGCTTGGTGTGGGGCAGGCTGTCGAGTATTCCCACCATGGTGTTGAGCTCCGCTTGCACCTGCGGGCGCCGCCCCAGGTTGGCCAACTGGCCCTGCCAGATCTGCCTGACTTGAAACTCCTCCCCCAACAGCAGCATCGGTAACTCGGCAGCTTGTTTGAGCGAGACTTTCTTGAATTCGCGCAGCGGATGGTCGTCGGGAATCACCACCTTCAACTCATCTTCATACAGCAGCACACCGTGCAGGCCTGGCTGGCGTGGTGGCAGGTAGCTGATGCCAATGTCGAGGGAGCCGTTGAGCAACCGCCGCTCAATCTCAAGCCCCGTCAGCTCGTAAATCTGCACCACCAAATGAGGCTGGGCCTTGCGCACGCGCTCAAGCATTTGCGGCACCAGGCTGGTGTGCACGGTTTGCAGCACGCCGATGGCCAGGGTCCGCATGGCCTGGCCCTTGAAGTTGCGTAGCGCTTCGACGGCTTGCTGCATGCCATCAATGAGCGGCAACGCGTGGTTGTATAAGGTGTGCGCCGCCAGGGTCGGCAGCAGCCGCTTGCTGCTGCGTTCGAACAGACTTACATCAAGGTTCTGCTCCAGCTGGCGAATCTGTTGTGACAAGGCCGGTTGCGAGATCGAAAGACGCTCCGCAGCACGCCCTACGTGGCCTTCCTCATACACCGCGACGAAATAACGCAGTTGCTTGAAATCCATAAGGCTTACTTATCGAAAAAGCTGGAAAATCGAAATGGCCGCTGGCCCCCGAGACGCCTAGTCTAGCGCCTATTCGCAGGGCTTACAGGGCCGGATCGGACAATGAACAGCGTTTTTGTTGATAGCGTTTACATAGGCAAGGCAAAAAAACCTCAGGTGCAATGGTCCGGCCGTAACCACCAAGGTCAGGTTGCCAATGGGGGTAAGTTGTGAATCTGTTCAACATCCGCCGCCCCGCCCCGAGCCTGGATGACCTGATCCAGGATGCCCCACGCGACACGCATTCAACCGAGCATTTGATGCCCACTGTGGCGCGCCCACCTCAAGTGTTTGTGCGAGGCCAGGGCTCGTGGCTGTGGGACAGTGATGAGCGTGCCTATATGGACTTCAGCCAAGGCAATGCCGCCAACAGCCTGGGCCATAGCCCACAGGTATTGATCAAGGCCCTGGCTGCGCAAACCCAGGCGCTGATCAATCCCGGCAATGGCCTGCATAACCGTGCCCAACTCAATCTCGTCGAGCGCCTTTGCCAGCATACCGGCAGCGACCAGGCTTACCTGCTCAATAGCGGCGCGGAAGCCTGCGAGGCGGCAATCAAACTGGCGCGCAAGTGGGGGCAACTGCACCGTGGCGGGGCCTATCGCATTATCAGCGCCAGCAACGGTTGCCATGGACATGGCTTCGCTACGCTAGCCGCTTCGGCTGGTACCTTGGTAAACCGCTTCGAACCGCAATTGTCGGGCTTCAGTCACGTTCCCTTCAATGATCTTCCCGCCCTGCATGCTGCCGTGGATGCCCAGACGGTGGCCATTCTGCTGGAACCGATCCAGTGCGAAGCCGGCGTGATCCCGGCGACCGAACACTATCTCAAAGGCGTCGAGCGGCTGTGCCGCGAACTGGGGATCCTGCTGATCCTCGACGAAGTGCAAACCGGCATGGGCCGCTGTGGCACCTTGCTTGCCGAGCAACAGTACGGCGTGCATGCCGACATCATCACCCTGGGCAAGGGCCTGGGCGGCGGTGTGCCGTTGGCGGCGCTGCTGGCACGGGGCAAGGCCTGTTGCTTTGAAGTGGGTGAGCTGGAAGGCACCCATCATGGCAATGCATTGATGGCCTCGGCTGGGTTGGCCGTCACCGATACCGTGCTTGAGCGCGGTTTTCTTGAGCATGTACGCGTGTTGGGCTGTCACCTGGGCGAAGGGCTTGCCCGCCTGGCCTATCGCTACGGCCATGGCCCATTGCGCGGGAATGGCCTGATGTGGGGGCTTACCTTATCGGATGATTCTGCGGATGCGGTGGTAAAAGCCGCGCTGCAAGAGGGACTGATCCTCAGCGCGCCGCAACCCGACTGCCTGCGCTTCACACCGGCGCTGACGGTGAGCAAAAGCAACATCGACGAAATGCTCCTGCGCCTGGCCCGCGCCTTCTCACGGGTGCGCACCGCGCAACTGCAATGCCGAAAGGGCATTGCTGTTTAACCGTCCAATTCCTGAACCGTCTCGCGGTATACGCGGCGCCCTCAGCCTGATTCTTTTGGCTGGGGGCGTTTTTTTGCCTGAGTAATTTCTGGTGTGAAAACGTTTATTGAGTCTCTTTGGAAACGATGGCTTTTTAGCGAGCGTCGGCAAGGACTGCCGGAGGGGCACGACGTGCTCGACTTTTAATCTATACCACTGGGTGGTATGTTTTAGGAAGGGATCTCCATGAGGCTCAGGTTGTTCAAAACAAGGCGATTTGCCGAGGCGGCCACTAAAGTCTGGATCTGCGATTCTGAGTTGAGGAAGGCGTTTGGCGAAATGTTGAGGGGGCAGGCAGATAATCTGGGAGGTGGTGTCTGGAAAAAACGTCTCAACCAGAATCGGCATCGGTCTGTTGTATTGGCCAAGGGCAGGCATTATTGGGTTTATCAGTTTCTGTTCGCGAAGCAGGATCAAAGCAATATAACGCAGAGCGAACTTGTCTGGTTTCGAACACTTGCCAAAACTTATGAAGGGTTAAACGAAGCACAGATTCAGCGCATGCTGGATCTCAGGGAGTTTGTGGAGATACATCATGACCAAGAAGTATAAAAGTGAGGCGCTTGAGTCCATTCATCAGTCTGCCGAAGCGCTTCATGCCATCGGCGCCATCAGCAAAACCACGCTTCGAGAATATGATGAAGCATGCTTATCTGCCATGCCGGACCAAATCCCTGCCGAACAGATCAAGCAACTGCGTGAAAGCAGCCATGTCAGCCAACCTGTATTTGCCCGCTACCTGAACACCAGTGCTTCCACGGTCAAAAAATGGGAGTCGGGCGAGAAACGGCCCAGCGGCATGGCACTCAAGTTGTTGAGCGTCGTGAAGAAGCATGGTCTGCAGATTCTGGCGTGAGATGGCCCGATGCCAGAATCCACTGAACCCTCACGAACCGCCAATGTCGATTAGCTACACGGCTCACACGAGCCGATTTTCTGGAGCTGACCCATGGACATTATTCGTATCATCATCGCTATTCTGCTGCCGCCACTGGGTGTGTTCCTGCAAGTAGGCTTCGGCGGTGCATTCTGGCTGAATATCCTGCTGACCCTGTGCGGTTACTTCCCTGGCATCATCCACGCGGTGTACATCATCGCCAAGCGTTGAAGCCCTCAGCCTTTTGCAATGAGCCGTGAGTTGCGCTCATTGCGAAAGGCCAGTTGCTCGATGGTCTGGGTGGCATGTTCGGCTTCTTCCCGTGCCTGCAGGATGATGCCGTGCTGCTCGGACTTACTGCATACAGGGTCGGCATTGCTGGCGTCACCGGTGAGCATGAACGCCTGGCAACGGCAGCCGCCGAAATCCTTTTCCTTTTCATCGCATGAGCGGCAGGGCTCGGGCATCCAGTCGTAGCCGCGAAAGCGATTGAAACCAAACGAGTCGTACCAGATGTGCTGCATGCTGTGGTCGCGCACATTGGGAAACTGCACCGGCATCTGCCTCGCGCCGTGACAGGGCAGGGCGGTGCCGTCCGGTGTCACCGTCAGAAAGATGCTGCCCCAGCCGTTCATGCAGGCTTTAGGGCGCTCTTCATAATAATCCGGTGTCACGAAGATCAGCTTGCACGGATGACCTTCGGCTTCCAGTTTGGCGCGGTATTCATTGGTGATGCGTTCGGCGCGCACCAACTGGTCTCGGGTCGGCAATAAGCCCACGCGATTAAGCTGCGCCCAGCCGTAGAACTGGCAGGTGGCGAGTTCGACAAAATCCGCTTCCAGCGCGATACACAGTTCGATGATGCGGTCGATCTTGTCGATATTGTGCCGATGAGTGACGAAGTTCAGCACCATCGGGTAGCCGTGTGCCTTGACCGCACGGGCCATTTCCAGTTTTTGCGCGAAGGCTTTTTTCGAGCCGGCCAACAGGTTGTTCACCTGTTCGTCGCTGGCCTGGAAACTGATCTGGATATGGTCCAGCCCGGCCTTTTTGAAGTCGCTGATTTTCTGCTCGGTCAGGCCGATACCGGAGGTGATCAGGTTGGTATAGAAGCCCAGCTTGCGGGCCTCGGCGATCAGTTCGGCCAAGTCCTGTCGCACCAGTGGTTCACCCCCGGAAAACCCCAGCTGTGCGGCACCCATCTCGCGGGCTTCGCGAAACACCTTGATCCATTGCTCGGTGCTCAGCTCTTTGCCCTGCTCGGCGAAATCCAGCGGGTTGGAACAGTACGGGCACTGCAGCGGGCAGCGATAGGTCAACTCGGCCAGTAGCCACAGCGGCAAGCCGATGGCGGGTTTTTCAGGCAAGGGTGATCCAGTGCTCAGCACGGGCGACCTCCATGAATTGCTCGATGTCTTCACCGAGCTCCGGTACGCCGGGGAATTGTTGGTCCAGCTCGGCGATGATGGCTGCCACGTCGCGCTCGCCGTCGATCAAACCGCCGATCAACGCGGCGCTGTCGTTGAGCTTGATCATGCCTTCCGGATAGAGCAGCACATGGCCTTTTTGCGCAGGCTCATACTGGAAACGGTAGCCCTGGCGCCAGGTCGGTATTTTGCTGCGATCAAAGCTCATAGGGTGATCCCTTTATGCCACACCCGCTGCTCGGTCACGCTGTGATAGGGCGGGCGTTTGAGTTCGTAGGCCATGCTCATTGCATCGAGCATGCTCCATAGAATATCCAGTTTGAACTGGAGAATTTCCAGCATGCGCTCCTGGCCCTCGCGGGTGGTGTAGTGCTGCAAGGTGATCGCCAAGCCATGTTCCACATCGCGACGAGCCTGGCCCAGGCGGGTGCGGAAGTATTCGTAGCCGGCCGGGTCGATCCACGGGTAGTGCTGCGGCCAGCTGTCGAGGCGCGATTGGTGGATCTGCGGCGCGAACAGCTCGGTCAGCGAGCTGCTGGCAGCTTCCTGCCAACTGGCGCGGCGGGCGAAGTTGACGTAGGCGTCCACCGCGAAGCGTACGCCGGGCAGCACCAGTTCCTGGGAGCGCAGCTGGTCCGGGTCGAGGCCAACAGCCTGGCCCAGGCGCAGCCAGGCTTCGATACCGCCGTCTTCCCCCGGTGCGCCGTCGTGATCGAGCAAACGCTGGATCCACTCGCGGCGGATCTCACGGTCCGGGCAGTTGGCCAGGATCGCGGCGTCTTTCAGAGGAATGTTCACCTGGTAATAGAAGCGATTGGCGACCCAGCCCTGGATCTGCTCGCGGGTAGCGCGGCCTTCATACATCGCCACATGGTAGGGGTGATGGATATGGTAGAAGGCGCCCTTGGCCCGCAAGGCTGCTTCGAACTCGGCGGTCGTCAGCGGTGTGTCAGTCATTTCAGTGGCTCCTACAATTCAATGCTCATGCCGTCGTACGCCACTTCGACATTGCGCCGCACCAACTCGGCTCGCTCGGGGGAATCTTCATCGAGGATCGGATTGGTATTGTTGATGTGGATAAGCACCTTGCGCTGCTTGGGCAACTGCTCCAGCACTTCGAGCATACCGCCCGGGCCGTTCTGCGCCAGGTGGCCCATCTCGCGACCGGTGCGGGTGCCGACGCCACGGCGCTGCATTTCATCGTCATCCCACATCGTGCCGTCTATCAAAAGGCAATCGCTGCCGCCCATGATATCCAGCAGCGGCGCGTCGACCTTGCCCAGGCCCGGGGCGTAGAACAGTTTACCGCCGGTGCGCAGGTCTTCGACGATCAGGCCGATGTTGTCACCAGGGTGCGGGTCGAAGCGGTGCGGCGAGTAGGGCGGCGCTGCGCTGCGCAACGGCAGTGGGGTGAAACGCAGGTTGGGGCAGGCCGGGATGGTGAAGCTGGCGTCCAGTTCGATGCGGTTCCAGGCCAGGCCGCCGTTCCAGTGGGTCAGCATGGTGAACAACGGGAACCCGGTGCTCAGGTCTTCATGGACCATGTCGGTGCACCATACCTGATGCGGGCAGCCTTCCCGCAGGCTCAACAGGCCAGTGGTGTGGTCGATCTGGCTGTCCATCAGGATGATTGCGCTGATACCGGTATCGCGCAGGGCGCGCCCGGGTTGCATGGGCGCAAAGCCCTGGAGTTGCGCGCGGATATCCGGCGACGCGTTGCACAGTACCCAATTCACACCGTCGTCGGAGATCGCGATGGACGACTGGGTGCGCGCCTGGGCCCGCAGGCTGCCATCGCGAAAGCCTGCGCAGTTCACGCAGTTGCAGTTCCACTGCGGGAAGCCACCGCCGGCGGCGGAACCTAGAATCTGGACAAACATGATCTCTCCATCAAGCGCAGCTCAAAACAAAAACGCCCCGGGCGAACCGAGGCGTTGTATTACTCAGCCAATCAACGGCTGGCGAAGTACATGGTGACTTCGAAACCAATACGCAGATCAGTGTAAGCAGGTTTGGACCAGGTCATATTCTTACTCCTATCAAGGGATGGGACGTTCACTACCAAGTAATACATATAGTCCACCTCCCACTGGAGATGTTCAGATATTGCTGCGCAATGTTACGCAATTCTTTTCAAGTTAGCGCTGTCTCGATGGAAAAAGCCTGTTGCAGGGTTGGCAACGATCATTGTGCCGCTTGCCAGTCATCGCTGATACGCGGGCCGTTAGCTACGCAACGCCAGCCGCCTGCTGCTTCAAGGAGTTGTTGGGCTGCGTGCTGCAAGTCCTCGCGTGTGCGGCTTTGGATCAGGTGTTGAAGTTGATCCAGGTAACTCGACGAATGACCCGCCAACTGCGCGTGCCAAAGCAAATCGGCGGCTTGGCTGACGGGGAGTGCCTGCGCCGTGAATTGCTGCGCAAGAGGCTGATTGCCCACGTCTGCGCTGCGTTCGATCAAAGACGGCAGTTGTTGCAGGAAGGCTTGCAGGTGTTCGGCGATCCTGCCCAGTGACAGGCTGGGCGATTGCACGCCAAACAACAGGCCGGTTTGCCCGTTGACTTGTCGGATGCCGCTGAACACGGCGTAGCCGATTTGCAGCTCAACTCTCAAACGTTGGTAGAACGGGCCCTGGAGCATATGCCCGAGCAGTCGCCAGTTGGCCTCATCGACGAGAGATTGGCTCGGCACTGGACAAAAAAGCAGCAGCGCAGCGTCGCTGGATGCGGTGTTCACCGGGTGCCAGATCCGCTCCCCGTCAAGAACTTCAGGTGTGCATTGAATGTTGGCCGGCTGCCCTGGCAAGCGGGCGGCGGCGATTTTGATCGCCGCTTCACAGGCCGCAGGCAAACCCGCACCCAGCCCCTGCCAGTGAGCGGTGGACCACGACGCTGGTGTCTCCGAGGAGTCGGCTGAAACACCGACGCAGCAAGCCGGCAACGCCTTGAGAAGTTCGCGAATGGCGATCATTGGCGTGGGCGTCGGTGATGACAGATGTGCATCCGAGCTGCTCAGGCTGCGCGCCAACGCTTCGAGCACGGCCGGCATCGGTTCGTGAAGGCCGTGCATGTTCACCCGCCAATCGTTGCCAATGGTTTCGCAAGACAACTCGACACCCGCTTGACGGGCTTGCTCGCGCAACGGCTGCAACAGGCTTTCCAATCCGGCGGGTACGGCAGCGTCAAACCGCCAATGCAGGTACAGCGCGCCTTCGTCGGTGTCACCTGCCAGTGCGTTGCTGAAGGTCAGCGCCGATAACTCCCTCCGGCCCCGTAAGCGATCCTGGGCAAAGGTACGCAAGCCCCGATGGGCGCTGGTTTGGCCGCGGATCAAACCGGCGCGTTCTTCCTTGGCCGGCGCACGAAGAAAGGGGTTACCCGGTGGGAGTTGCCAACCGTGTTCAGACGCGGGCAGATGCAGCGATGCCAGCATGGCCTTGAGGGCTGCAATGCCTTGGTCCGACAGGTCTTCGCTGTCGTCGCGAGCCAATGTCAGGGCGCCTTGAACCTGCTGTTGACGCGCATTGAGCAAGGCAAGCTCTTCACGTAATGGATTCCAGTCGCTGTGTGCGAAAAAGCTCAGCCAGTCATACAACAAGGCTTCGATCTGCGTCGCCGGTTGGCGGTCGCTATCGAGGGTAACGTCGATATCCAGTACCGCCTGGTCCGCGTAGTGGTACAGCACAGACGCATGCAGCGCGCTGGCCAGTTGGCTAGCTTTCAGTTTGGCCAACAACCCGCCTGCCGCCGAAGCGTTGAGCCAGGTGCAGAGAAACTCCAGTGCTTGGCGGGGGGCGTTACAGGTGATGACCTGATGCAGGTGCTGGCTGGCGGTGTGTTGATAGCTGCGTGCCTGGCCGTGCATCAGGGGTGGTGGTGCGGTTTGCGGGTGCAGGGGGCCGGCAATCAGTTCGTCACCGAACTGCTGGGCAAGGGTTTGCAAATCTGCCAGCGATTGCGGACCGGCGAGGCTCAAGGTCATCTGCCCGCTTTGATAGAAGTGCCTATGGAATTCGCGCAAGGCTTGCTGAAAATCGTCGCTTTCCACCGTCAGGCTGTCGCGGTTGCCGGCATGGAATCCTCGCAGCGGGTGATCGACCGCTAAACCTTGCAACAACGCAACTTGGTGTTGTGCCCTGGCGTCCTCGGACCAGGCCACGAACTCCGCGTGCAGCACTTCGCGTTCACGTCGTTGATCGTCGAGCGTCAGGCGTGGATGAGTCACCATGTCTGCCAACCGCGCCAGCCCGTCAGCGAAGGCCGACACCGGCAGCTCAAAGAAATACTCGGTGGTTCGCTCGCGGGTACTGGCATTGACCTGCCCACCGAGGCGCTGCACGTAGGCCATCAATCCTTCCCCGGCCGGAAAACGCTCGGTACCGAGAAACAGCAAATGCTCAAGAAAGTGTGCCAGCCCCGGCCAGGCCAATGGCACATCGTGACTGCCGGCAGCCACGCGCAGAACGGCGGCGCAGCGCTTCAAGCGCGGCGCATGGCGCAGGGATACTCGCAGGCCATTGGCCAGGGTCAGATGAACGGGGTGAGGGTGAACCGGCGCAGGCATGGGCACTTCCGAGGCGTGAGAAGTGCCTATGCTAGCAAACCCGTGGGGTCAGGGCTTGTGCAGCGCGCCGTAGAGTTCGGGGCGTCGGTCTTGCAGGTAGTGGTTGGCGGCGCGTGCGCTGAGGATTGACTGGCGATCCAGGGTGCCGACGATCAAGGCTTCGTCCAGGCCGGCCTGGGCGATACGTTGGCCATCCGGTGCGGCAATGCTGCTTTGTCCACAGTAATGAATCTCGCCTTCGTGCCCGCAGTAATTGGCATAGGCCACAAAGCACTGGTTTTCAAACGCCCGCGAACGCACGGTGACGTCGGCGACAAAATCGAACGGCACCATGTTGGCGGTGGGCACCAGAATCAGTTCGGCGCCGGCCAGGGCCAGACGCCGGGTATTCTCCGGAAACTCCAGGTCGTAGCAAATCAGAAACCCCAGCTTCCAGCCGTTGAGTTCTACCACCGGAAAATCATCGTCGCCTGCGCTGAACATGGCGTGATCCAGATCGCCAAACAGGTGGGTCTTGCGATAGTTACACAGGCGCTGCCCCTCGGCGTCGATCAACTGGACGGCGTTGTAGATCTGCCCATCGTCAGCCCGCTCCGGATAGCCGTAGAGAATGGCCAGCCCGGCGTTTTGCGCGATCTCGGCAATGGCTTGGGCAGACTCCCCATCCCGCGCCTCGGCCAACGCGCCAACAGCTTCGGCGCCGATGTTATAGCCCGAGAGAAACATCTCTGGCAGCACCAGCACATCGGCGTCGGATGCCTCTTGCGCCAGTTGGCGCAGGCGCTGGATATTACCGGCCACATCCAGCGGCAGCGGCGGGCATTGGTACAGGGCGACACGCATGTTCAGCTCCTTACTCGGCCAGGGCGATTGGCCCAATTTCATCGAACACATCGCCGGGGCCCGGGTTCTCTGGGTGGGTGCTGCCACCGAAGTGAGTCATGATGCCCCACACCGCGTTGAGCGAGGTTTGTACGGCGCCTTCGACCCACGCGGGCGTCCACGATACGTCGTCACCGGCGATGAAAATCCCGCGTTGTTCGGCGGGCATGTCTTTCTGCATGAAGTGCGCGTACATCCGCTGGTTGTAGCGATAGTGGCCGGGCAGTGCACCTTTGAAAGCCCCGAGGAAGTGCGGGTCGGCTTCCCAGGAAACCGTGATCGGGTCGCCGATGATGCGTGCCTTGATATCGACGTTGGGGTAGATCTTGTTCAACGCGTCCAGGGCCAGCTTCACCCGCTTGTCGATAGGCTGGGGAAGCATTTTCAGGGCGTCGCTCATCCACGAGTAGGAAAGGCAAATCACCCCCGGCTTGTCGTCGCCATTATCGAACAGATAGGTGCCGCGGGTCAGGCGGTCGGTGAGGGTCATGCTCATCAGGTCGCGGCCGGTTTGCGGGTCTTTGTCTTTCCAGAATGGGCGGTCAACCATCACGAAGGTTTTCGACGACTGCATGTAGCGCGTGCGGTCCAGGGCCATCCACATTTTTTGCGAGAACAAGGTTTCGTCGCATTCAATCTGGGTGGTCAGCAGCCAGCTTTGGCAGGTGGTCAGCACCGCGGCGTACTCGCGGGTATCACCGTAGTTGTCAGTGACGGCGAAACGGCCATCGGCCGCATGAGCAATGCGTTTGACCCCTGCCCGTGGTGCGCCTCTATGCAGCAAGCTGAGGCTGGTGCCGGCCGGCCAATGGGCGCAGCGCTCCGGCACATGACGCCAGATGCCCATGGGCACTTGCGCTACGCCGCCAACGACCAGGTGTTGATGGTCGTCGCAGTTGGTCATCACCACGCGGAAGATTTCCAGCATGGAGTTGGGGAAGTCCGAGTCCCAGCCGCCGGTGCCGAAGCCGACCTGGCCAAACACCTCGCGATGATGGAACGACAACTTGGCAAAGGCCTTGGAGGTTGCGACGAAGTCGTAGAAGGTACGGTCATCCCACAGCGGCACGAGCTTGTTCCACAGTTCTTTGAGCCGCGGTACATCACGGTCGCGGATCGCCTGCTGGATATCGCCGAACTGCGAGCCGGCTTCCAGTGCATCGGCCCAGGCATCGGCCACTTCCTGAAACAGCGCAGGCAAGTCGGAGAGTTTTTGTGCGTAGTGGGTCTGGCCTTCCAGATCAATCACAGTGCTGCCGGACGCCGGGGTCAGCGGGTTGGGAAAGGGTTTGGTTTCCAGCCCCAACTTGTCTACGTAATGGTAGAACGCCGTCGACGACACCGGGAAGCGCATCCCGCCCAGCTCGGCGATGATGCCTTCGGCGCCTTCGAAGGCCTGGGAGCGCAAGCGGCCACCCATCTTCGAGGCTTCATACACCACTGGCTTGAGCCCCAGCTTCATCAGCTCGTAGGCCGCGACCAAACCAGCGATACCGGCGCCCACGATCGCCACTTCGGCCCCATGGTTGGCGGCGGGAATACTGCCCAGCCCGGCGGGGTGCTCGATCCAGTCATCAAAGGCAAAGGGGAAATCCGGGCCGAAAATGGTGATGGGTTTCTTGCCGTCTGCTGGGTGACGATTGGTCTTGCTGATAGTGCTGGACGGAATGCTCATGGCTGACCTTACTGACGGCTCGGCGGGATATGGCCCGTTGAGTATAGGAAAAGATGGCAGCCAGTTTAGGGAGCGTAGCGCTCGTTAATAAGACGCAATGTGTCGTCGGATTGCGCTGATTTTTGTCAATATGACGAAGTGGTTGATCAGATTGGCTGTCCGCGATCCAATTTGTTGCTGAGGATGATCGAGGTGGTGGTTTTCTCCACACCGTCGACACTGCCGATCTGATCGAGCAGTTGGTCCAGTTGCTCCGGCGAATCGGTGCGCAGCCATGCCACGTAATCGAACTCGCCGCTGACCGCACACAACTGCTGCACCTGCGCCATGGCACTCAGCCTGCGCAGCACCTCTTTGCCTGAGCGTGGTTGCACGGTAATCCCCACATAAGCCTGCAAACCCCCATCCGCGACGCGCTGGCCCAAGCGTACGCCGTAACCGGTGATCACCTGGGTTTTCTCCAGGCGTGCCAGGCGTGACGTGACTGTGGTGCGCGCAATCCCCAGTTGCCGGGCAAGCATGGCCACGCTTTCGCGGGCATTGAGCTGCAGGGCGGCGATCAGTTGGCGGTCGATTTCGTCTAGGGCGGGCAAGGGGGGACTCCGGTGCGGGGGGTAATCGGGATTTATGTTACAGGCATGTGTGGCCGAGATGGCAGGCACGGAAGTTTTGAGCGTGGGCCGTTAGGGAGCTTAACGCTCCAGTGCATAAAAACTGACAGAAGTTTGCTGGTGAGACGGTCTACCTCGTTGTCATCATATTTTGTCTGGGGCCCGTTCAAGGTTGGACGGTCTTTTCATTGGTATGTTTTGTGTGTGTAAAAAGCGCGCTGCCCATTGGCAGTGTGTAATATACACACTGCAAGGTGGGGCGATGAGAAGTAGAGAGGTAATTGATCTGCTGGTTGCGGATGGATGGTTTGAGGTGGCGACAAAGGGCAGTCATCACCAGTTCAAACATCCTATAAAGCGGGGGCGAGTGACCGTCCCTCATCCCAAGTCAGAGATTGCCAAAGGCACTTTGCATAGTATTTTTAAATCAGCAGGGCTTAAGTGATGAGCCAGGCTGACGGTGAAGGAGCCCAGTGGGCTTGTTCAGAGGAGGAATGATGAAATTTCCAGTGGTAGTACATAAAGATGCTGATTCGGATTACAGCGTAACAGTCCCTGATGTACCCGGTTGCTTCTCGGCGGGCTCTTCGTTTTCCGAAGCGTTGGATAATGTACGGGAGGCGCTGGCGCTGCACCTCGAGGGGCTGGTTGCCGACGAGGAAACCCTTCCGCAGGCGCAAGAGGTTGATGCTCATCTCGAAAATCCGGACTACGCCGGTGGTGTCTGGGCGATTGTTGATTTTGATCTCGCGCCTTACTTGGGTAAGTCGGTACGGTTCAATGCTTCTTTACCCGAGCAGCTTCTACACCGGATTGACGAACGCGTGCAAAAAGATCATCGCTACGCTTCCCGATCAGGTTTTTTGGCGACGGCGGCGCTGCGTGAATTGTCCGCTTGAGTGAAATGCCAGATGCACAAAAGCCGCGCAATGCGCGGCTTTCAAGTTGGTGGGCCCAGCAGGACTCGAACCTGCGACCAAGGGATTATGAGTCCCCTGCTCTAACCAACTGAGCTATAGGCCCTCAGTAGGTCGCGGATTATAACGATGGTTTGTTCACTGTGCCATCCGAAAAATCCTCCAGCTTCGTACGAAGGAAGCTCGCGGCAAAAAGCTCCGGCGGCAGGGGCAGGCTGACGATGTAGCCTTGCATCTGTTCACAGCCTTCGGCGGCGAGGAATGTTTGCTGTGCGGGGGTCTCTACGCCTTCGGCAATGATGGTGAATTGCATGCTGTGGCCCAGCGCGATGATGGCGCGCACGATGGCGACGTCGTGGGGATCGTCGGGCAGGCCTCGAACGAAGGATTGGTCGATCTTGAGGAAGTCCAGGGGCAGGCGCTTGAGGTAGCTGAGGGACGAGTAGCCAGTGCCGAAATCATCGATCGCCAGCTGGACGCCCAAGCGTTTGAGTTGATGCAGAACCCCCAGGGCTTCTTCGGCCTGGCTCATGATGAAGTTCTCGGTGATCTCCAATTGCAGGCAGCCAGGTTCAAGGCGGTAATCGCGCAGCAGTTGTTCGATGCGTGACAACAGGTTGGGGTGACGCAGCTGCGCGCCTGCGAGGTTGACCGACAGTGGCCCGAAATCGTCGAAAGCCTCTTGCCAGGCGTGCAACTGCCGACAGGCTTGTTCCAGCACCCAGTCGCCAATCTGCAGGATCGTGCCGTTCTCTTCGGCCAGGGCGATGAAGTGTTCGGGCGGGACGTCGCCCAAGGTCGGGTGATGCCAGCGGATCAGGGCTTCGGCGCCGATCAACTCCTGGGTCAACAGGCTGCGCTTGGGTTGGTAATAGAGGCTCAGTTCTTCACGTTCGATGGCACGGCGCAGCTCGTGCTCCAGCGCTACGCGTTCATTGGCTTGGGCCGTCAAGTCGCGGGTATAGCTTTCGACACGGTTGCGGCCCTTGGCCTTGGAGCGATACATCGCAGCATCGGCGTTCTTGACCAGAGTGGCGACGTCGGTGCCATCCTGTGGGTAAAGGCTGGTGCCAATACTGGCGCTGATAAAAAACTCATGGTCACCGGCCTGGAATGGGGGTGTAAAGCAGTCGAGCAGTTTGTTCGCCAGATACTGGGCATCGCCGGCCTGCTGCAAGCCGGGCAGCAAGATGATGAATTCATCCCCGCCCAGGCGGGCAACGGTGTCGACGTCGCGCAGTTGCTGCTTGAGGCGTACGGCGATGTCTTTGAGCAGCAGGTCGCCGACCGGGTGGCCGAGGCTGTCGTTGATGTGTTTGAAACGGTCCAGGTCAAGAAACAACACCGCGCCTTGCCTGCCGCTTTCCTGCTGGCCGTTAAGGGCGGCCTGCAGTCGATTTTCAAACAGGGTGCGGTTGGGCAGACCGGTCAGCGGATCGTGGTGGGCCTGATAGTCCAGGCGTGCCTGGGCCAGCTTGAGGCTGGAGATGTCGGCAAACACGGCAACGAAGTGCGTGATCAATTGGTCGCGGTTACGCACGGCGCTGATGGTCAGCCAGCTTGGGTACACCTCGCCGTTCTTGCGGCGGTTGGAAATCTCTCCCTGCCAGTGTCCATGGGCCGTCAATTGGTGCCACATCGCCGCATAGAATGCGCTGTCATGCAGGCCCGAGGCGAGCAGGCTCGGGGTATGGCCGAGTGCTTCGATTTCGCTGTAGCCGGTGATCTCACTGAAGGCGCGATTGACGGCACTGATGTTCTGTCGTGTGTCGGTGATCAAAACGCCTTCAGCGGTGCTCTCGAATACCGTGGCGGCCTGTTGCAGTTTTTCCTGCATCTGCTGGCGTTCGGTGATGTCCCGAGCGATGGTCAGCATGCAGTCTTCGTCACCGATGGGCAGCGGGCGACTGGAGACTTCGCAGAGGCGAAGCTGGCCGTCGGCGCGACGGATATGGCAGATGAAATCACGCACGAAGCCGTCGCGCTGCATCAATTCCAGCATGTGCTTGCGTTCGTTGAGGTCGACCCAGATGCCCAGGTCCAGGGTTGATTGGTCGAGGGAAGAGGCGCTGGTGAATCCGGTCAGATGGCTGAAACCTTCGTTCACCTCAATCAATAGGCCATCCCTTTGGCGACTCAGCAGCAAGCCGTCGGGGGACGCATGGAACGCCTTGGCGAACTTCTCTTCGGAGGTTTGCAGTTGCTGTTGGGTTTCCTTGAGCTGGGTGATATCGCGCACTACCACCACCAGAGCTTCGGTGGTGTCGAGTTGGAAAGGCTCAGCTGAGATCAGCCCCGTAAACGCTTGGCCGTTGCTGCGCAGAAAGGACATTTCCAGGTTGCGGATACTGGTGGTCTGTACCCGCTGCAACAAATCCGGCCCGACGCCCTGAATGTCCCATATATTCAGATCTGAGGCGGCTTTGCCCACGACCTCGTCGGCGGTCAGGCCAATCTGGTCCTCGAATGCCTTGTTGACCTCCAGCAGGCAGCCATCGGATAGCCTGGCGATCACCAGAATGTCGGGGCATTGTTGGAACACCGACGCAAACTTCTGCTCGGACAGTTGCAGGGCTTCCTCCGTGCGCTTGGCTTCGCTGATATCGATCATCAGGCCGCGCAGCACTGGCTCATGGCCGTGTTCGATCAGGCTGACAATATCGCGCACCCACAGGCAACGGCCGTCCGCCGTGATGACCCGGTAATCGACGCTGTGATCACGATTGGCACGGGTTTCCCGGTAGCAATACGCTTCGGTGCGCGTGAGGTCGGCGGGGTGAATGATGTTGCGCCAGAAACCCGGAATCAGCCAGTGGGCGCGCGGATAGCCGAGCAAGTCTTCGGCATGGGGCGACACATAGCTGTAGGTGAAATCGCTGATGCTCGCTTCCCAGGCGATGGCGGACAAGCTCTCTACCAGGCCGCGATAGTGGTATTCGCTGCTGCGCAGTTCTTGTTCAAGGGCGACCCTGCGGGAGATTTCCGAACTGAGCCGGCGATTGATCCGAATGACCACCGCCAGCACGGTACTGAGCAACAATACAGCGGGCAGGCCGTACGTCAGCAGGTCGACCCAGAAGGTGCGGTGATCGGTGAAGCTGCCGACCCAATGTTGCTGGATCGCATCGGTTTCGGCTGAGCTAAGGTCGGCGAGGACTTTGTCCAGGATGCCCACCAGCATTTTCTGTTCCTGCGGGACGCCCATTGCCAATTGGTAGCGATAGGGCGTTTCGCCACTGACGTACAAGCCATCGAGCTTGAGTTGGCGCAGGCTCCAGACGCTGGATGCCAAGTCGCCGACGACTGCATCCACTTCATCGGTGGCCAGGGCTTGCAGCGTCGAACTGACGTTGGGCATCGCCACCAGATTCAGGTCCGGGTGGTGAGTGCGCAGCAATTCATGGGGCGCATAGTTTTCCACCACGGCAATTTTCAGCCCGTACAAACCCTTTAGGTTGCGTGGTTTCGCGCCGCCTTCATGGGCAAGGATGACAATGGGAAAGTCGAGGTAGGGGCGTGTAAAGGCCAGGTAGCTTTGGCGCTCCGGAGTGGACATGATGCCGGGTAGCAAGTCGAGCTGGTTGCTCCGGGCTTGTTCAAGTACAGCGGTCCAGTTTGCCGGTTCGATCAGCTTGATCCTGACACCCAGTCGGTCCTGGATCAGGCGCACATAGTCGGCAGCCAGGCCCTGGTAACGACCATTCTCATCACGGTATTCAAAGGGGGGCCAGGACGCGTCCACCCCAAGGCGAAGCTCCTGATGGTCCGCCAACCAGCTACGCTCATCCTCCGTGAGAGTCAACGCGCCAGCCGTTGCGGTCCAGGTCAGCAGCGACAGTAGCAACACGGTCGGCAATCTGGGCATAACGGTCTCGTTATGGCACGGGGAATAGTTCGAGTGTAGACGGGCATTTCAGGGGAGGGGTGTTGCGGGGAATTTTATCTGTGCAAAACAAAACCCCCGGCCTGGGCCGGGGGTTCTGGTATCACTCGTCGAGGAAGGAGCGCAGATGCTCGCTTCGCGTCGGGTGGCGCAACTTGCGCAGTGCCTTGGCTTCGATCTGACGGATCCGCTCGCGGGTCACGTCAAATTGCTTACCGACTTCCTCAAGGGTGTGGTCGGTATTCATGTCGATGCCGAAACGCATGCGCAGTACCTTGGCTTCACGGGCGGTGAGGCCGGACAGTACGTCACGAGTCGCTTCTTTCAGGCTCTCAACGGTGGCGACATCGATTGGCGACTGCATGGTCGAGTCTTCGATGAAGTCACCCAGATGGGAGTCTTCGTCATCACCAATCGGCGTTTCCATGGAGATCGGCTCTTTAGCGATCTTCAATACCTTGCGGATTTTATCCTCAGGCATTTCCATGCGTTCGCCCAGCTCTTCCGGGGTCGGTTCGCGACCCATTTCCTGCAACATCTGCCGGGAAATACGGTTGAGCTTGTTGATGGTCTCGATCATGTGCACCGGAATACGGATGGTGCGGGCCTGGTCGGCGATCGAGCGAGTGATCGCCTGACGAATCCACCAGGTTGCATAAGTCGAGAACTTGTAGCCGCGACGGTATTCGAACTTGTCTACCGCTTTCATCAAGCCGATGTTGCCTTCCTGGATCAGATCCAGGAACTGCAGGCCACGGTTGGTGTACTTCTTGGCGATCGAGATCACCAGACGCAAGTTCGCTTCAACCATCTCTTTTTTCGCGCGGCGGGCCTTGGCCTCACCGATCGACATGCGACGGTTGATGTCCTTGATTTCAGCAATCGTCAGACCGGTTTCGGTCTCAAGCGCAGTCAGCTTCTGCTGGCAGCGGATGATATCGGGCTGCAGGCGGCCGATGGCTTCGGCGTATTTCGCCTTGCCCTTGGCCAGTGCGTCGGTCCAGCTTTCGTCAACTTCGTTGCCCGGGAACTGGCGCAGGAAGTCGGTACGCGGCATACGGGCATCACGCACGCACAGCTGCATGATCGCACGCTCTTGTGCACGCAGACGCTCAAGGGCGCTACGAACGCGCTCGACCAAACCTTCGAATTGCTTGGGCACCAGCTTGATCGGCATGAACAGCTCAGCCAGCGCCACCAGCTCGGCAATTGCCTGCTTGTTGGAGCGACCATGCTTCTTCAGGGCCTTGCGGGTGATTTCCATTTGATCGGAAACCGCACCGAAACGCTGGGCCGCGACGATTGGGTCCGGGCCGCTTTCGACTTCATCTTCGTCGTCGCTGCTGGCTTCGGCGTCGTCGTCTTCGGCGTCGTCATCCGCTTTCGCGGCTTTGGCGTCGACAGGCGGCGGTACTTCGGCGGCAGGCGGCGCAATGCCGTCGTCCGGGTCGATGTAACCGCTCAGGACGTCGGACAGGCGGCCACCTTCGGTGGTGACGCGGGTGTACTCGGAGAGAATGTGGTCAACCGTGCCTGGGAAGTGCGCAATTGCGCCCATCACTTCACGGATGCCCTCTTCGATACGCTTGGCGATTTCGATTTCGCCTTCGCGTGTCAGCAGCTCGACAGTACCCATTTCACGCATATACATGCGCACCGGGTCCGTCGTGCGGCCGATATCGGTCTCTACTGCAGCCAGCGCGGCAGCAGCTTCCTCAGCGGCGGCCTCGTCGGTATCAGCGTCGGCCAGCATAAGGGAATCCTTATCTGGCGCGACTTCGAATACGTTGATCCCCATGTCGTTAATCATGCGGATGATGTCTTCCACCTGCTCTGGATCTGAAATATCCTCAGGCAGGTGGTCGTTGACCTCCGCGTAAGTCAGGTAACCCTGCTCACGACCAAGTGTGATCAACTCTTTGATACGAGACTGCTGTTGCGCTTTTCCGGACATAACACCCTATCCACTGAAGGTCTTGGCGGGCAAAAAACAAGCCGAGGATTATACCCGAGCTATGACCTCACACGCCAGCTGAGGTCGGGTTTGATGCGTAAACATTCTGTTTTAAGAGGTCGCGCATCTGTTTTGCTATCTGAATCTGCTCTTCAGCCGACAATCCCGGCTGCCTTGCTCTCTTAATGAGCTCATCGAGGGTCTGAGTGTGTTGACCCGCAGATAACCTATTAATGGTGTCTAAAAACTGTTGTTCAAGGTTGTCGCCGTCAATTAGCCACTCCTTTTCCGCCAATGCTTTCAATAAACGGCCTTGTTCCGTGCCGTGCCAGCGAGCCATCAGCTGGATTGAGTTTAGCTTGGGATTTTTCTGCACCGCCTCGATCAGGGCAATCAGCACCTGGGCGTAGGTGTTGCTTTCGTTGGCAAAGTGGTCGGCGCTTTCAACCTTGCCGGCCAGTTGTGGGTGATGAATCAGCGTACGCAGCGCAATAAGCGTCGGGGCTTCCACTGCTACGGGTGTGCGTGGAGCGTAGGCTTCATCGCGATCACCGCGCTTGCCATTTTTGCTCCAGGGTTTCTTGTCCCATTTCTTGCCGCCGGCCCCGGGCTTTTTCGGCGTCCACTCCTGTTGGGGGGCAAAGGCCTCCTGAGGCTGGTGAAAGTCGGCATAGTCCGGCATGGCGTCGTAATCCATGCCTGGATCGTAGGCTGGCGGCGCATCTTGCGGTGCGCTATGCACCAGCTGGCTCACGGCTTCGCCACTCAAACCGGTAATTTCCAGCAGGCGCTGGCGCATCAGCGTGCGCAAATTGGCGCCTGGCACCTTGTCGATCAATGGCGCAGCGAGGGTGGCCATATGAGCCTTGCCTTCGAGCGAGCGCGGGTCGGCTTCTTCGGTCAATTGCTGGAAAAAATAATCCGCCAGCGGCTGCGCATGTTGATTGATGCGCGCACGGAACGCGTCGGTACCCTCCGAACGGACCAGGGTATCCGGGTCTTCGCCTTCGGGCAGGAACAGGAAGCGTGCGCGGCGCCCGTCCTGCAGGCTTGACAGTGTGGCCTCAAGCGCACGCCAGGCGGCGTTACGGCCGGCCTGGTCGCCGTCAAAGCAGAACAGCACGCTGGGCACAACGCGGAACAGGCGCTTCAAATGCTCTTCGCTGGTGGCGGTGCCCAGGGTTGCCACGGCGTTGCGCAGACCTTGCTGGGCCAGGGCGATCACGTCCATATAGCCTTCAACCACGATGATTTCGTCGAGGTTGCGGTTGTTCTTGCGCGCTTCGAACAGGCCGTAGAGTTCCTGGCCCTTGTGGAACACCGGGGTTTCCGGGGAGTTCAGGTACTTGGGCTTGTCGTCCCCGAGTACGCGGCCACCGAAAGCGATGATGCGGCCACGGCTGTCGCGGATCGGAAACATCACGCGGTCGCGGAAACGGTCATAACGCTTGCCGGTCTCGGCGTTTTCTATCAGCAGGCCGGCATCGATCATGGCCTTTTGCTGCAGGGTGTCGCTGCTCAGGTGTTTGTACAGGTTGTCCCAGCCGGGCGGGGCGAAGCCGAGGCCGAAGTCGCGGGCGATTTCACCGGTGAGGCCGCGGCCCTTGAGGTAGTCAACGGCGGCCTTGCGCTGCGGATGGCTTTTAAGCGCCTGGCGATAGAAGTCGGCGGCCGCGGTCAGCAGCGGATACAGCGGCGAATCGGTGGGTTGCCGGGGTTTGTGCGGGCGGCCACTTTCTTCCCGGGGGATTTCCATGCCCGCGGCTTTTGCCAGATCCTCGACGGCCTGGGGAAAGTCCAGGTTGTCGTGGTCCATCAGGAAGCCGAGGGCGTTACCGCCAGCGCCGCAACCGAAGCAATAATAGAATTGCTTGTCGGGACTGACACTGAATGACGGCGTTTTTTCTTTATGGAACGGGCAGCAGGCGGTGTAGTTTTTGCCGGCTTTTTTCAGCTGTACGCGTGAGCTGACAACATCGACGATGTCGGTGCGGTTCAGAAGGTCGTCAATAAAGCTCTGGGGAATCAGCCCGGCCATGGCGTTCTCGTCATCACTGCGTGTAAATGAGGGCCCGTGAAGTGTTCAAGCGCACGTATGGAGTGCTTGATCATCATCGTCTGCATGGGTCTTCAGGAAGTGTATCTGCCGAATATTCACTGAGGGTAGTTTCTGATCAGTGTTCGGCATGGAAATGTTGCCCGGGCGTCCGGTCTTGGCCAATGGTGGGCCTCGGAAACGCATCGATGGGCACAGCCGATACAGTTGATCGCCTGCTTGAAGAATAGGTGTGCTCGTCAGTAGCCTTGTTAGGCTCGTCAGAAGAGACGTGCACCGCTGGCAAAAGAGCCAGCCCTGACGTGTGAAGCAGTGTCTCGGTCGCATGTGCGGCGTCGACGGTGAAGCATCAAGCGATATCCGCAAATGCCAACAGCCCGGCTGAGGGCCGGGCTTGGCAGAAGCTTGCTACGAACGTCTGTGTATTAGTACAGACGAACGGCGCGGCGCTGTTCGCGCTGAACTTTCTTGGCGTGACGCTTAACAGCGGCTGCTGCTTTACGCTTACGCTCAGAAGTTGGCTTCTCATAAAATTCGCGGCTACGAACTTCAGCCAGAACACCGGCTTTTTCGCAGGAGCGCTTGAAACGACGCAGAGCTACGTCGAAGGGTTCGTTCTCTTTTACTTTGACGGCTGGCATCCAGAGCTACCTTCTTTCATTACCGGGAATCAACGTTCTCGTCGCAAAAAATTCGCGGCTGAGGTCGTCGGTTTTTAAGGGTTGCGGATGTTAACCCCTCATTGGCCGGAATGCAAAGCCTCTGATCGAAAACCGCTAGTCGGGAGGGGGAGTGGCGACTATTATGCGCGCCTTCGAATTCAGCCTCTACAAGGCGCAAACCCATGCTAGTACTGGGACTTGAAACCTCCTGCGACGAAACCGGAGTCGCACTATACGACAGTGAACGCGGGCTTTTGGCCGATGCACTGTTCAGTCAGATCGACCTGCACCGCGCCTATGGCGGCGTGGTTCCGGAGCTGGCCAGCCGTGATCATGTCAAACGCATGCTGCCGTTGATTCGCCAGGTGCTGGATGAGGCCGGCTGTGTGCCGACCGAGATCGACGCCATCGCCTACACGGCAGGCCCCGGATTGGTCGGAGCCCTTCTGGTTGGGGCTTCTTGCGCCCAGGCACTGGCCTTTGCCTGGGGTATTCCCGCCCTTGGCGTGCACCACATGGAAGGCCATTTGCTGGCGCCGATGTTGGAAAAAACACCTCCAGAGTTCCCGTTCGTCGCTTTGTTGGTGTCGGGTGGTCATACGCAGTTGGTTCAGGTCGATGGAATCGGCCAATACACGCTGTTGGGCGAGTCCCTGGATGATGCCGCCGGTGAAGCGTTCGACAAAACCGCGAAGATGATGGGGCTTAACTATCCTGGTGGTCCGGAAATCGCCCGTCTGGCCGAGAAAGGCGTCGCCGGGCGCTACGTTTTCCCGCGTCCGATGTGTGATCGGCCGGGGCTGATGTTCAGTTTCAGCGGTTTGAAAACGTCCGCGCTGAATACCTGGCAGCAGAGCGTCAGCGCCGGGGACGACGGTCAGCAAGCCCGTTGCGACATCGCACTGGCGTTCCAGCAGGCCGTGGTAGAGACTTTGACCATCAAGTGCAAGCGCGCCCTCAAGCAGGCAGGTATGAAGCGGCTGGTGATCGCAGGCGGCGTCAGCGCCAATAAGGCGTTGCGCAGTTCGCTTGAAAAAATGCTCGGCGACATGCAAGGCCATGTGTTCTACGCCCGCCCGGAATTCTGCACTGACAACGGCGCGATGATTGCCTACGCCGGCTGCCAGCGCTTGCAGGCCGGGCAGCATGAAAGCCTGGCGATCAGCGTGCAGGCGCGCTGGCCGATGGAGCAGTTGCCGCCGCTGTAGGGCTTACGTGAACCGGTTTCGCCCGGCGTATTTAAAAATGCCGTTCGCGCCCGGCAAACAGGTCGCGTAGATTGCCGCGGTGGCGCCAGACGATCAGCAGTGTCAGCACGCTCATCGGCAGTAACGCCTGCGGTGCCTGCCAGGCCAACAGCGGCAGGGTAAGCGGGGTGGCAATCAGCGCGGCCAACGAGCTGGTACGGGTCAGGTAGAACGTCAGCAGCCAGGCGAGCATGGCCAGCAATGCTGCCGGTGGGTAGATGCCCAGCAGCATCCCGGCCGCGGTGGCGACACCCTTGCCACCGCGAAAGCGGAAGTACAATGGGAACAGGTGACCGAGGACGGCGCATATGCCCACCCAGGCCTGCTGTTGCAAAGTAAGGCCGGCAAGACTGGCGATCAGCACGGGCAGCAGGCCCTTGCAAACGTCGCCCAGCAGGGTCAGGACGGCAAGTTTCTTGCCGGCCAGGCGCAACATATTGGTGGCGCCGGCATTGCCTGAACCACTCATTCGCGGATCGGGATTTCCCGTCAGGCGGCTGAGCAAAATGGCGAAGGACAGCGAGCCGAGCAGGTAGGCGAAAATCGCCAGTGACCAAAACATGCTAACTATTCCGGGCGAGGACGCCCTGATTCTAACGGGGCATCGCGCCCTTGTCGTGCTGCGGAGAAGAGTGCTTGGACAGAGTGTTTATCGAAGGCCTGGAAGTGGACACCGTGATCGGGGCCTACGACTGGGAGCGCGGCATCCGTCAATGCCTGCGCCTGGACCTGAGCTTTGCTTGGGATAATCGCCCGGCCGCCGCGGGTGATGACCTGACCCTGGCGCTGGACTACGCCAGTGTATCCGCGCGTATCCAGGCCTTTGCCGAGCATTCCCAGTATCAGTTGGTGGAAACCTTTGCCGAGCGCCTGGCCGAAGTGCTGATGAGCGAATTCCAGATTCCCTGGTTGCACCTCAAGTTGACCAAGCCAGGCGCGGTGCCCGCTGCCAAGGGCGTGGGCGTGGAGATCGAGCGCGGATGTCGTTGACTCAGGTTTACCTCGGGCTTGGCAGCAACATCGAGCGCGAGAGCCGTCTATGTGCCGGCCTGGATGCGCTGGCAGGGTTCCTGACGCAGATGCGCTGCTCGGCGGTGTTCGAGAGCCAGCCGGTGGGTATCAAGAGCGGGCCGTTTTTCAACCTGGTGGTGTCGGCCTATACCGATATGCCGTTGTTAGAGTTGGATCGCCGACTGAAATTCATCGAGGCCGATAATGGCCGGTATGCGCCTGATCGCAAAGGCTTGCCGCTGGATATCGACGTGTTGCTGTATGGCGATTTGGTGGGTGATTTCGATGGATTGATCCTGCCACGGGCAGAAATCCTTAAAAACGCTTTTGTATTGTGGCCGCTGTCGATGATGGCGCCGGACCGTGTTCACCCTGAGGCGGGCAAGACAATGGCCGAGCTGTGGCGCGATGCGCAGATCGACCAGGTGCTGGCGCCTGTCGGCTTTGAGTGGCAAGGCCGACAACTTACACCGGACAATCTCCTGTAGGAGCCGAGCTTGCCACAAAGACCGTGACTACGGTGAAGGCTGTGCCTTGTAGGCGTTCAGCGCGTTCAGCCGTTCGCGCTTGAGCGCTTCTCCCAGCTCGGGGCCTTTGAAACCTTTTTCCAGCAGTGGTGCGACCGGTACTTCGCGTGCAGCCTTCGCCGCGCCGCGCAAATAATCCGCCTGTGGATAACTGCGCTGCTCAAGACCCTTGCGGCCCCGGGCATCCATTTCGCAGGCCATCACAAATTCTTCGAAGCGTTGCGGCCGGCGGTACACGTCAAAGCTTTGCAGCAACTCCAGCAAAGTCGAGGCTTTCAGCTCCAGCGCTCGATGCCCATGGGTATGATATTGCCCCACCAGCAAGGCCAGTTCCTGGCAATCCCTCGGTACCTTGAAGCGTTCGTTCACCGCCTTGATCAGCTTCAAGCCACGGTGCTCATGGGCAATATGCTGCGGCAACTTATCCACAGGCGTCAGGCCCTTGCCCAAATCGTGCAGCAGGCAGGCCCAGCGTACGGTCAGCGGCTGTTTGTGCAATGCAGCTTGTTCCAGCACGCTCAAGGTGTGTACGCCAGTATCTATTTCCGGGTGATGGGCTTCGGGTTGCGGTACGCCGAACAGGGCATCTACCTCCGGTATCAGGGTTTTCAGCGCATCGCAGTCGCGTAGCACCTGGATGAAAACCTGTGGCTGATCCTCCATCAGTGCGCGGGAGATTTCCTTCCAGCTGCGCTCGGGGGTAAGGGCCTCCAGTTCGCCGGACTCACTGAGCTGGCGCATCAATTCCAGCGTCTCGGGTGCGACCTTGAAACCCAGGTGTGCATAACGTGCGGCAAAGCGGGCGACGCGCATTACTCGCAGAGGATCTTCGGCGAACGCGGGGGAAACATGACGCAAAATGCGCGCTTCAAGATCGCGTTGGCCGTGATAAGGGTCGGTCAGGGTTCCGTCATCGTCTTCTGCCATGGCATTGATGGTCAGGTCGCGACGAATCAGGTCTTCCTCCAGCGTGACATCGGGGCTCGCGTGAAACACAAAACCACCGTAGCCTCGGCCACTCTTGCGTTCGGTGCGGGCGAGGGCGTACTCATCGCCGTTTTTCGGATCGAGAAATACCGGGAAATCGGCCCCTACGGGCTTATAGCCTTTGGCGAGCATCTCTTCGGTGGTTGCACCTACGACGACACGGTCGATATCGGTGACCTTGATGCCCAGCAGGCGATCACGCACCGCACCGCCGACTTTGTAGATTTTCATGAAAAAGCCTCCATTAGCGGCACAGGATAACGCCTGTGCCTGAGCAATGGAGGCTTTGCTGTTTCAGAGATGAACGACGGCCATGTCCAAGCGGCCGTAGTCGTTGTCGTTATGATCGCTGCGCGGGGGCACATGATGGGTTTTCATCACCTGATCGCCTTGCAGGGTCTCCAGGTGGATGTCAAACCCCCACAGTCGGTGCAGGTGCTTGAGCACTTCCTCGGTGGAATCGCCCAACGGCTTACGGTCGTGTTGCTGATGACGCAGGGTGAGCGAACGGTCGCCGCGCACATCGATGCTGTAGATCTGCACGTTGGGCTCGCGGTTGCCCAGGTTGTATTGGGCGGCCAGGGTTTCGCGAATGATGCGGTAGCCGGGTTCATCATGGATGGCCGGGACCACAAGGTCGTCTTTCAGGTCGTCATCCAGAATGCTGAACAGCTTGAGGTCACGAATCACCTGAGGTGACAGGTACTGCAGGATGAAACTCTCGTCCTTGAAGCTGCTCATGGCGAACTTGATGGTCGACAACCAGTCGCTGCCAGCGATCTCCGGGAACCAGCGACGATCCTCCTCGGTGGGGTGTTCGCACATGCGACGGATATCGCGGTACATGGCAAAGCCCAGGGCATAGGGGTTGATGCCGTTGTAATACGGGCTGTCGAAGCCGGGTTGGAAGACTACGCTGGTGTGGGACGTGAGGAACTCCATCATGAAGCCGTCCGTGACCAGGCCCTCGTCGTACAGGTCGTTCATCAGCGTGTAGTGCCAGAATGTTGCCCAGCCTTCGTTCATCACCTGTGTTTGGCGCTGCGGATAAAAATACTGGGCGATCTTGCGCACGATACGCACAATCTCACGTTGCCAAGGCTCCAGCAGCGGGGCGTGTTTTTCCAGAAAATACAGGATGTTTTCCTGGGGTTCGGCGGGGAAGCGTGCATTGTCCTTGTCGTTGTTTTTGCCGGCGCGCTTGGGAATGGTGCGCCACAGGTCGTTGATCTGTTTCTGCAGGTGCTCCTCGCGTTCCTTCTGGCGCAGGCGCTCTTCCTCGGCTGAAATCGGATAGGGACGCTTGTAGCGGTCGACCCCGTAATTCATCAGTGCATGGCAGGAGTCCAACAGGTCTTCCACCGCATCAATGCCGTGTCGTTCTTCGCATTGCATGATGTACTGCTTGGCAAACACGAGGTAATCGATGATTGAGCTGGCGTCGGTCCAGGTTCGAAACAGGTAGTTGCCTTTGAAGAAACTGTTATGTCCATAGCAGGCATGAGCCACCACCAGCGCCTGCATGCAGATGGTGTTTTCTTCCATCAGATAGGCGATGCACGGGTCGGAGTTGATCACGATCTCGTAGGCCAGGCCCATCTGGCCTCGCGTATAGGACTTCTCGGTGCTGAGGAAGTGTTTGCCATAGGACCAGTGGTGATAACCCAGCGGCATGCCCACCGAGGCATAGGCATCCATCATTTGCTCAGCGGTGATCACTTCAATCTGGTTGGGGTAAGTGTCCAGGGCATAACCTGCCGCAATACGGCTGATCTCCCGGTCATAGGCCTGGATCAGTTCAAAGGTCCACTCGGAGCCAGTGGATAGGGGTTGGCGCTTGTTCTCTTTTTTGGCGGTCATGTCACTAACCTGCGCTGGAAGAGTTCACGGAAGACCGGATAGATATCGCCGGCCGAGACCAGTTGCTGTTGGGCGAACGTGTCGGCAAAGGCTTCGCCGATGCGCTCGTATTCGAACCACAGGGCCTGATGCTCACGGGGGGTGATTTCAACATAGGTGTAGTACTGCACGAACGGCATGATCTGGTTGATCAGAATGTCGCGGCAGATCGGCGAATCGTCGTTCCAATTGTCGCCATCCGAAGCTTGTGCAGCGTAGATGTTCCATTCGTTGGCAGGGTAGCGCTCGGCCATGATTTCCTGCATCAGCTTCAAGGCGCTGGATACGATGGTGCCGCCGGTTTCCCGCGAATAAAAAAACTCTTCTTCATCCACTTCCCGTGCGCTGGTGTGATGGCGAATGAAGACTACGTCAATCTTGTCGTAGTTCCGTTTCAGGAACAGGTACAGCAGGATGAAGAAACGCTTGGCGATGTCCTTGGTGGCCTGGGTCATGGAGCCGGAGACATCCATCAGGCAGAACATCACGGCCTTGGAGCTGGGGTTGGGTTGCTTGACCAGCAGGTTGTATTTCAAATCAAAGGTGTCGAGGAACGGCACGCGGTGAATGCGTGCGCTGAGTTTCTCGATTTCTGCCTCGATTTCCTGGATATCGCCGAAGTTGTCTGGTTCTTCACGCTTCAAACGCGCCAGCTCTTCCTTGGCCGCCTTCAGTTTTGCGCGGCTGCTGCCCGAGAGGGCGATGCGTCGTGCATGGGCTGAACGCAAAGTGCGGATGATGTTGATGCGCGAGGGGTTGCCCTCGTTGCTGATCCCGGCGCGTACGGTCTTGAACGTGTCGGTGCCGGTCAGGTTGCGCTTGACCAGGTTGGGCAACTCCAGGTCTTCGAACATGAATTCGAGAAATTCCTCCTGGGTGATCTGGAACACGAATTCGTCCATGCCTTCGCCGGAATTACCGGCCTTGCCCGGACCTTTGCCGCCACCGCCGCCTTGTGGGCGCTGGATGTGTTCGCCGGTGGTGAATTCCTTGTTGCCGGGGTGCACGACGGTCTGTTTGCCGCCGCGCCCGTGGTGAAGCACGGGCTCGTCAATGTCCCGGCCGGGAATGCTGATTTGCTCGCCATGCTCCATGTCGGTAATGGAGCGGCGGCTGACGGCTTCTTCTACGGCCTTTTTGATGTGGTCACGGTAACGCCGCAGGAAACGCTGGCGGTTTACCGTGCTCTTGTTCTTGCCATTAAGGCGTCGGTCGATCACATAGCTCATGGGGAGCCCTCCGGGCAGCTTCACGTTACAAGCTTCAAGCCGCGAGCTGGAAGCTTAGAGACAAGCGGTCAGCCGCCAGGCCGGATGCCTGGCAGCGTTGGCTTGTCGCTGCCTTACTGCGATTTACGCACCCGCAAGTACCACTCGGAGAGCAGTCGTACCTGTTTGTCGGTGTAGCCGCGCTCGACCATTCGTGTGACGAAGTCGTTGTGTTTTTGCTGATCCTCCTTGCTGGCCTTGGCATTGAAGCTGATGACCGGCAGCAGATCCTCGGTGTTGGAGAACATTTTCTTTTCGATGACCACCCGCAGCTTCTCGTAGCTGAGCCAGGTGGGATTCTTGCCATTGTTGTTGGCACGGGCGCGCAGTACGAAGTTGACGATTTCGTTGCGGAAATCCTTTGGGTTGCTGATGCCGGCCGGTTTCTCGATCTTCTCAAGCTCTTCGTTGAGCGCCACGCGATTGAGGATTTCGCCGGTTTCCGGATCGCGGTACTCCTGGTCCTGAATCCAGAAGTCGGCGTACAGCACATAGCGGTCGAAGATGTTCTGACCATACTCGCTGTAGGACTCAAGGTACGCGGTCTGGATTTCCTTGCCGATAAACTCGATGTAGCGCGGTGCCAGGTATTCCTTGAGGAAGCGCAGGTAGCGTTCGCGGGTTTCCGCCTGGAATTGCTCCTGTTCGATCTGCTGCTCCAATACATACAGCAGATGCACCGGGTTGGCGGCGATCTCGTGGGGGTCGAAGTTGAAGACCTTGGACAGGATCTTGAACGCAAAGCGTGTCGACAGGCCATTCATGCCCTCATCGACGCCCGCTGTATCGCGATACTCCTGGATCGACTTGGCCTTGGGGTCGGTGTCCTTGAGGTTCTCGCCGTCATACACCCGCATTTTCGAATAGATATTCGAATTCTCCGGCTCCTTGAGGCGCGACAGTACGGTGAACTGGGCGAGCATCTTCAACGTGTCGGGTGCGCAGTGGGCCTTGGCCAGGGAGCTGTTGAACAGCAGCTTGTCGTAAATCTTGATCTCATCGCTGACCCGCAGGCAGTACGGCACCTTGACGATATAGATCCGGTCGATGAAGGCTTCGTTGTTCTTGTTGTTACGGAAGGTGTGCCATTCCGATTCATTGGAGTGGGCCAGCAGGATCCCGGTGAACGGAATCGCGCCCAGGCCTTCGGTGCTGTTGTAGTTGCCTTCCTGGGTAGCGGTGAGCAGTGGGTGGAGCACCTTTATCGGCGCCTTGAACATCTCCACGAACTCCATCAAGCCCTGGTTGGCCCGGCACAGCGCGCCGGAGTAGCTGTAGGCGTCAGCGTCGTTCTGTGGGAATTCTTCGAGTTTGCGGATATCGACCTTGCCCACCAGTGCAGAAATATCCTGGTTGTTTTCGTCGCCCGGTTCGGTCTTGGCCACGCCGATCTGGTTGAGGATCGACGGGTAGAGTTTCACTACGCGGAATTGGCTGATATCACCGCCGAACTCGGCCAGGCGCTTGGTGGCCCAAGGCGACATGATGGTGTTGAGGTAGCGCCGCGGTATACCGAAGTCTTCTTCGAGAATCGCGCCATCTTCCGTGGCGTTGAACAGGCCCAGGGGCGACTCGAAGACCGGCGAGCCCTTGATCGCGTAGAAGGGCACCTTCTCGATCAACTGCTTTAGCTTTTCCGCCAGGGACGACTTGCCGCCGCCGACTGGCCCGAGCAGGTAAAGGATCTGTTTCTTCTCTTCCAGGCCTTGGGCGGCATGGCGGAAGTAGGAGACGATCTGGTCGATGCATTCTTCCATGCCATGGAAGTCTTCAAAGGCCGGATAGCGGCGGATCACCTTGTTGGAGAATATTCGCGACAGGCGCGAATTGTTGGCGGTTTCCACCAGCTCCGGCTCGCCGATCGCCAATAGCAGGCGTTCGGCGGCAGAGGCATAGGTGCTGCGGTCCTGCTTGCACAGCTCGAGATACTCTTGAAGCGTGAGTTCTTCCTGCTGCGTGGACGCGAAGCGTTGTTGGAAGTGGCTAAAGATACTCATGACGTCGTCACCTCGCTCGATACGTGGAGCCGACGCCGGATCAATCAGCGGATGCTGGCAGTCATTGACACGCGCCAATGGCTGTTTTCCCCCCAGAACACCCTGAAACGCTACCGATGACCCGTACGCCGGTGTACCGGCTCTCCCCTGATTCGGATGGCCTGCGCTTAAGGATAGTTCGGAATCCGGGAGGTCAAGGCGCGATGCGCAATTAGTTTGGCTGCGCCGTTCGTCAGAAACGGCGCAAGCCCAAGCGTCACGCGGGGTAGCGGGGTGTGAAAAAAATTATTGCGAATCGCCTTCGGAAATTTCCGAAGGGTAGGTCCCACGCCACAGCTCAAAGCCGCCGTCCAGGCTATAGACGTCGGAGAAGCCCTGGCTGACCAGGTAAGCGGCCGCGCTCTGGCTGGAATTGCCGTGGTAGCAGGCTACGATCAGCGGCGCATCGAGGTCGGCGGCGCGGATGAAGTCGGCGATGTTGACGTTGTCCAGATGCTTGGCGCCGGGGATATGAGCTGCCGCATAGGTAGGCTGGTCGCGGATATCGACGACCACCGCGCCTTGCTCGCGCAGCGCTTGGGCTTCTTGGGGAGGGATACGTTTGAATTCGGTCATGGCGGGCTCCTATGGTTTGGCGGCGGCCGGCTGGGTAATGGAAAGAGGGGGTTCACACTGGCAGCCGAAGCGCTCGCCGGTGTCGATGTTCATCAGGGTCATGGCGCCGCCCCATACGCAGCCGGTGTCGAGGGCGAACACGCCGGGTTCGTCGCATTTGCCTTCCAGGGCGGCCCAGTGACCAAAGATGATCTTCGTATCACGGGTCTTGCGCTCCTTATGGGCGAACCATGGCTTGTAGCCGGGTAGCGCGGTGTCGGCGCCTTCCTTGCTCTTGAGGTCCAGCTTGCCTTCAGCGGTGCAGAAGCGCATCCGCGTAAAGTAGTTGGTGATCACGCGCAGGCGGGTTACGCCCGTGAGGTCGTTGTCCCACTTCACCGGTTCGTTGCCGTACATGCCGTCCAGGTAGGTGGTGTACAGGGTGTCATCGGCCAGTGCACTTTGGACTTCAGCGGCGCATTTGAGGGCTTTTTTCAGCGTCCACTGAGGTGGGATGCCTGCATGCACCAAGGCCATGTTGCGGCCCTCATCGTAGTGCATGAGTTTTTGCCGGCGCAGCCAGTCGAGCAACTCGGCGCGGTCCGGCGCTTCGAGGATTTCGCGCAGGGTGTCGCCCTTTTTCAGGCGCTCGATGTTATTGCCGGCCGCGAGCAGGTGCAGGTCGTGGTTGCCGAGTACGCATACCAGCGAGTCACGCAGGCTATAGAGATAGCGCAGGGTCTCCAGGGAGTGGGGGCCTCGGTTGACGAGGTCGCCCACCAGCCACAGGCGATCGCTTGCGGGGTCAAAGGCTACGCGCTCGAGCAGGCACTTGAGAGGTTCCAGGCAACCTTGCAGGTCGCCGACCGCGTACGTCGCCATCAGTGCAGGGCTCCGGGCACCGCGAGGCGGAAGGGCTTGATCGTTGCGTCGAACAAATGACCGTCGGTAGCTTTCATCTGATACGAGCCCTGCATGGTGCCGACCTTGGAGGTCATCACCGTGCCGCTGCTGTAGGTGTGGCTGGCGCCGCTGTTGATCAAGGGTTGCTGGCCGACAACGCCTGCTCCACGCACTTCCTCGACCTGGCCGTCGCCATCGGTAATGACCCAGTGGCGCGACAGCAGCTTGGCCGGGACCAACCCGTTGTTTTTTACGGTGACGGTGTAGGCAAAGGCAAAGCGGTTCTGTTCGGGTTGCGATTGGTCCGCCAGGAAGCGGGTGACGACGCTGACGTCGATCTGATAGCGAGGATCGGACATGCAAGAGGCCTTAAAAGCAGGGGACAGCAGATGCGGGTCAGTCTAGGCCATGAGGTGGGCACTAGGCCAGATACGTGATCCAAATGTGGGAGGGGGCTTGCTCCCGATAGCGATGTGTCAGTTGAAAATGTATCCACTGATACTCCCCTATCGGGAGCAAGCCCCCTCCCACATTGGATCGCGTTGAGCCTTATCCTTCTGTCGGAGCTGGCTGAATCGCCAGTTGGTCAGCCAGGCGTACGAACGCGGCCAAGTCCAGCTGTTCGGGGCGCAGGCTGCCATCGACACCGGCAGCTTCGATTTCAGCGTTGCTCAGCAGGGCCTTGAGCGTGTTGCGCAGCGTCTTGCGGCGTTGGTTGAACGCTTCACGCACAACGCGCTCCAGCAGCTTGTGATCCTTGGCTGGGTGGGGCAGCACGGCATGCGGCACCAGGCGTACGATGGCTGAATCAACCTTCGGCGGCGGGTTGAACGCGCCCGGGCCGACGTTGAACAGGTGCTCCACGCGGCAATGATACTGGACCATGATCGACAAACGGCCCCAATCGCCACCGCCAGGGCCTGCGGCCAGGCGCTCCACCACTTCCTTCTGCAGCATGAAGTGCATGTCGCGGATGATCCCGGCGTTGTTCAGCAGGTGGAAAATCAGCGGTGTGGAGATGTTGTACGGCAGGTTGCCCACCACCCGCAGGCTATTGGGGGCGGCATTCAGGCTATTGAAGTCGAACTTCAGCGCATCACCCTGGTGCAGGTTGAAGTTGGGCTTGCCAGCGAACTGCTGGTTCAGGATCGGGATCAGGTCCTTGTCCAGTTCCACCACGTCCAGTTGCCCGCCGCTGGCAAGCAGGCCTTGGGTCAGCGCGCCCTGGCCCGGGCCGATTTCCAGCAGGCGGTCTTCTGGCTTGGCGTGGATGGAGCGCAGGATGCGGTCGATCACGCCCGCGTCGTGCAGGAAGTTCTGTCCGAAGCGCTTGCGCGCCCGGTGTTGGTAATGCTCAGTCATATACGGGTCTCGGCCATCTGATAGGCGGTTTCCAGGGCTACGTGCAGGCTGCCGGTATCGATCTTGCCGCTGCCCGCCAGGTCCAGGGCAGTGCCATGGTCGACGGAGGTGCGGATGATCGGCAGGCCCAGTGTCACGTTGACTGCAGCACCGAAGCCTTTGTACTTCAGCACGGGCAGCCCCTGGTCGTGGTACATCGCCAGCACTGCGTCGCAGTGCTCCAGATATTTGGGGGTAAACAGAGTGTCTGCAGGCAATGGGCCGCGCAGGTCCATGCCTTCTTGGCGCAGGCGCTCTAAGGTCGGTTCAATGATGTCGATTTCTTCATGGCCCAAGTGGCCGCCTTCACCGGCATGGGGGTTTAGCCCGCAGACCAGGATACGCGGTCGGGCAATGCCGAATTTGTGTTGCAGGTCGTCATGCAGGATGCGCGTGACGCGCTCTATGCGCTCGGCGGTGATGGCGTCGGCAATATCGCGCAGTGGCAGATGTGTGGTCACCAGCGCAACACGCAGGCCACGGGTCGCCAGCATCATCACGACCTGTTCGGTATGGGTCAGCTCGGCGAGGAATTCGGTATGGCCGGAAAACGCGATGCCGGATTCGTTGATCACGCCTTTATGCACGGGCGCGGTGATCATGCCGGCAAAGTCGCCGTCGATGCAGCCTTGCCCGGCGCGTGTCAGGGTTTCCAGCACAAAGGCTGCATTGGCCTTGTTCAGTTGCCCGGCGACCACCTTGGCCTGTAAAGGGGTGTCCCATACATACAGGCTGCCGGCCGGGGCGGGCAGGTCCGGCCAATTGCCCGGTGCCACTTCCAGCAAGTTGACAGCCACGCCCAACTGCGCGGCCCGCTCAAGGAGCAGGTCGCGGCTGGTAATGGCAATCAGGGGGTGTGGCTGAGGTTGCGAGGCGAGCAGCAGGCACAGGTCTGGACCAATGCCGGCCGGCTCGCCGGGTGTCACCGCGAAACGCTGGGGTTTCACTGGGTTGCCTGGTCGGTGCCTGTTTGCTCGGCGCCTGGCAGCTTGTTCTCTACGTAGGCTTCGTCACGGATCTGACGCAACCAGGTTTGCAGCTCTTCGTCGTATTTGCGGTTACGCAGCACGGTCAGGGCTTGCTGCTCGCGGGCCTGGTTGGTGTTGTCGGTGGCGCGACGGCCAAGGACTTCCAGGACATGCCAGCCGTATTGAGTCTTGAACGGCTTGGACAATACGCCTTGCGGTGTGTCGGCCATGACCTGTTGGAACTCGGGCACCAGGGCTTTCGGGTCGATCCAGTTCAAGTCGCCGCCGTTAAGGGCAGAACCAGGGTCTTCCGAGAAACTTTTGGCCAGGGTGGCGAAGTCTTCACCGCTTTCGATGCGGTCGTAGATCTTCTGCGCCAGTTCCTTGGTTTGTGCCTCGGTACGGATTTCGCTTGGTTTGACCAGGATGTGACGAACGTGTACTTCGTCTTTCAGCGAGGTCTCGCCGCCGCGCTTGCCCAGCAGCTTGAGGATAATGAAGCCACCTGGGGTACGTGCCGGTTGGGTGATGCCGCCGACTTCCATGGAGCTCAGCTCGCGATCGAACGGAGGCGGCAGCTGTGCGGCTTTACGCCAGCCCATGTCACCGCCGTCCAGTGCGTTATCGCTGCCGGAGACGGCAATGGCGGTCTGGGCAAAGTCAGCACCGGCTTTCAGGCGGTCGTACACCGCTTGGGTCTTGGCCGCAGCGGCATTCAGTTGCTCGGAGTTGGCGGCGTCAGGGGTAGGAATAAGAATATTGGCCAGGTGCAGTTCTTCGGAGAGCTGCATCTTGCCAAGGTCCGAGGCCAGGAAGTTCTTCACTTCCTGCTCCGATACCTGGACCCGTTCGGCCACACGGCGCTGGCGCACACGGCTGATGATCATCTCGCGCTTGATCTGGTCGCGGGCGTCCTCATAGGACAAGCCATCGTGAGCCAGGGCGGCGCGGAACTGATCAATGCTCATGTTGTTGCGTTGAGCAATGGTGCCGACGGCCTGGTTCAGCTCTTCGTCCGAAATCCGGATGCCGGAACGTTCGCCGATCTGCAACTGCAGGTTTTCGACGATCAGACGCTCCAGTACCTGGGGTTCCAGGACGCTGGTCGGCGGCACACCACCGCCACGCTTGGCGATGGTTTGCTGAACTTCCTTGACCCGTTGGTCCAGCTGGCTCTGCATGATCACGTCGTTGTCGACGATGGCCGCAACTTTATCCAGCTGTTGAACCGCGGCGTGTGCCGAAACAGTACCCAGGAACAGCGCGCCCAGCACTAGCGGGCGCAAACACTCAGAAAGCTTTGTCTTCACGTTCACGATAACCTTCAATGCCTTTTTCGAGGAAGCTCTCTACCTTGGCGCCAGTCAGGCCGCCGAGTCCTTTGAGGACGATCTGGAAGAAGAGCCCGTGGTCACCCTTTTCGTTCTGAGGGGCGAGCTGCGTGTATTCATCGTTGGAAACCCAGTAACGGTTGATGACGCGCAGTTTCCAGCAGCAGTTGTCATATTCGAAACCACCGAAGGCTTCCAAGGTGCGGTTGCGGGCATAGTCATACTGCCAGCGGGTGATCAGGTTCCACTGGGGAACGATCGGCCACATCATCGAGAAGTCGTGTTGCTGGATTTTGTAGTAATCCTTCACGAAGTCCTTCTCGCCTTCCTGGCCGAAGTCACCACCAAACTGCCATTTGCCGGTCAGCTGGTTGTAGACCACCTGGTCGTTGCGATAGCGGTAGCCGAGGTTGACGACCTTGTTCGGGTTGTCTTCCGGTTGGTAGTGGAACATTGCGCTGCCGGAGCGAGGGCTATGGGTCTCGGTATCCCAGTTGTAGTCGGCAGTAGCGCGCCAGTCGCGGTTGAAGCGGAACTCGTATTCCAATGCGATTGGAGAAACATTTGAGTGCGCATCATCCCGCGTCTTGGCGTCGACGCCTGGCAATTGGACTTCACGGTCCTTGAAGTACACCGCTTGGCCGATGGAGGCGCGTTGGCGCTCAAAGCCATTTTCCTCGATCCAGCGGCTGGTAAGGCCAAAGGACAGCTTGTTCTCGTCACCGATACGGTCGGAGCCGCTGAAGCGGTTATCCCGGAACAGGGAGGAATAGCTGAACGAATTCTCGCTGGTGTCGAAGACCGGGATCTCGGTTTGGTCTCTATTCGGCACGTACAGGTAGTACGCACGAGGCTCGAGGGTTTGATTGTAGTCTTTGCCGAACCAATTGGTTTTGCGGTCGAAGTACAGGCCGCTGTCGATGCTGGCGATAGGTACAGAGCGATCTTGTGAGCTGTTAAATGTCTGGCCAGCCTTGGCCATTTGATCTTTACCTGTACCATCAAGATCCAAATCGTATTTGGTATAGACGTACTTTAACTTCGGCGTGATAAAGCCGTAGCTCCAGTTCATCGGGTAAGAGACAGCTGGTGCAACGTTCAGTCGAGTACCGTTTGCACGGGTCAGACCTGTTACGTTTTCATCCAGGCGCTTTTCACCGAGAAGGCCTGTTACAGGGTCGAATGGACCGCCATCCTTGTCGAGCACTCTGCCACTACGCAAGTCACGATCAAACCTGACTGCTTCGGTCTCATAGGAGAAATTCAGCCCAGCCGGTTGAAACGGGAGGGTACCGTTAAATGTAATTTGCGGTAGTCGATCATACGGAGTGATCTGGGAAATCGTCGCCAGTTGGTACGACTGCAAGTTAACAGCGGCTTGATAGCTGTCGCCACGGTAGCTCACAGTGCCCTGCTGGTTCAGGAAGTCCTGACTCTCAACGCCTTCCTCATAGGACTTCAAGTCCTGGAAGTAGAACGGATCGCTGATCTTGGTGTAATCAACCAGTGTCGACAAGCGTGAATCCAGCCCACCTCTATGCTGCCAATTGAGCATATAGCGAGTTTTTTCGGAGTCGGTCTGCTTGCTTCGCTCATCGTTGTCATCGTTGAGATACGCCCCACCAAACTGCCCTTCACTCGACTTGGTCAGGTAGCGGAATTCGCCCTCCATCAACAAGCCGCGCTTGGTCATGTATTGCGGGTACAACGTGGCATCGTAGTTCGGTGCCAGGTTGAAGTAGTACGGCGTTACCAGCGTGAAGCCAGTCTCGCTGCCGGTGCTGAAGCTCGGCGGCAGGAAGCCGGATTGACGACGGTCGTCGATCGGGAAGTAGATGTACGGGGTATACAGGATCGGGATGTTCTTGACCCGCAACGTCGCGTTGGTGGCCGTACCGAAACCGGTGGCCGGGTTCAACGTGATGTTGTTGCCCTTGAGCTGCCAGGCGTTGCTGTCCGGCTCGCAGGTGGTGTACGTACCGTCCTTGAGGCGGATGATCGCGTTCTCGGCACGCTTGGCGTACAGGGCGTTACCGCGAATGCGCGACTTGTGCATCACGTATTCGGCGTTGTCGATCTGGGCGGCGCCGGTGTCGAGCTGGACCTGGGCATGGTCGCCCACGATCAGCGCGCCGTTGTCGCGCAGTCGCACCTTGCCGTTCAGCTCGCCACGGTTCTCGGCCTGGTACAGGCTGGCTTCGTCCGCTTCAAGCTGCATGCTGCCCTGGCGCATGACCACGTCACCGGCCAGGGTGGCGACCTGCTGTTCCTGCTCGTAGCGCGAGGCCTTGGCACCGATGAAGGTCGGCGCATCGCTCTTGTCCGTCTTGTCGTTCATGCCAGGACGAGTCGGCTCGATGTAGGCACCGCCGCAGTAAGGGCCGGTCTCGGCCAGCTGCGCAGCAGTCAGCTTGTCGCGAGGCACCCAGTCCAGGTGGCTGTAGTCGGCGCTGCGCGAGCGCAGGCCACGGCCCTTGGATTCGGTGACCAGCACGGTCTTGGGCTCGGCGTCGACGCTGCCGCCAGCCTTGCCTTGCGGCGTGCCGTTGGCCGAGCTGACGGCAGAACCGTCATGCACCGGGCGCGGTGGCAATGGGGCTGCGGCGGTCTTCGGCGCGCAATCCCAGGCACCCGAAGCAGAGACTGAGCAGTCATACTGTTCCGCGGCGACCACGAATGAGGTGGCGAAAGGTTGCAAGGCCAGCAGACTGCCGGTTACCAGCAACGGAAATTTTCTACGAAACGCGGGGGATTTCAATGCCATCTTATTAGTCCGGGCTTCCTGCGTGCCATCTGCCCGCGGTTTGGGCCGCACGCCTCTCGATGGTCTGAAAAAGATGCGTGATAATAAAGCATGCCCCGCTTGACGGCTAGCGCCGTCGGAGACCCTTGTAATGCCCGAGCAAGATCTACGTTTACAACAGCTGGAAGTCTGGCTGGATGAGCAGTTGCCGATCCTCTTCAACGCTCAGGACTGGGGTCCCGTACCCCCGGCCACATTGACCGCGGCCAGCAGCGACGCGAGTTTCAGGCGTTACTTCCGGTGGGAGGGCGGTGCCCATACGTTCGTCGTAATGGACGCGCCACCCCCCCAGGAAAACTGCAAACCTTTCGTCGATATCGCGCATTTACTGGCGAAATCAGGAATAAATGTGCCAAAAATTTATGCAGAAGACTTGCCTCGTGGCTTTCTTTTGCTCAATGACCTGGGTAGAAAAACCTATCTGGATGTGATTGACGCTGAAAATGCCGATCAATTATTTGCCGATGCCATCGATGCGCTGCTGGCTTTCCAGCAATTGCCGATGGACGCACCATTGCCCAGCTACGACGTGGCCTTGTTGCGTCGCGAGCTGGAGTTGTTCCCGGAATGGTATGTGCGCCGTCACCTGGGGATCGACTTCGACGCTGAGCAACAAGCCCTCTGGCAACGCGTCAGCGAAAAATTGATCGACAGTGCCCTGGCGCAGCCCAAGGTGCTGGTGCATCGCGACTATATGCCGCGCAACCTGATGATCAGTGAACCGAACCCTGGCGTACTGGATTTTCAAGATGCAGTCTACGGCCCGGTGACTTACGACATTACCTGCCTGTTCAAGGACGCTTTCCTCAGTTGGCCCCAAGCTCGTGTGCGTGAATGGCAGCACGGCTACTGGCAGCGCGCCGGGCGGTTGGGGATCCCGGTGCAGGACGACTTCGAAGACTTTCTGCGCGCCAGCGACCTGATGGGCGTGCAGCGTCATCTCAAGGTCATCGGTATTTTTTCGCGTATTTGCCACCGTGACGGCAAACCGCGCTACCTGGCCGACGTGCCGCGTTTCTTTGCTTATATAGACGCGGTGCTCGCCGACCGACCCGAGTTGAGCGACCTGGGCGAACTGCTCGCCAGCCTGCGCCAGCCCGCCGAGGCCATTGTATGAAGGCGATGATCCTTGCGGCGGGCAAGGGCGAGCGCATGCGTCCGCTCACCCTGCATACGCCCAAGCCGCTGGTGCAAGCCGGCGGCAAGCGGTTGATCGAGTATCACCTTGAAGCTTTGGCGAAGGCCGGCTTTACCGAGATCGTGATCAACCATGCCTGGCTTGGCCAGCAGATTGAAAACTACTTGGGTGACGGCGCCCAGTTCGGGCTGCGCATCCGCTACTCGCCGGAGGGGGAGCCGCTGGAAACGGGGGGCGGGATATTCCAGGCGTTGCCGCTGCTGGGGGATGACCCCTTCCTGGTGGTCAATGGCGATATCTGGACTGACTACGATTTTACCCGCCTCGGGCAGCCGATCCAGGGCCTGGCGCACTTGGTGATGGTCGACAACCCTGAGCACCACCCGTCAGGCGGGGATTTCTACCTGGATAAAGGTCTGCTTCATGATGCCACGCCCGGTGCCGATAACCTGACCTTCAGTGGCATTTCAGTGCTCGACCCCAAATTGTTCGCGGGTTGCAGCGCCGGTGCCTTCAAGTTGGCGCCGCTGTTGCGTGCGGCCATGGCTAAAGGTCTGGTAACGGGGGAGCACATGACGGGACGCTGGGTGGATGTCGGGACGCTGAAGCGTCTGGCGCAAGTCGAAACCTTGCTGACAGCGGAGCAGTAGGATGTTGTGGCCAGGGACGCTGATCGGCGCCGGGGCTGGCTTTGCCATTGCCAGTATTCCGGGGGCCTTGTTGGGTGCATTGCTGGGGCAGGCGCTGGATCGTCGCCTGCAACTGCACAGTTGGGCGCAGTTGCGCGAACGCCTGGGCGGGCGCCCGGCGTTGCGCAACGACGAACTGTTGTTTGTGCTGTTGGGGCGGTTGGCCAAGAGTAACGGCCGGGTTGTGGATGGGCATATCCAGCAGGCGCGTCAGGAGATGCGCGCCTTGGATATGTCCGAGCCGGCCCAGCGTCGCGCTATCAGCGCCTTCAACCGGGGCAAGTCTGGCAGCGACCGTGTGCGTAGCTACCTGCGTGTGCTCAAGGCGCAACCCCATGCGGCGGAAGGCGTGCTACGTGCCTGTTGGCGCATGGCCTGGGCGGACGGGCGGGCGGATGACGCCGAGCGCGACCTGATCGACCTGTGGGGCAAATGGCTGGGCTGGACGCCGCAACAACTCCAGGCACTGGCAACCGATTACGCGCCGCAGCGCAAGCCGCTGGCCAATCGTGGTGGAGCCTATCAGGAGGCGTTGCGGGTTCTGGGTGTGACGGCGACCACTGAGCCCTCGGTGATCAAACGCGCCTACCGTCGCCTCCTCAGCCGCCACCACCCGGACAAGATCGCCGGCACGGGCGCCAGCCCTGCACAAGTGCGTGAAGCCACCGAACGCACCCGGGAGCTGCATAACGCTTATGCGTTGATTCGCGAGCGTCGGGATTTTCGCTGAGGCTGTCGGCCTGAGAGGCCCCTCCCACATTGTTTCTGCAACAGGTTCGAAGACATGATCAGTCTGCGCCGCCCTGCGGGCTGAGCCATCCGCGAACCCGCCGATACAACTGTTCCTGCTCTGCTGCGCTATTGCCGGGCAACGCCGTGAGCGATACCTGCTTGTAACCGTCATTCTTCGAGCGCTTGGCCGCCTGGATACGCTCCTGCGCGTTTTTGCGTTCCTGGGGTGTGTCTTGATAAAACACATCCGCCGTGGGCACCTTCAAGCTCGGCGCCAGTTGTTGCAGGTCCGGTTGGCGAGCCGCCGGCGTCTTCCCGGCCACCATGATCAGCTTCTGCACCTGGGATGGCTGTTTCTCGCTCAGGTAACGTGCGGCCCACCAGGCACCGGTGCCGTGGCCGAGCAGCACCACACTGCGGGCGCTTTGGGTCTGGGCGAAGGCGACGGCGGCGTCGATGCGGTCGAAGATGCGCTTGGCGTCGGTCTTGTCCTGTTCATCCGCATCCGGCACCACCGCCGGATCAGTACCTTCGGCCTCGGCGCTGGCGGCCTGTTCGACAGGTTTGGCAGCCGTGCTGCCGTCCTTGCTGCTGGTGTCGACCGCAGCTTTTGGCGGTTCGATGACCCGTGGCGGCAAGGTGTCTACATTTACGTCCGGCAGTGACAGGCTCAAGGTGCCCCAGGCCGCATCCGGTAACTTGCGCCGCAAGGGGGCGATTGCTTGCGGCCAGTCGGCGTTCTCCCCGGCGCCCGGTACGATAATCACCACACCTTCGGCCTCTGCGCCGTTGGCGGGTTTCCAAAGGGCCAGGAACGAATCGCTACCGGCTTGCAGCTGTTGTTGTTCCGGTTGCGGAATCTGGCGCTCCAGAGCGCTGGCTTGCGACTGGCTGCGCTCGGGCAGAGGTTGGCGCTCAGCAGGTTTTTCGGCAGCGGGCGCGGGCGCGTCGGCGGCGTGAGCAGGCAGGGCGCTGGCACATAGTAGCGACAGGCACAACGTTGGCAGTGCCGAACGGTGGAGAAAAAGCATCGTTAATTTCCGGCCATAAGTGATGTGAGCAGCCTAATGGGTTGGTCAGTATTTGTCAGTGATGTGGGGCGTGGTTTTCTGCCAGCAGGTTATCGGCGATGACCATTCAACCAGTGAATGGCAGACAACACGCGATGGGCAGCTATTCTTGTGCCAGCCCATCATTCATAAGAGGCCGCGCACATGAGTACTTCCTCATTCAAGATCGCCCATAAACTGCTGACCGGCGCGGGCGCCATCGAGCAATTGGCCGCGGAACTGACCCGGCTGGATGTGGATAACCCGCTGATCGTCACCGATGCGGCCCTGGTCAAGTCTGGCACTGTGGCCCTGGCCCTCGAACAGCTGGGCGATCGTGCTTACGAAATCTTCGATCGCGTACTGCCCGACCCGGAAATCGCCATCGTTGAAGACTGCATGCGTGCGTACCGCGAAGGCGGGCATGACGGCCTCATTGGTGTGGGCGGCGGCAGTGCCATCGATATCGCCAAGAGCGTGGCGGCGTATGCCGGCTACCACGGTGCGCTGGCGGATTTGTTCGGGGTCGACCAGGTGCCGCGCAAGGGCCCGCCGCTGATCGCCATCCCGACCACGGCGGGCACCGGTTCGGAGGTGACCAATGTGGCGATCCTCTCCGACAAGGCCGCACAGCTGAAAAAAGGCATCGTCAGCGACTACCTGCTGCCGGATGTCGCGCTGATCAGCCCACAAATGACTCTGACCTGCCCGCGCAGTGTCACCGCGGCCAGTGGTGTGGACGCCTTGGTGCATGCCATTGAGTCCTATCTGTCACTGAACGCCTCGCCGATCACCGACGCCCTGGCCATCGGCGCCATCAAGCTGATTGCCAACGCGCTGCCCAAGGCTTACGCCAACCCGGCCAACCTGCAGGCCCGTGATGACATGGCGACCGCCAGCCTCATGGCCGGCATGGCATTCGGGAATGCCGGAGTCGGTGCCGTGCATGCGCTGGCTTACCCGCTGGGCGGGCGTTTCAATATTGCCCATGGTGTGAGCAATGCGCTGTTGCTGCCGTACGTCATGCATTGGAACAAGTTGGCCTGCGTCGAACGTATGCAGGATATTGCCCAAGCCATGGGCGTGAATGTGACGGGCTTGAGTGTCAGCGAGGCTGCCGACCGCGCGGTGGAGGCTATGACGCGACTGTGCGCCGCTGTCGAGATTCCCGCCGGGCTGCGCAGTTTCGGGGTGCCCGAAGACGCCATTGCGGCCATGGCCACGGAAGCTGCGGGTATCGAGCGCCTGATGCGCAATAACCCGCGTCAGCTCAGTGCGGCCGATATCGAGAAAATCTACCGGGCGGCTTACTAACCGTTGAGTTAGGTCACGGTGCGCGCAGCAAAGCATGAGGTATACAATGCGCGCCATCGTGATTTAGCTCAAAAAAGGTGCGTCATGCAGCCCTTCGTCATTGCTCCATCGATTCTCTCCGCCGACTTCGCCCGCCTGGGTGAGGAAGTGGACAAGGTGTTGGCCGCGGGTGCCGACTTCGTGCACTTCGATGTCATGGACAACCACTACGTACCCAACCTGACCATAGGCCCGATGGTCTGCGCAGCGCTGCGCAAATACGGCATCACCGCGCCGATCGACGCCCACCTGATGGTCAGCCCCGTGGACCGCATCGTCGGTGACTTCATCGAGGCCGGCGCGACCTACATTACCTTCCACCCGGAAGCCACGCTGCACGTCGACCGCACCCTGCAACTGATCCGCGAAGGCGGCTGCAAGGCGGGCCTGGTGTTCAACCCGGCCACTCCGCTGAACGTGCTTGAGTACGTGATGGACAAGGTCGACATGGTGCTGCTGATGAGCGTCAACCCAGGTTTCGGCGGGCAGAAATTCATCCCGGGCACCCTGAACAAGCTGCGTGAAGCGCGAGCGCTGATCGACGCCTCAGGGCGCGATATCCGCCTGGAGATCGACGGCGGGGTCAACGTCAACAATATTCGTGAAATCGCTGCCGCCGGCGCCGATACCTTCGTGGCAGGCTCGGCGATCTTCAACGCACCGGACTACCAGGCCGTCATCGACACGATGCGTGCCGAACTGGCGCTGACGCGTCCATGAGCGGCTTCGAGCAGCTGTTCCCCGGCAAGCTGCCACGGCTGGTGATGTTCGATCTGGACGGTACGCTGATCGACTCGGTGCCTGACCTGGCAGCGGCGGTGGACCAGATGCTGCTCAAACTGGGGCGCAAGCCGGCGGGGGTCGAGTCGGTGCGCGAGTGGGTCGGCAACGGCGCGCCGATGCTGGTGCGCCGAGCCCTGGCCAACAATATCGACGCTTCGGGTGTCGATGAGGTGGAAGCCGAGCACGCTCTGGAACTGTTCAATGTCGCGTACGAAAACGGCCACGAACTCACCGTGGTCTACCCCGGCGTGCGTGACACTCTCAAATGGCTGAGCAAGCAGGGCGTGGAAATGGCCTTGATCACCAACAAGCCGGAGCGCTTTGTCGCGCCGCTGTTGGACCAGATGAAAATCGGCCGTTATTTTCGCTGGATCATCGGTGGCGATACCTTGCCGCAGAAAAAGCCTGACCCGGCTGCACTGTTCTTTGTGATGAAAATGGCGAATATCCCGGCGTCCCAGTCATTGTTTGTCGGCGATTCGCGCAGTGATGTACTGGCGGCAAAAGCTGCAGGCGTGCAGTGCGTAGCCTTGAGCTACGGCTACAACCACGGGCGCCCGATTGCCGAAGAGTCGCCGGCGCTGGTGATTGATGATCTGCGCCTGCTAATCCCCGGTTGCCTGGGAGCGGGCGCTGAGATAACGTTGCCCGACATTGATCCGTCCCCTTCTGGAAACGCCATCGTGGTGGTCACTCGCAAACTCTGGATGAAAGTCATCAAGGCCCTGGCCCGCTGGCGTTGGCGCGCCTGACTGATTCTCGCCGCGCTGCGGCACGTTTGCCTACCTGACCGTTTGACCCTCAAGCCACGAGGCTCCCCCATGATCCGTGAAGAATTCCTGCGTTTGGCCGCTGCCGGCTATAACCGTATTCCCCTGGCCTGCGAAACCCTGGCCGACTTCGACACGCCGTTGTCGATTTATCTGAAGCTTGCCGATGCGCCCAACTCTTACCTGCTCGAATCGGTACAGGGCGGCGAGAAATGGGGCCGTTACTCGATCATCGGCCTGCCATGCCGCACAGTGCTGCGCGTGCACGACCATCATGTCAGCATCACCCACGATGGCGTAGAGATTGAAAGCCATGACGTTGAAGACCCGCTGGCCTTCGTCGAAGCTTTCAAGGCGCGCTACAACGTACCGACCATTGCCGGCCTGCCGCGTTTCAATGGTGGCCTGGTGGGGTATTTCGGCTATGACTGCGTGCGCTATGTCGAAAAGCGTCTTGGGAAATGTCCGAACCCAGACCCATTGGGTGTGCCGGACATTTTGCTGATGGTCTCCGACGCAGTAGTGGTGTTCGACAACCTTGCCGGCAAGATGCATGCGATTGTCCTTGCCGACCCTGCTCAAGCGGATGCCTTCGAGCAAGGCCAGGCCAGTCTGCAGGCGCTGCTGGAAAAACTCCGCCAGCCGATCACCCCGCGTCGCGGCCTTGACCTGAGCCGCCCACCTGCGGCCGACCCGGTGTTTCGCTCCAGCTTTACGCAGGATGACTACGAGCGCGCAGTCGATACCATCAAGCAATACATCCTCGCCGGTGACTGCATGCAAGTGGTGCCGTCGCAACGCATGTCCATCGACTTCAAGGCCGCGCCGATCGACCTGTACCGTGCGCTGCGGTGCTTCAACCCGACGCCGTATATGTACTTCTTCAACTTTGGCGACTTCCACGTGGTGGGCAGCTCGCCGGAAGTGCTGGTGCGTGTCGAAGATAACCTGATCACCGTACGCCCGATTGCCGGCACACGCCCACGTGGCGCAACCGAAGAGGCAGACCTGGCGCTGGAAGAAGACCTGCTCAGCGATGACAAGGAAATCGCCGAGCACCTGATGCTGATCGACCTGGGGCGCAATGACACCGGGCGTGTTTCAGAAATCGGTTCGGTGAAGTTGACCGAGAAGATGGTCATCGAGCGCTACTCCAACGTGATGCACATCGTGTCCAACGTGACTGGCGAACTGAAGGCCGGGCTGACGGCGATGGATGCACTGCGCGCGATTTTGCCGGCGGGCACCTTGTCGGGCGCACCGAAAATCCGTGCGATGGAAATCATCGACGAACTGGAGCCGGTCAAGCGTGGCGTGTATGGCGGTGCCGTCGGTTACTTCGCCTGGAACGGCAATATGGACACTGCGATCGCGATCCGCACCGCGGTGATCAAGGATGGCGAACTGCATGTACAGGCCGGTGGCGGGATTGTGGCGGACTCGGTGCCGGCCCTTGAGTGGGAAGAAACCTTGAACAAGCGCCGGGCGATGTTTCGTGCTGTGGCGCTGGCAGAGCAAACCCCACAAGACTAAAGCTGGAATAAAAAGTGTGGGAGCAGGCAAGCCAGCTCCCACATTTGTTTTGCGTGGTATTTAGAAATCCAGACTCACCCCCACATTGACCCCTTGCTGGGTCAGGTTGTCATCCTTCCTCACGTTATATGCCGCCCGCAACGCCAGCTCCTGAGTCAGTTTGTGGCTGACCCCAAGGCTCAAACGGTCAGAGTTGCTGCGAGGCGTGTAGCCGTCCAGCTTGAAGTCGATCCCCTGAACACTGTTGAGCGAAATGTTCACCTTCTGGGTGTCATTTTCGAACTCATGCTCGTGGGCCACTTCGCCAAATACCTGGGTTTGCGGGGTGATGCGGTAGCTACCTTGCAGGCCGACGCCCAGGCGCCTGGAGTCGCGTTGTTGGTCATCAAAGGTCAGTGCGGTGGAGCGACTGTTTTTCTCCGAGTAGCCATTCACTTCGACGCGTGCGTAATCGGCGCTGACGAAGGGTGACAGGTGCCAATCGCTACCCGGTGCAGCAAGGTCGTAACCCAAGCGAGCGCTCAAGGCCCAGAGCCAACCGTCGGTGTCGCCTTTCTCGGACGCTTCGTTGACGCCCAGGGCGAACTTGCGTTTGAGGCTGTCGAAGTCCAGCTTGCCACCCGTTAACGCGGCGTCGGCCCACCATTGATTGTGCTGATATTGCGCGAATGCCGTGCCCATGTAGCTGTTGAGCTTGTAGTCCGAGTCGCTGGCCCCGGCTTCGAGTGTCTGCCGGTACAGGCCGGCTGCAACGCCCACACGCCAATTGTCATCAAGCCGGTAGCTGCCACCGATATTCAGGTTATAGCCGCTGCCGTCACCACTGGCTGAACTGCTCTGATCATCGAAGTCCAGGCGCTGACCGCCGCCGGCCACGATTGCGCGCCATTGGCCGACGGCTTGCCAGTGGCCGTTGTCTGCTTGCCATTGGTTGCGTAGTTCGTCCTGATGGGCGCGCAACGTGCCTTGGGCCATTTCCGGCAGCAAGGTCAGCTCCCAGGGCGCTGCGAGCAGCGAGTAAGCATAGTCGGCGATCAGCTGTTGCCCGGCTACGGTGGGGTGGACCGAGTCGTTATAGACCAGCTTGGTCGGGTCCGGGTTGGTACCGCCGATGCCATAGACCGGGTTGGCGGTGCAGCTGTTGCCGCTGAAGCAGGTGGCGGTCAGGTTTTGCCCGGTTGCGAGGCCGAAGCGCGCAGGATCGGCGAAGGCTTCGTTCAATAGCAGCGGGATGTTCAGTGGAATAACCTGGGCATCGATTTGCGACAGGCGCTGTACCAGCGATTGGTTGAAAATATTGCTCAGGGCAGAGGTCGCGGCCTGCTGTGGGGTGCCGTTGATGGCGGGCGTCAGCCCCAGGTCGGGCAGCATCCACACCATGATGTAACGCGCACCGGCTTGCTGCAGCACTTGGGCACTGTCGGCCAGTCTCCCGCCTGCGGCGACTGCTTGCGCGGGGCTGAGCACGCGGCCTTGAAGGAAGTCATTGCCACCACCGGAAAGGAAGTAGAGCGCGTTCGGGTCGGCTCGTCCGCCGTTAGCCGGTAGATAGCCCTGGCGACTGCGCAACACTGTGCCACCGCCAGGATTTCCGGGTGGGATCGCGGCGTTGGAGACCGAGGTAATAGAGTCCAGGATGTTATCGGTGCGGTAGCCACCGACCGCCCAGTTGCTTCCATCTGGCAAGCCTTGGGCCGCCCGAACCGGTGAGGTGGAGGCATTCAAGTCGTTGGGGGCCACACCCAGTTTGGTGCCCAACAGGGTTGATGAAACCAGGCCGTACTCACCCTGGAAGTTTGGACCTGTCCGGTTGGTAAAACGTAGTGTCGAGCCATTCGAACCATCGGGGAACTGGCCTGCATCGGCCAGGCTGTCGCCGAAAACCACCATGGCTGAATAAGGTGACGGGGCGGCAAAGGCTTGGGTGCAGGCCAGTGCCAAGAGGCAGCCGGCAAGGGGTGTGAAAAACGCTGGTTTGAGCATGAGAATTCCATTTGGTTGTTTTTATGCAGGAAACGAAACACTAGCAAAACTTCCGGCATTTTCTGTAGGGATATGCGGAATGCGCCTACGCAGGCCCCCGTATTTGCTGCTCCATATTGCACCGCTGGCGAGGCTACGTTACTGTGCCTGAACGTATGAATGAGACCCTCCCCGTGTTGATCATCAGCAAACTCTTGATGCGAGTAGTCAAGGCACACGCCCGTTGGCGTTGGCGCGCCTGACATTTTTCTCTGCCGGCCTGGCCGGACCTGTACCGATCTGCCTTCTTCACCCTGTGTCTGACGCCCCTTGCCGGCCAACCCCGGCAACCGGAACGTGCGTTTGGCAGCGGGTTACCCTTCTGGAAGGCGGTCATTTGAAATCAGTGAATTCAAGAGGTTTGAACCCACATGTTGCTGATGATTGATAACTACGATTCCTTTACCTACAACGTTGTGCAGTACCTGGGCGAGCTGGGCGCGGACGTCAAGGTGGTGCGCAATGATGAACTCACCGTTGCGCAAATCGCCGCCCTGAACCCTGAGCGCATTGTGGTTTCGCCTGGCCCTTGCACGCCGACCGAGGCGGGTATCTCGCTGGAAGCCATCCAGTATTTCGCCGGCAAGCTGCCGATCCTGGGCGTGTGCCTGGGTCACCAGTCCATTGGTCAGGCGTTTGGCGGCGATGTGGTGCGTGCGCGTCAGGTGATGCATGGCAAGACCAGCCCGGTGTTTCATAAGGACCTTGGTGTATTCCAAGGCCTGAACATGCCGGTGACGGTGACCCGTTACCACTCGCTGGTGGTCAAGCGTGACACCTTGCCTGAATGCTTGGAACTGACCGCCTGGACCCAGTTGGAAGACGGTTCGGTCGACGAGATCATGGGCCTGCGTCACAAGACACTGAACATCGAAGGGGTGCAGTTTCACCCTGAATCAATCCTGACCGAGCAGGGCTACGAGCTGTTCGCCAACTTTCTCAAGCAGAGCGGCGGCACGCGCTAAGGACTTTTCATGGATATCAAGACTGCCCTGAGCCGTATCGTCGGCCATCTGGACCTGAGCACCGCTGAAATGAGCGATGTGATGCGCGAAATCATGACCGGTCAATGCACTGACGCGCAGATCGGCGCCTTTATGATGGCAATGCGCATGAAGAGCGAGAGCATCGACGAAATCGTCGGCGCGGTCTCGGTGATGCGCGAGCTGGCGGACAAGGTTGAGCTCAAGACCCTCGACGGCGTCGTCGATGTGGTCGGCACCGGCGGTGACGGTGCGAATATTTTCAACGTATCGACAGCGTCATCCTTCGTGGTGGCCGCCGCTGGTTGCACCGTTGCCAAGCACGGTAACCGCGCGGTGTCCGGCAAGAGCGGCAGTGCCGACTTGCTGGAAGCGGCCGGCATCTATCTGAACCTCACGCCTGTGCAAGTCGCGCGCTGTATCGACAGCGTTGGCATCGGCTTCATGTTTGCCCAATCTCATCACGGCGCCATGAAACACGCGGCCGGCCCGCGCAAGGACCTTGGCCTGCGTACCCTGTTCAACATGCTTGGCCCGCTTACGAATCCGGCCGGTGTGAAGCATCAGGTGGTGGGAGTGTTCAGCCAGGCGTTGTGCCGGCCGCTGGCCGAAGTCTTGCAACGCTTGGGCAGCAAGCATGTGCTGGTAGTGCATTCCAAAGACGGCCTGGACGAGTTCAGCCTGGCGGCGCCGACCTTTGTTGCAGAGCTGAAAAACGACGAGGTCATCGAATACTGGGTCGAGCCTGAAGACTTGGGCATGAAAAGCCAGAGTTTGCACGGTCTGGCAGTGGAGAGCCCGGCAGCTTCGCTGGAACTGATTCGCGATGCCCTGGGGCGTCGCAAAACCGAAAACGGTCAGAAAGCTGCGGAAATGATCGTTCTGAATGCTGGCGCGGCACTTTACGCAGCCGACCATGCCTATAGTCTTAAGGAAGGTGTCGCGTTGGCCCACGATGCGCTGCACACCGGTCTGGCTCGAGAGAAGCTCGAAGAGCTGGGTGCATTCACTGCCGTATTCAAGATGGAGAATGAGGGATGAGTGTGCCAACCGTTCTGGAAAAGATCCTGGCCCGCAAGGCCGAGGAAGTGGCCGAACGCCGCGCCCGTGTGAGCCTGGCTGAGCTTGAGGCGCAGGCTAAAACTGCTGATGCGCCGCGTGGCTTTGCCAATGCTCTGATCGCCCAGGCCAAGCTCAAGCAACCGGCAGTGATCGCCGAGGTCAAGAAAGCCTCGCCGAGCAAAGGCGTGATCCGCGAAAACTTCGTACCAGCTGAAATCGCCGTCAGCTATGAGAAGGGCGGGGCGACTTGTCTGTCTGTGTTGACCGATATCGACTACTTCCAGGGTTGCGACCTATTCCTGCAACAAGCTCGCGCGGCGTGCAAGTTGCCGGTGATCCGCAAGGATTTCATGGTTGACCCGTACCAGATCGTCGAAGCCCGTGCTCTGGGCGCCGACTGCGTATTGCTGATCGTCTCGGCGCTGGATGACGTGAAGATGGCGGAGTTGGCGGCGGTGGCCAAAAGTGTCGGCCTGGATGTGTTGGTTGAGGTGCATGACGGCGATGAGCTGGAGCGCGCATTGAAAACCCTCGACACCCCGCTGGTGGGGGTCAACAACCGTAACCTGCATACCTTTGAAGTCAGCCTGGAAAATACCCTGGATCTGTTGCCGCGTATTCCTCGCGACCGCCTGGTGATTACCGAGAGTGGCATCGTCAACCGTGCCGATGTGGAACTGATGGAAATCAGCGGCGTTTACTCATTCCTGGTGGGCGAGACATTTATGCGCGCCGAGAACCCGGGAGCAGAACTGCAGCGCCTGTTCTTTCCGGAGCGCGGTACGACGATCAGCAGTTCGACATAGGATTGATGTGAAATACGCTCGAAACTGTGGGAGCTGGCTTGCCTGCGATAGCGGCGGGTCAGCCAACCTCTGTGTAGCTGACACACCGCTATCGCAGGCAAGCCAGCTCCCATATTGGGTTTTGTGTTTATTCAGATAGGTAAGTGTTCGATGCTCCAGCCCGTGATCATGACTGTCGAAGCAGGCCTTGCCGCCGAGCAAGCCCTATTGGCAGCCGTTTGCGAGCATGAGCAGGAATTCGGGCTGCTGTTCTGGCAGCCCAGCGACCAAGCGCTGGTCATGCCGCGCCGTTTGAGCCGGCTGCCTGCCTTCGCGGCGGCGAGCCAAGTCTCGGCCGGTGCGGGTTGGCCGGTATTGCTGCGTGAAACCGGCGGTGAGCCTGTGCCGCAGTCCGGCGCCACGGTCAATATCGCCCTGGTCTATGCCCCGCCCCGTAGCGAAGGCGACCAAGGGCGCATCGAGACGGGTTATCAGCGCTTGTGCCAACCGATCTGTGATCTATTGATTGAATTGGGCGGCGATGCATCTGTCGGCGAAATTGACGGTGCCTTTTGCGACGGTCGTTACAACGTCAATCTCAATGGCCGCAAAATGGTGGGCACGGCCCAGCGTTGGCGACAAAGCGGTGGCCGCCCGGTCGGGTTGGTGCATGGGGCGATGTTGCTGGAGAACGATCGTGAGGAGTTGATTGCGGCGGTTAACCGCTTCAATCAAGCCTGTGGCTTGGAGCAGCGGGTTCGCGCCGAGAGCCATATCGCGCTGCACGAAGCCTTTCCCGCACCGGATGCGATCGATCGGCTCGATACCTTGTACCGTCAGATGCTGGCCAGCTTCCTGCCGGTTTAACGGGTGCCGAATACCACCATCGTCTTGCCTTTGACGTGTACCAGGTTGCGCTCTTCCAAGTCCTTGAGCACGCGGCCGACCATCTCCCTCGAACAACCGACAATGCGCCCGATCTCCTGGCGGGTGATCTTGATTTGCATGCCGTCGGGATGGGTCATGGCATCGGGTTGCTTGCACAACTCCAATAGGCAACGCGCCACACGACCGGTCACATCGAAGAACGCCAGGTCGCCGACTTTGCGCGTAGTGTCGCGCAGGCGCTGGGCGATCTGGCCGCTCAGGGCGTACAAGATATCCGGATCTTGCTGGGCCAATTCGCGAAATTTCGCATAGCTGATCTCGGCCACTTCGCACTCGACTTTGGTTCGGACCCAGGCGCTACGCTCCTGTTCTTTGCCTGCTTGTTCAAACAACCCCAGCTCTCCGAAGAAATCGCCGGTGTTGAGGTAGGCAATGATCATTTCGCGACCGTCTTCATCTTCGATCAGGATGGTGACTGAGCCCTTGATAATGAAGAACAGGGTTTCCGAGCGCTCGCCGGCGCAGATGATGTTGTGCTTGGCCGGATGACGCCGACGCTGACAATGCATCAACAGCTTGTCGAGGTTCTTGATCTTGGGTGTGGGAGTAAGAGCAACCATGGTTGTATCCCGAAAAGACTGCACGGTGTAAGTGGCGTTGTTTTTATCCAGCGGCATCGGCATTGATGCCGGCTGTAAGAATCATGGCAATGCGCCATTGATTTGGCGCCAGCTTACCAGACACATTCTGCCTCGATTAGCCAATTTAGCGGCAAACGCAGTCATTTATCGATTTTATCCGGGGCGCTGCTGTTTCAAGGGCCTGTGCTAAGCTGGCGCCCCTTTTTTAGCAGTGGAGTCTGGGCGATGAAGGCACGCATCCAATGGGCGGGCGAAGCCATGTTCCTCGGTGAGTCGGGCAGTGGCCATGTGGTGGTCATGGACGGTCCGCCGGAAGCCGGTGGCCGTAACCTGGGTGTACGCCCGATGGAAATGTTGCTGCTGGGTGTTGGCGGTTGCAGCAATTTTGATGTGGTCAGCATCTTGAAGAAGTCCCGCCAGGCAGTGGAAAGCTGCGAAGCCTTCCTGGAAGCCGAGCGCGCCACTGAAGACCCCAAGGTATTTACCAGGATCCATATGCATTTCGTGGTCAAGGGCCGGGCGTTGAAGGAAGCCCAGGTCAAGCGTGCAATCGAGCTGTCGGCCGAGAAGTATTGCTCGGCGTCGATCATGCTGGGTGCCGCGGGTGTGGCCATCACTCACGATTATGAAATCATCGAGTTGGGCTGATTGCGGTAATTGGCAAAAGAAAGGGCGCTTCGAGCGCCCTTTTTTGGGTTTAGATCCTGTAGGTACTTTTGGTCATGACCTTGGCTAAAACGCTCATGCCGAAGCGCACCGGTGCTGGAAAGCGGAAGCCGCCCGCGTCCAGCGCGCTATCTGCATGGTGTTCTTCATCGATGCGCATCTGCTCAAGGATGGCGCGGGACTTTTCATCTTCGGCCGGCAGTTGCTCAAGATGCTCATCCAGATGCTTGCACACCTGATGTTCTGTCGCGGCGACAAATCCGAGGCTGACTTTGTCGCTGATCAAACCAGCGGCGGCGCCGATACCAAATGACAAACCGTAAAACAGCGGGTTCAGCACGCTGGGGTGGCTGCCCAATTGGCGGATACGTTGTTCGCACCAGGCCAGGTGGTCGATCTCTTCCTCGGCCGCATGCTCCATCGCTGCACGTACCTGCGGCAATTTGGCAGTTAACGCCTGGCCTTGATACAGCGCCTGGGCACACACTTCGCCGGTGTGGTTGATGCGCATCAGGCCGGCGACATGGCGGGTGTCCGTTTCGCTCATCTGGGCATCGGGCTGTACGATGGCCGGTGACGGGCGGTACGGTTGGCCACTGAATGGCAACAGCGTGCGCATGGCCATATCGGCTTGCAGCAGCAGACGGTCAATCGGCGAGTAGTGACGTTGGGTAGTCATGCTGACCTCCGGGAAGAATCTCGGCGGCCAGTTTACCGCAAGAGAGGACGAAGCGTTTGCGCTGAGTCAATTTGACCCTGGGCACTCAACCCGGCGGCCAGTTCATCTGACGTTGACCCAGCACGTGCATATGGATGTGGTAGACAGTCTGCCCACCGTCTTCATTGCAGTTCATCACCACACGAAAGCCTTTTTCGCAGCCCTGTTCCACGGCCAGGCGCTGGGCGGTGAACAAAATATGGCCGGCCAGGGCTTTGTCTTCCTCGGTCAAGTCATTGAGGGTACGAATCGGCTTTTTCGGAATAACCAGAAAATGCACCGGCGCCTGTGGGGCGATATCGTGGAAGGCGAGGACTTGATCATCTTCATAGATAATCTTGGCGGGTATTTCTCGGTTGATGATCTTGGTGAACAGAGTATCCACAGCTGTTTCTCCAGGGTGAAAGTCTAGGTAAGTGTAATCAGGCGGTTAGCGTGGGCAATAGGCTTTATTGATGGCGCCGGCAATCTTGCGGGTCAGCCAGCGTGGACTGAAACGTGGGCTGAATGCCAGCCAGCGGTTGCGGCGCCCGGGAATGATGATGGCTTTGTTCTTTTCCAGCGCGCGTACGGTGTAGAGCGCGACTTCCTCCGGGCTCATTAGCTGCTGGCTGCGGTCGAGTTTTGCGGTGTCCATCTGCGCAGTGCCGAAGAACGCGGTGCGCGTAGGGCCGGGGCACAGCACTGAAACCTTGATGCCGCAGGTCTTCAGTTCTTCGCGCAAGCCCTCAGAGAAGTGCAATACATAAGCTTTGCTGGCGTAGTAGCTGCTCATCCACGGGCCTGGCTGAAAGGCGGCGATCGAAGCGACATTGAGTATCTGCCCGCCGCCTTGCAGCGCCATGGAGTTGCCGAGGGCATGGCACATACGGGTTAGCGCCAGGATGTTGACTTCGATCAGGTCTTGCTCGGTCATCCAGTCTTGGGCCAAAAATGGCCCGCTGGTGCCGATGCCTGCGCAGTTGACCAGCAGGTCGATCTGCCGCTCGCCTTCTTCGAGTTCCAGCAAAAAACCGGACAAACGCAGCGGCTCGCCCAAGTCGCAGGCACGAAACAACACCTCGACACCGAAGCGTTGGGTCAGTTCGATGGCAATGCTTTCCAACTGATCACGTTGACGGGCCACGAGAATCAGGCTGCGGCCGCGTCGAGCCAGCGCTTCGGCCAAAGCCAGGCCGATGCCGCTGGAGGCGCCGGTGATCAGAGCGTAACGGGTCATGCCTTTCTCCATCGCAACGTCGCCTGCCTGTGACAGTGGCGTCACAGGCAGGCGGGCGTTTCTTCACTGTTGCGTAGAGTCTACAGGTTCGGCTGCGTCGTCAGCACTTTGCTCTGCGGCCTCATCAGTGATGACGCTTTGATCGGCGCCTTCATCGGAGGTCATTGAGCTGCTTTCGTAGCTGCTGTCCATGTTGGCTTCAAGTTGATCCAGGTAGCCGTTCATGCCCAGGGTCAGGCCGATGATGAGCATCAATGGAATAAACGCCAGCCACAGCGAGGCCAGGATTTTCACCGCAGTAGAATTCGGTGGTGGCGGTGCGCCGTATTGGTTGGCACCCGCGTTCCCCGGCAATACCAGCAACAGGATAGGGAACACGCTATTGACCACTGGAACCAGGTTCAGCAAGTACAGCCAGCCAGACCAGCCCATATCGTGCAAGCGTTGCACACCGATTTGCACGCTCACGACTACCAGAGCAACAAACAGTGCGAAACCCAGTAGCGAGCCGAGGATGATGGCTATGGTTGGCGAGGCTGTCGCCACTGCGAAGCCGACGGTACTGATGATGCCTGCGGCTACCAGCAACGCGACGGTCAGCGCCAGTGTCCAGGCCAGATAACGCAGGCGCCCGATGCGCCCGTGGATGGTGAAGACCTTGAGTGTGGCGAACTCCGGCAAGTCATCGCCAACCGCTGCGCGTGGCGGGGCATAAGGCGAAGCTTCGGAGCGGGAAAAGTCGGAGCCAGGGGAGCTCGTCTCGTGGGTTTCAGCGAGGCTGAACGCCACGGGCTGTTCGGCTTCGATGCGTGCGTCGACCCCGGCGTTTTTCAATGCCGTCAGGTAGGTTTCGGCATCGGGGCGGGAAAGATCGCGTTTGAGCGCGACCGGGCGGCCGGTAAAGAGTTTTTCGATCGCCTCGACATCGCTCTTGAACAGCTCGGCGAGGTTCAGCTTGGCGGTGGTGCTTTCGACACCCGGAAGCAAGGCTCCGTCAAACACAATCTTGAAACGGTTGTCGCTCATGCGGGCATCCTTGTCACTTAATCAGGGAGGGTGTGCAGGCCCGTCCAATCGGCGGGCCGTGCAGTAGGTCAGCGTGGCCAGCGCAGTTGCGCGGCATGCTCGCGTGCTTTGCGGTATTCGGCATCCAGGCGGGCGACGAGTTCATCGACGCTGGGTAAATCATCGATTTCACCGACGCCCTGGCCCGCTGACCATACAGTTTTCCACGCTTTGGCCTCATCACTCAATGGTTTGAGCTTGGAACCGAAATTGACTTCACCTTTGCCTTGCAGCGCGGCGAGGTCGAAACCGGCATTTTCCAGGCTCTGGCGCATAAAGCTCGCAGGTACGCCGGAGACTGCCGGAGTGTGCACGATGTCGGCGGCGCGCGATGTGAGCAGCATCTCTTTATAGGCATCTGGCGCGTGGCTTTCGGTAGTACCGATAAAGCGCGTGCCGAAATACGCCAAGTCGGCGCCCAGCAACTGGGCGGCGAGAATTTCGTGGCCGTGGTTGAGGCAACCGGCCAGCAGCAGGGTTTTATCAAAGAACTGGCGAATCTCGGCGATCAGAGCGAAGGGGCTCCAGGTGCCAGCGTGGCCACCGGCACCCGCGGCTACGGCAATCAGGCCATCGACGCCCGCCTCAGCGGCTTTCTCGGCATGTCGCCGGGTGGTGACGTCATGAAACACCAGGCCGCCGTAGCTGTGGACGGCATCGACCAGTTCCTTTACCGCGCCGAGGCTGGTGATGACGATGGGTACCTTGTGCTCTACGCAGATTGCCAGGTCTGCTTCCAACCGTGGGTTGCTGTTGTGCACGATCAGGTTCACAGCATAGGGAGCAGGGTTGTCCAACTGGGCCAAGCCCGCTTCGATTTCTTCCAGCCAGGCCCTGAAACCACTGCTTTCACGCTGGTTGAGCGCCGGGAAGCTGCCAACCACGCCATTACGACAGCAGGCCAGGACCAGTTGCGGATTGGAAATCAGAAACATCGGCGCCACCACGACGGGTAGGCGCAGATGTTGTTCCAGTAAAGCGGGCAGCGACATTGGAAGTTCCCCCGAGTAATTGAAACTAGAACGGTTTGACCACGACCAAAATTACGATAGCCAGCAATATCAGAACCGGTACTTCATTGAACCAGCGATAAAAGACATGGCTGCGGGTGTTTTCGCCACGGGCGAAGCGTTTTACCTGCGCTCCACACATATGGTGGTAGCCGATCAGCAGAACGACCAGGGTCAGTTTGGCGTGCATCCACGCGCCTGACTGGAAAATGCCGGGGTTGAGCGTCAGCATCCAGATACCGAAGACCAGTGTGGCAATCATCGCCGGTCCCATGATGCCGCGGTACAGTTTGCGCTCCATAACGCTGAAGCGCTCCTTGCTGACGCTGTCTTCACTTTGGGCGTGGTAGACGAACAGGCGCGGCAGGTAGAACAGCCCGGCAAACCAGCAGACGATGCTGACGATGTGGAAGGCTTTGACCCATAGATAGAGCATTTTGGTTATTCCCAGGTTCACGGTAGCGAAGATAGTAGTGGCTCATGCGCCCGTACGTCACGTTGACGGTTGTCGCAGGACGATACGGCCCCTATTATCGACGGCTTTCCAGTGGGTTCGTTGAGGGCAGGTTTATGGTCAAGGTCGGTATCGTCGGCGGCACGGGTTACACCGGTGTCGAATTGCTGCGTCTGTTGGCTCAGCATCCGCAAGCTGAGGTGGCGGTCATCACTTCCCGATCCGAAGCTGGGCTGGCCGTGGCCGATATGTACCCGAACCTGCGAGGCCACTATGACGGCCTGGCGTTCAGCGTGCCGGACATCAAGACCCTGGGCGCGTGCGACGTGGTGTTCTTCGCCACGCCTCACGGTGTCGCCCATGCACTGGCCGGTGAGTTGCTGGCGGCCGGCACCAAGGTTATCGACTTGTCGGCCGACTTCCGCCTGCAGGACGCCGATGAGTGGGCCAAGTGGTACGGTCAGCCTCATGGAGCGCCGCAGTTGTTGGAGGAGGCGGTGTACGGCTTGCCGGAAGTCAATCGTGAGCAGATCAAGCAAGCACGCCTGATTGCGGTACCAGGTTGCTATCCGACGGCGACACAGTTGGGGTTCCTGCCATTGCTGGAAGCTGGCTTGGCGGATGCGTCGCGCCTGATCGCCGACTGCAAATCGGGCGTCAGCGGCGCTGGTCGTGGTGCGGCGGTGGGGTCTTTGTACTCCGAAACGTCGGAAAGCATGAAAGCCTATGCGGTAAAAGGCCATCGCCACTTGCCTGAAATCCGCCAGGGGTTGCGTCGCGCCGCGGGCAAGGATGTGGGGCTGACCTTTGTGCCGCACCTGACGCCAATGATCCGTGGGATTCACTCCACGCTTTATGCAACCGTCACTGATCGCTCGGTCGACTTGCAGGCGCTGTTTGAAAAGCGTTATGCCAATGAGCCGTTCGTCGACGTGATGCCGGCGGGCAGCCACCCGGAGACTCGTAGTGTGCGTGGTGCCAATGTGTGCCGTATCGCCGTGCATCGTCCGCAGGATGGCGACCTGGTTGTGGTGCTGTCGGTGATCGACAACCTGGTCAAAGGCGCGTCGGGCCAGGCGGTGCAGAACATGAACATCCTGTTCGGTCTGGATGAGAAGTTGGGCCTGGCCCACGCGGGAATGTTGCCTTAACGCAGTCTGGTGGTTACGCAAAAGGCCCGGTGATCGGGCCTTTCGTGTTTTTATGGCGGCTGCACAGATTGATATACCGTAACAATAGTTGACCGCTTTTCTAGGAGAAGCGGATAATGCCGGTCATTACGCATATGGCGGCGCTACGCCGGGAGATTATCAGCATGAGCGTTGAATCCTTCACCCCCACGGCTTTGCAATTCACCCACGGTGCTGCGCACAAGGTGAAGAGCCTGGTCGATGAAGAGGGTAATGATCGCTTGAAGCTGCGCGTATTTGTTACGGGCGGCGGTTGTTCAGGGTTTCAGTACGGTTTTACCTTCGATGAAGATGTGGCCGATGACGACACCATCGTCGAGCGCGAGGGCGTCAGCCTGGTCGTGGATCCGATGAGCTTCCAATACCTGGCTGGTGCCGAGGTGGATTATCAGGAAGGTCTGGAAGGTTCGCGTTTCGTGATCAAGAACCCTAATGCCACCACTACCTGTGGCTGCGGATCTTCGTTCTCGATCTGATCGGTAGCGGATACAGAAACGCCGCTTGGCTTTTATGGGCCAAGCGGCGTTTTGCTGTCTGAAGCTAGTTTAGGCCGGGTAGATGGCGCCGAGCACCCGTAACCCACGGGCGCCGGTTACGCTAGGGCGGTTGGCGGCGATGCCTTCCAGGCAGCAGTGCGCCAGCCAGGCGAAGGCCATGGCTTCGACCCAGTCCGGGTCTACCCCGTAAGTGGCTGTGCTACTGACGTGAGTAGAAGGCAATAGCGCGGTCAGCCGATTCATCAGCATCGTGTTGTGCGCGCCGCCGCCGCAGATGAGCAACGTCTCAGTGCTCGTCTGTGCGCTTTGCAGAGATTCGACGATGGTGAGGGCCGTCAGCTCCAGCAGAGTGGCCTGCACGTCTTCGGGCTCAAAGACGGGCAACGGGCTCAGGTGCTGTTGCAGCCAGGCCAGATTGAACACTTCGCGACCTGTGCTTTTGGGGCCTTTGGTCAAGAAGAACGGGTCGCTGAGCAATGCGTTGAGTAGTTGAGGCTGAACCTTGCCGCTGGCGGCCCATTGCCCGTCGCGGTCGAAGTGTTCACCGCGCTGGTGGTGAATCCACGCATCCAGAAGAACATTCCCGGGACCGCAGTCGAAACCCGCTACAGGCTTGTTCGCCTCGATAAGGCTGAGGTTGCTGAACCCGCCGATATTCAACACTGCGCGATTGCCAGTGTGCTCGCCAAACAGAGCTTCATGAAACGCTGGAACCAGAGGGGCTCCCTGGCCTCCGGCGGCAACATCACGGCTGCGGAAGTCGCTGACTACGCTGATCCCTGTCAGCTCGGTGAGCAGGGCAGGGTTGCCGATCTGCACGGTAAAGCTTCGAGCGGGTTCATGGCGGATCGTTTGCCCATGGCTGCCAATTGCGCGGATGTCCTGAGGCTTGAAGCGGTTTTGCTCCAGCAAGGCCCGGATGCCTTGCGCGGCGAGTGTTACCCACTGTTGCTGGGCGATTGCCGAGCGGGCGATTTCATCCGGGCCGCTGGCGCACAGGCTCAGAAGTTCAGCCCGCAAGGTGTCTGGCATCGGGATGTAGTGCGTGGCGATCAGCTTGATCGCCGCACCTTGCTCGATAAGGGCGATATCCAGTCCATCAAGGCTGGTTCCGGACATCACACCGATATAGAGCGGCATACCTTAACGCTTCGCCGAAGCCAGCAAGGTGGAGCGCTCTTGATCCATCCGTGCCATCAACGGCTGGCTCTGTTGCATGAAGCGTGCGCGTTCGGCCTTGGCGATCGGATCGGCCATTGGCAGTTTTTGACCCAGGGGGTCGACGTGTACGCCGTTGACCTGGAACTCATAATGCAAGTGCGGTCCGGTGGACAGGCCGGTGGTGCCGATGTAGCCGATCACTTGACCTTGCTTCACGTTGCCGCCGGTTTTGACGCCCTTGGCGAACCCTTGCATGTGGCCGTATAGCGTACGGTAAGTGTTGCCGTGCTGGATGATCACCGTATTGCCGTAACCACCCCGGCGCCCCGCCAGCAGTACCTTGCCGTCGCCCGCCGCCTTGATGGGTGTGCCACGCGGAGCGGCATAGTCCACACCCTTGTGTGCGCGAATTTTGTTCAGAATTGGATGCTTGCGGCCCATGGAGAAACGCGAGCTAATACGGGCGAAGTCCACGGGCGTACGGATGAAGGCCTTGCGCATGCTATTGCCGTCGGCCGTGTAATAGCTGCTATTGCCTTGTTTGTTTGTGTAGCGAACGGCTGTGTAGGTTTTGCCGCGGTTGGTGAAGCGCGCAGAAAGAATATTGCCAGTGCCCACCACTTTGCCGTTGGCCACTTTCTGTTCGTAGATCACATCGAATTCGTCGCCCTGGCGGATGTCCTGAGCGAAGTCGATGTCATAGCCAAATACGCTGGCCATGTCCATGGTCATGCTGTGGGACAAGCCGGCTCGGGCAGCCGATTGTGACAAGGAGCTGTTGATCACCCCGTGTACGTAGGCGGAACGCATAACCGGCTTGGTGGTGATGCGGTTGAAGGCGAAGCCTTTGGCACCTTTGCTCAGGCTGATGCTTTCCAGGTCGCTGAGGCTGGTGTGCAGGTTGTTCAACTGGCCGTCTGGCGTCAGTTCAAATTCAAGCTTCTGGCCGCGTTTGAGCTGGGTGAATTGCTTGGCTTGCTTATCGCTGGCCAGCACTTCATTCACAGCGGTGGCAGGCAGCCCAACCTTTTCGAACAGGGTGGATAGCGTGTCGCCTTTGCCCACGATGACTTCGCGATGCTGGGGATTCTTTGCGGCAGCTGCCGCAGGTGCTTCCTGGGCGGCTTGCTGGGTGTCTTCGGGAGCGCTTTCGATCTGTGCGAAAGGTGATTCAGTTGCAGTGTTTGTGGCTTGTTGGGCGTCGGAAGCGTCTTGATCTTGTGTCAGTTGTTCAACTGGGCTTTCCAGATCAAGGCTCAGGGATGTTCGTTTGGCTTCTACGTCACTGGAAGGGAATACCAGCAGTGCCAGGCTGAGAAGGGCGGCGATACCACTTGCGGCGAGCAGGTGGGTCTTCGGGTAAAGCGGCGGCGCTTTAGACGGTTCAGTGGTCATAGGTAATTTGACTTTGAAGATGAAATGGAAAAGATGAATGACATGATGAAGATGAAATAACTGTATAAAATATAACCAAATCATCTGTGGCGCAAGCTCGCGAATGCTGGGCTCGCTGAACGGTGTCCGTGCGCAGGGCAAAACTTGTAATTAGTCCCTGATCTTGTATGGTTGGTTCCCTTTTGAATCTGAGCCTTGCGGGTCTGTTATGAAGTCGGTTGAAGAGCAGCTAGCGCTGATAAAACGTGGTGCGGAAGAACTGTTGGTTGAAGCTGAGCTGATCGAAAAGCTTAAGCGTGGCCAGCCCCTGCGTATCAAGGCTGGCTTTGATCCGACTGCGCCGGATCTGCACCTTGGTCATACCGTGCTTATTAATAAGCTGCGTCAGTTCCAGGAGCTGGGCCATCAAGTCATCTTTCTTATCGGTGACTTCACGGGAATGATCGGTGATCCCAGCGGCAAGAGTGCTACGCGCCCGCCGCTGACTCGTGAGCAGGTTCTCGATAATGCCGAGACCTACAAGACCCAAGTGTTCAAGATCCTTGATCCGACCAAGACCGAGGTGGCATTCAACTCCACCTGGATGGACAAGATGGGGCCGGCAGACTTTATTCGCCTGACCTCCCAGTACACCGTGGCACGTATGCTCGAGCGCGATGACTTCGACAAGCGCTACTCCACCAATCAGCCGATCGCGATTCATGAGTTCCTCTACCCATTGGTCCAGGGGTATGACTCGGTGGCTCTGCGTGCGGATGTTGAGTTGGGCGGTACCGATCAGAAGTTCAACCTGCTGATGGGGCGTGAGTTGCAGCGCGCATACGGTCAGGAGGCTCAGTGCATTCTGACTATGCCGTTGCTGGAAGGATTGGATGGCGTCAAGAAGATGTCCAAGTCCCTGGGTAACTATGTCGGTATCCAGGAGGCGCCGGGCGTAATGTACGGCAAGCTGGTTTCCATCCCTGATGCGTTGATGTGGCGTTACTTCGAACTGTTGAGTTTCCGCTCGATGGACGAAATCAATGCATTGCGTGCGGACGTAGAGGCAGGCGCCAATCCGCGTGATGTGAAGATCAAGCTGGCTGAGGAGATTGTCGCGCGCTTCCATGGCGAAGAGGCTGCTGCCAGTGCGCATCGTGCAGCTGGTAACCGTATGAAGGATGGTGAGCTGCCGGACGATCTGCCGGAGATTGAACTGACCGCTGCCGAGGCTATGCCGATTGCGGCTGTCCTTAATAAGGCGGGCTTGGTGAAGAACTCGGCGGTCGCTCGTGATCTCTTGGGGGCGGGTGGTGTACGTATAGATGGTGAAGTGGTTGATCGCACATTTATGTATGAGCTGGGCGCCACTCACGTTTGTCAGGCGGGTAAGAAGGCGTTTGCGCGAATTACGCTCAAATCCGAATAAGTCTGAAATTAGATGTTGACGGCGAATTATATCTGTCTATAATTTGCCCCACTTCCGGCGCAGTCGAAACGGAAAACTCCTTGGTAAACAATGAGTT
>NZ_SPKP01000011.1:434660-488065 GCF_023127835.1 Pseudomonas sp. B329 | reverse complement strand
GATTAAATTCCAGAACCCCTGTTTGCTAACGCAAACAGGGGTTTTGTTTTGGACGGTCGAAAAGTACCGAGCTATTCAATACCCACAGCTTTTTGCAAAGCCTCAAAGATCAGTCGAACCTTGCAGCGCTTCAGGGTTCACAGCAGGGGCGTCATGTATTTATCTCTATCGTTGTGTACCTACAGACACAGGTGCAACGTCTGAGCTCTTATGCAAAATAATCCCCGGAAACAGGCCGCACCGCCTGTCCGGACCCGACCACCCGGACTATCATGCCGATAGCCCAATCCCTTACCGCAAGGAGCCGCTCGGAACGCCGATGCGCCAGATCTGGAAATCTTTTCGAGCCCTTTATTTCGCCTCTTTGATGATGCTGATTGGCTCCGGCCTGCTCAGTACCTACCTGGCCTTGCGCCTGGCGGCAGACAATGTCGACAGTTTGTGGGTCGGTGCGCTGATGGCCGCCAACTATTTTGGCTTGGTACTGGGCGGCAAGATCGGGCATCGCCTGATTGCCCGCGTTGGACATATTCGTGCCTATGCGACTTGCGCCGGAATCGTCGGCGCGGCAGTGCTGGGTCATGGCTTGATTGATTGGCTACCTGCCTGGATCGTGCTGCGGATAATCGTCGGCCTGGGGATGATGTGCCAGTACATGGTTATCGAAAGCTGGCTCAATGAACAGGCGGATGCCAAGCAGCGTGGCGTAGTGTTCAGCGGCTACATGATCGCGTCCTACCTCGGGTTGGTACTGGGGCAGTTGATCCTGGTTATGCATCCTCACCTTGGGCTTGAACTGCTGATGTTGGTCGCGCTGTGTTTTGCGTTGTGCCTGGTGCCTGTGGCCATGACCCGACGCATTCACCCCGCGCCCCTGCACCCGGCCCCGATGGAGCCCCGTTTTTTTATAAAGCGTGTGCCACAGTCTCTTAGTACGGTGCTGGGCGCGGGCTTGATCGTTGGGTCGTTCTACGGTTTGGCGCCGCTCTACGCGTCTCAGCAGGGGCTGACGACTGAGCAAGTCGGCTTGTTCATGGGGAGCTGCATTTTTGCCGGCTTGGTCGTTCAGTGGCCGCTGGGATGGCTATCGGACCGCTATGACCGCGCGCTGTTGATTCGCTGCTTTGCGTTGTGCCTGGCCGTAACAGCGTTGCCGCTGGCGATCATGACTCAAGTACCGCTGGAAGTGCTGTTTGTGGCAGGCTTCTTCTGTTCGCTGGTGCAATTCTGCCTTTACCCATTGGCAGTGGCTTTTTCCAACGATCATGTAGAAGGTGATCGTCGGGTTTCGCTGACGGCCATGTTGTTGGTGACCTACGGCATAGGCGCCAGTATCGGCCCACTGCTGGCGGGCGTAGTGATGAAGTTGTTCGGCAGCCAGATGCTCTACGCGTTTTTCAGTTTGTGTGCGTTGATCCTGGTATGGCGCATCCGCCCCAAAGCAGTGACCAACCTGCACCAGGTCGACGACGCCCCGCTGCATCACGTGGCGATGCCTGACAGCATGTCCAGTTCACCGCTGGTAGCAGCGCTAGACCCACGGGTGGATGAGCAAGTGGTACAGGAGCAGATGCAGGTCACTGTCCCTGACCCGGAACCCGAGCCAGACCCGGTAACTGATGAGCCAGCCAATGAAGAGCCGCAGGAGCCGGTGGACCCGGATGAACATCCCCATGACTTGAGCAGGGCACGCCCCTGAACGAAAAACGGGCAGTTCCTATCAGGAACTGCCCGTTTTTTATTTCAGCGTCCCAACCTTAAAGATCATCGTCCTTGTCGAAGCGCCGAGCCTCGCGCTGCAGCTGGTAGACAAAACGCTCCACCTGGCGCTGCACCAAACCACTCATGTTGTGAAAGCGCACGCCAGCAAAGGTCGTGTTGATCTTGTCTTCGAAGTGCAGGTAGCGCAGTTCGACGGAGGTGGTCATGCTGCCAAAGGGCAGGGCGGCGATAAACCGGTCATAGACCTGGCCCAACTGCAGGCGCTCGGAGATATCGCCCTCAAAGCGCAATTTGCAGCCGGTGGCGGAAATGTCCAGAAGTTTGCCGCTGATCGGTGCCTTGAGCTTCTCGCCGCCCAGTTCGATATTCACCAATTGCGCAAGTTTCAGCGCGGCGCGAAATGCATTGCGCCGCTGATGGTAAACCACTTCATCAGGCATGCTGCCGCTATAGATACGGTGGCCGTCTTTTTCGCTGATGTTCAGCGTGCCATTGCTTTCCCAGGCAACCCGTACACCTTCATGGAAGCCTTCGATACGAAAGGGTTCGCCGTTCTCGAGGTAGCGCTCACCGTCTCGGGGGATCATTTCATCCAGGGCCAGCGTTTTGCTGTCCCGATCAATATCCACCAAATAGCTTTGAAAGCGCTGGCTGCGTTCGTGGAAAGTGATGATCAGCGGATCATGGCTTTCTTGCAGCATCCGTAATGTGCTGGCGACTTCCAGAGGCGTAGTGAGCACCTTCGGTGGCTGCGGTGCATCTTCCGCATTAGGGGCGTTGAACACGGTTCTTCCATCTCCAGACAAAGTACGACTACACGCAAGAACCGGCATTTTGCCAGTATGTAGCGCTCCTTGGATAGGTCGCGCTGTAAACCGGTGTCAGGCTTGGCTGCGGGTACTTGGCTTGACCAGGCGAGAGGTGGAGCCTTGGGCGTTGTACAGGGCCGGAGGCTCACCACCGTGCAGTATGCGCAACTGATTGGCGGTCGTGGCTTGCTGAAGCTGGATTGATTGGCCGTTGAGCAGGTTGGCTTCCTGGCACTGGGCAAGCAATTGATTGAGTTCTTTGCTTTGCGCCAGTAATTGATCACCGACCGAGGAATGGCTGGCCAGTTGTGCCAGGCCTTCGTGATCGGCAGGCAGGCCCAGGCTGATGAGTATCTGGCTGCGCTTCTTGCCGTGTTGTTCGAGCAACACAATCAGCGACTGCTTGCGCGCCAGGATTTCTTCGAGCAAGGGCATGTCCCGGCCGTACAGGGCCAGGGATTCTTCCTTGAGCAGCTCAAGCAACTGGTGCGTGGGCGCCAGATCATCAATGATCAGTTGAAGCAGATGTTCGTCGTGGTGCATGGCTGGCCTTGGGTTTTAAGCGTCCAAAAGCCCTGCGCAGGCTTTTGCCTAGCGCTCGGCTTCGAAGTTAAGCAGCTTACTGGCTACACGGCTGCTGTCGACTTTATAGCTGCCGTCGGCGATGGCCTGTTTCAACTCAGCCACGCGAGCTTTATTGACAACCGGCTGATCACGCAGCGAGTCAGTGACCTTCTGCAACTGTTGAGCCTCATTGCTCAGGTGTACCGATTCCCCGCTCTGGCTGGCGCTGGCCTGCTCTGCCTTGGCGGGCAGGGGCTGGGACTTGGCTTCTACGCTGTCCTTGGCACCGTTGGTGCGCGTATTGCCCGGCAAAGCCTGGGTGCTATTCAAACGACTGAAATCAATGACCATGGTGAAAAAAACCTCTGGGTATTTGGACGCTTGCCATGTTTTCGGCCATACCCGGGCAAACTTTAGGCTCGATTGACAATAAACCTGTACCGCTCGACATCCAATACACAGTGTAGGAAAAGCCGGGCTGTGATTCCAGTGATCTATAAAGCAACTTCGACCTGACCTGGCGCCGTGACCCGCGCCTTGATCACGCGATTGGAGTTGAGGTTCTTGACGCGAATCTGTTCGCTCATGCCGCCGTTGGACAGTGCCTCCCCTGGCATCCTTACGTTCAGCCCGCCACTGCTGGCAGAAATCACCACCTGGTCACCCTTGCGAATCACTTCGGCCTGTTCCAGATGAACCAGTGTGATGACTTGATCGGTGACCATTGGTCGGGTGAGTCTCTGCCCGATAGCCTGATCCACTGAGGTCAGGTAGCCCTGGTTGATCAGGCTGATATCGCGCTCGCGCAGGGCCACATCCTCGTAGCCGATGATGCCGGTGCGTTTCAACGGTCGCGCGACCACTACCACATCGCGGAACAGCTTGACCTGAGCCGGCACGAATACCGTCCAGGGCGAGGCGCCTTCACAGCGAACTTTTACCGTTACGCGTCCGATGGGCTGGGCAGGGCTTTCCAGCGTGGCTGTCAATTCCTTGTCGCACATCGGCATGCGCAAGCGCGGGTCCAACTGGCTGACCTGAATTTCATAACGTCCCGGGGTCTGCGTGGTCGCCAGATAATCTTCTACAGTGAATTCAAGAAAACCCTGGGTGACGCCGATAAGGAGATCAGGCAGGGTGACATTGTCGGCGCGTGCGGTAGCGCCAATGCTCAAGGCAAGCAGCGCCATCACGGTGCTGAACAGCCTGCGGTGGCTAGGGCGTCGGGAAACTGTCGTTTTAATATCCATGTTTAATAAATAGCAAAGCTCGTGCCGTTTAGTGTTGGGTGCGCGTCGTACCCCCAGGATTTAGGAGTCAGGGCATGGCAGGTGTAATGGATTCAGTAAACCAGCGCACACAGCTGGTAGGGCAGAATCGCCTGGAGTTGTTGCTTTTTCGCCTGGATGGCAAGCAGTTGTACGGCATCAACGTATTCAAAGTGCGGGAGGTGCTGCAATGCCCCAAGCTGACGATCATGCCCAAGTCCAGCCCAGTGGTGTGTGGCGTAGCCAACATCCGTGGTGCAACTATTCCCATTCTTGACCTGGCGATGGCCACGGGCTCGGCGGGTTTGCAAGACCGCCAGAACCCCTTTGTGATCATCACCGAGTACAACACCAAGACCCAGGGTTTCCTGGTGCGCTCGGTGGAGCGTATCGTCAATATGAACTGGGAAGAGATCCACCCGCCGCCCAAGGGCACGGGGCGCGATCACTACCTGACGGCGGTGACACGGGTCGATAACCAGTTGGTCGAAATCATCGACGTGGAGAAAATCCTCGCCGAAGTGGCGCCCACTTCGGAAACCATCTCTGTGGGTGTGGTGGATGCCGAGACTGCACACAAGGCGGTGTCTCTGCGCGTATTGACCGTGGACGACTCCTCAGTGGCGCGCAAGCAGGTCACACGCTGCCTGCAGACCGTTGGTGTAGACGTGGTGGCCCTCAATGATGGTCGTCAGGCCTTGGATTACCTGCGCAAGCTGGTGGACGAAGGCAAGAAGCCCGAAGAAGAATTCCTGATGATGATCTCCGACATCGAGATGCCGGAAATGGACGGCTACACGCTCACGGCCGAGATACGCAACGATCCACGCATGCAAAAACTGCATATCATCCTGCATACTTCGTTGTCGGGGGTATTCAATCAGGCAATGGTCAAGAAGGTTGGTGCTGATGACTTTCTGGCCAAATTCCGTCCTGATGACCTCGCATCCCGGGTAGTCGACCGGATCAAGGCAGCAGATCACGGCTAGGGGATTTCCCCCGGCGATCACACGATTTAAGAGGCGGTATCATTGTCTACGGGTAATTTGGATTTCGAACAGTTCCGGGTCTTCCTGGAAAAAGCCTGTGGCATATTGCTCGGTGAAAACAAGCAGTACCTGGTATCCAGCCGTCTCAACAAACTGATGGAACAGCAGGGCATCAAGTCCCTGGGTGAGTTGGTCCAGCGGATCCAGGGGCAGCCGCGCAGCGGGCTCAAGGAAATGGTGGTCGATGCCATGACCACCAACGAAACCCTGTGGTTTCGAGATACCTACCCCTTTGAAGTGCTCAAGAACAAAGTGTTGCCGGAAGCCATCAAGGCCAGTCCTGGCCAGCGCCTGCGTATCTGGTCGGCGGCTTGTTCCTCGGGGCAGGAGCCGTACTCGATCTCGATGTCCATCGACGAGTTCGAGCGAACCAACATGGGCCAGTTGAAAGCCGGCGCGCAAATTGTTGCTACCGACTTGTCCGGCACCATGCTCACCAACTGCAAGACCGGTGAGTACGACAGCCTGGCCCTGGGCCGCGGTTTATCCCAGGAGCGCCTGCAGCGTTACTTCGACCCCAAAGGCGCCGGGCGCTGGGCGATCAAGGCACCGATCAAGAATCGCGTGGAGTTCCGCTCGTTCAACCTGCTCGACAGCTACGCCAGCCTGGGCAAGTTCGACATGGTGTTCTGCCGCAACGTGCTGATCTATTTCTCGGCCGAAGTGAAGAAAGACATCCTTTTGCGTATCCACGGCACGCTCAAGCGCGGCGGTTACCTGTTCCTCGGTGCTTCCGAAGCGTTGAATGGCCTGCCGGACCATTACCAGATGGTGCAGTGCAGCCCGGGGATCATCTACCAGGCCAAGTAAGTCGCACGCAGTTAAAGTGTGGGAGGGGGCTTGCTCCCGATAGCGGTGGTTCAGTTGATGTCTTTATCACTGATACACCGCTATCGGGAGCAAGCCCCCTCCCACATTTGTTTCTGCGGCAACGTTGAAGAAAGCGGCAACTCCCCATTGCCGCTTTACTGTCACTATGTGGAAAACGCTTGCCGCTTTTCTGGCATAGTCGCCGGCAACTACCCTCGAAACCCTTGATATACGGGCCTCCGCAAGATTGGCACGCGCCTTGCTATAACCCTGCTAACGAACAGCAGGTCAGCCTAAAGGTTTCCGCCATGAGCATCAGCTTCGATAAAGCGCTCGGTATCCATGAACAAGCCCTGGGCTTTCGCGCCCAGCGTGCCGAAGTCCTGGCCAATAACATTGCCAACGCCGATACCCCGAACTACAAGGCTCGGGACCTGGACTTCTCTGCCGTGCTCGCCGCACAGCAAGACAAGACCAAGAACGGCACCTTCGCCTTGAACATGACCAACAGCCGTCATATCGAAGCGCAAGGCCTGAGCAAGGGTGACGAGTCGTTGCTGTATCGCACGCCGATGCAGCCGTCGATCGACCAGAACACCGTCGACGCGCAGTTGGAGCAATCGAACTACGCCGAGAACTCGGTGAACTTCCAGGCCAGCTTTACCCTGCTCAACAGCAAATTCAAAGGGCTGATGTCAGCCCTGCGTGGAGAATAAGCCATGTCCCTGTCCAGTGTTTTCAATATTGCCGGCAGTGGCATGAGCGCGCAGACCACGCGTTTGAACACCGTCGCCAGTAACATCGCCAACGCCGAGACCGTCTCTTCGAGCATTGACCAGACTTACCGTGCCCGTCACCCGGTGTTTGCCACCATGTTCCAGGGTGGCCAGGCCGGTGGCAGCGATTCGTTGTTCCAGAACCAGGACGCAGCCGGCTCCGGCGTGCAGGTGCTGGGTGTGGTCGAAGACCAGAGCAACCTGGAGGCCCGTTACGAGCCCAACCATCCGGCCGCGAACGAAAAGGGTTACGTCTACTACCCCAACGTCAACGTGGTCGAGGAAATGGCTGACATGATCTCCGCCAGTCGTTCGTTCCAGACCAATGCGGAAATGATGAACACCGCCAAAGCCATGATGCAGAAGGTCCTGACCCTGGGTCAGTAATAAGGGGCGCCAAATAATGGCCATCGTTGATACGTCAAACAACACGGCAGTCCAGGACCTGTTCAATTCCAAGGTCAAGGACGCTTCGAACAATGTCTCGAATGTTTCCAAAGCGGCCACTGGCAACCAGTCGCTGGGCAAGGACGCATTCCTGCAGTTGCTGGTAACCCAGCTGAAAAACCAGAACCCGCTGTCGCCCCAGGACAACGGCGCGTTCGTGGCCCAACTTGCCCAGTTCAGCAGCCTGGAAGGCATCAACACCCTGAACGACTCGGTGAATAACATCTCCAGCAACTTCAGCTCTTCGCAAGCGCTGCAGGCTTCATCGCTGGTGGGGCGGTCGATCATTATCCAGACCGACAAAGCCATGGTTGATACCAGCAAGAGCATGAACGGTTCGGTAGAGGTGCCATCGGCGGCGGGTAACGTTTCCGTCAAAATCACCGACAAGGACGGCAACGTCGTGCGCACCGTGGATATGGGCGCGCAGAGTGCCGGCAGCCAGAGCTTTATCTGGGACGGCAAGAATGACAAGGGCGAGGTCGCCCCAGCCGGCACCTACACCTTCAATGCCTCCACCAAGAACGACAAAGGTGACGCGGTGGCCCTGGCCACCTCGCTACCGGCCACGGTTACCAGCGTGACCTTGAGCAAGACCGGCGGCGAAATGCTGCTCAACCTTGCAGGCGGCATGGGCAGCGTCAAGCTGTCGCAAATTCAGACTATCGGTACATAGAGCCGGCTAAATACGGCAGAGGGAGAGAAACATGTCTTTTAATATCGGCCTTAGCGGCCTCTATGCGGCCAACAAACAACTGGACGTGACCGGCAACAACATCGCCAACGTCGCGACCACTGGCTTCAAGTCATCCCGTGCGGAATTCGCCGATATCTACGCGGCTTCCAAGTTGGGCACCGGCCAGAACAGTATCGGCAACGGTGTGAACCTGGCGGCAGTGTCCCAGCAGTTCACCCAAGGCGATGTCAATGGTAGCGGTGGCATCCTCGACATGGCGATCCAGGGCGGTGGCTTCTTCGTGCAGAAGGGCAGCGACGGCTCGCTGGAATACACCCGTAGCGGTGCCTTCCGAGCGGACAAAGACGGCTATATCACCAACAATACCGGCACCTCGCGCCTGCAAGGCTATGCCGCGGACGAGAATGGCAAGATCACCAAGGGTGGCCTGGTCGACCTGCAGCTGAACCTGGCCAACCTGCCCCCGAAGGCGTCTACCAAGGTGGACTCTTCCAGCAACCTGAACTCCTCGTCGCCGGTGATCGATCAGTCCAAGAACCCGTTTGATCCAACCAAATCCGAAACCTTCACCACGCAATACAGCACCACCTTGTACGACTCCCAGGGCAACGCGCACCCGATGGTGCAGTACCTGGTGAAAACCGATGCCAACCAGTGGCAGGCCTACACCTTGATCGATGGCCGCAATCCTGATGGTTCGGCGCCTACCGGTACCGGTGCTGACGTGAAGGCGCCTGTGCCGTCGACGTTGAGCTTCGATGGTGCTGGTAACCTCAAGAGCATCGTGACCGGCGGTGTTGCCGGTAACACCTTGACCATCAAGGATTGGGTACCTGGCACGGTGACCGATGGCGTATGGAAGGCTAACGATGCGACGGCGAACAAGGACGGCATCGCCATCAACATGGGCACCGTCACCCAGTACAACTCGGCCAGCTACCGTAACCCGCCGGTCACAGATGGTTACGCCACCGGCCAGATCACCGGCTTGAAGATCGATGGCAGCGGTGTGCTCTTCGCCACCTTCAGTAACCAGCAGAGCAAGGCCATCGGCCAGATTTCTCTGGCCAGCTTCAACAATGAGCAGGGCCTGCAGCCCGCCGGCGGTACGACCTGGAAAGAGACCTTCGCGTCGGGTCAGCCGGGCTTCGACGCACCGGAATCTGGCACTCTGGGGTCGATCAAGGCCACCTCCCTGGAGAACTCCAACGTCAACCTGACCAACGAGCTGGTTGACCTGATCAAGGCCCAGAGCAACTACCAGGCGAACGCCAAGACCATCTCCACCCAAAGCACCATCATGCAGACCATCATTCAGATGACCTGATAGGTTAGTGCTTCAAAATGTGGGAGGGGGCTTGCCCCCGATAGCGGTGTATCAGCCAAGTATCCATTGACTGACACCACCCTATCGGGAGCAAGCCCCCTCCCACATTTGCATCTGCTTCACGCTGCCAATCCAGTTATTGACCGAACCGCAGTACCGCAACAAGGGCTTTATGCCCGCCCAAGAAAAAGCCCCCGATACACCCTAGGTGTATCGGGGGCTTTTCTGCCTTAAGTGGTTAAACCCTCGGCAGGTTCAGCTTATTGGCAAGCTTCGCAATCCGGCTCGTCAATCGCGCAGGCCTTTGGCACAGGTGCCGGACCGGCAGGAGCTGCGAGAACCGAATCATCACCATGGTTGCCGCTGGAAACAGCGTTCAACTTACCGGTGTTGATGGTCGACTTCTCGGTGCTGGTCGCGGCCAGGGCACGGAGGTAGTAAGTGGTTTTCAGGCCACGGTACCAGGCCATGCGGTAGGTCACATCCAGCTTCTTGCCCGAAGCGCCGGCGATGTAGAGGTTCAGCGACTGAGCCTGGTCGATCCACTTCTGACGGCGGCTGGCGGCGTCAACGATCCACTTGGTATCCACTTCGAAGGCGGTCGCGTAGAGCTCTTTGAGTTCTTGCGGGATGCGTTCGATCTGCTGCACGGAACCGTCGTAGTACTTCAGGTCGTTGATCATGACCGAGTCCCACAGGCCGCGGGCTTTCAGGTCGCGAACCAGGTATGGGTTGATCACGGTGAATTCGCCCGACAGGTTCGATTTCACATACAGGTTCTGGTAGGTCGGTTCGATCGACTGCGACACGCCAGTGATGTTGGCGATGGTGGCGGTCGGTGCGATGGCCATGATGTTGGAGTTACGAATACCTTTTTGCACGCGGGCACGAACCGGCGCCCAGTCCAGGGTTTCGTTCAGATCAACGTCGATGTACTTCTGGCCACGGGCTTCGATCAGGATCTGTTGCGAATCCAGCGGCAGGATGCCCTTGGACCACAGCGAACCCTGGAACGTCTCGTAGGCGCCGCGCTCGTCGGCCAGGTCGCAGGACGCCTGGATCGCATAGTAGCTCACCGCTTCCATGGATTTGTCGGCGAACTCGACCGCAGCATCCGAACCGTAAGGAATGTGCTGCAGGTACAGCGCGTCCTGGAAGCCCATGATACCCAGGCCCACTGGACGGTGCTTGAAGTTGGAGTTCTGCGCCTGTGGCACCGAGTAGTAGTTGATGTCGATCACGTTATCGAGCATGCGTACTGCGGTGTTGACGGTGCGTTCCAGCTTGGCGGTGTCCAGCTTGCCGTTGACGATATGGTTCGGCAGGTTGATCGAGCCCAGGTTGCAAACGGCGATCTCGTCCTTGTTGGTGTTCAAGGTGATCTCGGTGCACAGGTTCGAGCTGTGGACCACGCCCACGTGCTGCTGCGGGCTGCGCAGGTTGCATGGGTCCTTGAAGGTCAACCAAGGGTGGCCGGTTTCGAACAGCATGGACAGCATTTTGCGCCACAGGTCTTTGGCCTGGATGGTCTTGAACAGCTTGACCTTGCCTGGGTACTCGGTGAGGGCTTCGTAGTACTCGTAGCGCTCTTCGAAGGCCTTGCCGGTCAGGTCGTGCAGGTCCGGCACTTCGGATGGCGAGAACAGGGTCCACTTGCCGTCATCGAAGACGCGCTTCATGAACAGGTCAGGGATCCAGTTGGCGGTGTTCATGTCGTGGGTACGACGACGGTCATCACCGGTGTTCTTGCGCAGCTCGATGAACTCTTCAATGTCCATGTGCCAGGTTTCCAGGTAGGCACACACAGCGCCTTTGCGCTTGCCACCCTGGTTAACGGCGACGGCGGTGTCGTTCACCACTTTCAGGAACGGTACAACGCCCTGGGACTTGCCGTTGGTGCCCTTGATGTAAGAACCCAGTGCGCGCACCGGGGTCCAGTCGTTACCCAGGCCGCCGGCGAATTTGGACAGCATGGCGTTGTCGTGGATCGCGTGGTAGATGCCCGACAGGTCATCCGGCACGGTGGTCAGGTAGCAGCTCGACAGCTGAGGACGCAGGGTGCCGGCGTTGAACAGGGTCGGGGTCGACGACATGTAGTCGAAGGACGACAGCAGGTTGTAGAACTCGATCGCACGGTCTTCTTTGTTCTTCTCTTCAATCGCCAGGCCCATGGCCACGCGCATGAAGAACACTTGCGGCAGTTCGAAGCGGATACCGTCCTTGTGGATGAAGTAACGGTCGTACAGGGTTTGCAGGCCCAGGTAGGTGAACTGCTGATCGCGCTCGTGGTTGATCGCCTTGCCGAGTTTTTCCAGGTCGAAGGTGGCCAGGATCGGGTTCAGCAATTCGAACTCGATACCCTTGGCGATATAGGCCGGCAGGGCTTTGGCGTACAGGTCAGCCATCTCGTGGTGAGTGGCGCTGTCGGCGACTTTCAGGAAGCCCAGGCCTTCGGCACGCAGGGTGTCCATCAACAGGCGCGCGGTCACGAACGAGTAGTTCGGCTCGCGTTCAACCAGGGTACGGGCGGTCATCACCAGCGCGGTGTTGACGTCGGTCAGGGCCACGCCGTCGTACAGGTTCTTCAGGGTTTCGCGCTGGATCAGGTCACCGTCGACTTCTTCCAGACCTTCGCAGGCCTCGGTGATGATGGTGTTCAGGCGGCCCAGGTCCAACGGGGCAAAGCTGCCGTCAGCCAGGGTGATGCGGATCGACGGGTGCGCTTGTACGGCAGCTTCTTCGGCCGGGGAGCGTACGGCACGTTCCTTGGCGCGCGAATCGCGGTAGATCACGTAGTCGCGGGCCACTTTTTGCTCGCCGGCACGCATCAGGGCCAGTTCAACCTGGTCCTGGATTTCTTCGATGTGGATGGTGCCGCCCGAAGGCATGCGACGCTTGAAGGTCGCGGTGACCTGTTCGGTCAGGCGGGCAACGGTGTCGTGGATGCGCGACGAGGCAGCAGCGGTGCCGCCTTCAACTGCAAGAAACGCTTTGGTGATGGCGACGGTGATTTTGTCATCGGTATAAGGAACGACAGTGCCGTTACGCTTGATCACGCGCAGTTGGCCAGGTGCGGTGGCGGACAGATCCAGATTCGAATCAGCGGCCTGGGGCACGGAGCCTTGCGGGTTCTCGCGAGTTGTGTCGGTTTGCATGGGGGGTTGTCTCCACATTCTATATTTATTTGGGCACCATCAAGGTGCCCACCGTTCCGTCCTGAAGCACTTACAGCAGGCCAGGGCCTGGCATAACAACTTCGGGACAGGAGGAAGGGAGCTCATCGCGCCGCTTCCATGCCGAAGTCTTTGGCTTGGGGCCGGGAGCCCTTCGCCGTATTCCTGCTGGGTGACAGTGGCCTGGTTCAAGCCCTGCAACACCCGTACCGTCTTCAGCCAAGCGGGCTTGAAAACGGCTGCCATCCGCGTGCGCGGTTTGGGCTTTGAAAAAATGCTTTGGTTCAACCAAACGTGAGCAAGAAAGCGCTTGAGTTTCTGGTCTGACTTGTGTTTGGTTTTTTCGCTTAAAACCCTACATGTAGGGTTTTTTTAGCGCCGAGGTACAAGATAATGCGTTTTTGGGGGGTTAGCAACGCACTACCTGTGGATAACGCTGTGAGTAAAATGTGTATGAATCGTGGAACACCCGTGTAGGCCGCATTACTACTGGATCACACCGTTTGTCACCGAATATTCCGAGGTGCAAACCGTTGGTTGGAATTTTGAGGGCGCGAACCCTATCACAAAAAAACGCCATCACCGAATGGAATTCCTGGCTTGTATTTAAGGGTTGGGGCATGGCTACAATCGGGCTTTGTTATGCCCTTAAAACATGACAAACAGGGTATGGGCGGTGGAGGCCGCGTGAGCCAAAGAATTTCTAATAATAATGAGGTGGCGCGTGGAGCAAGATGCCTGGCAGATACTGATCATCGAGGACGACGAGCGACTCGCCGAGTTGACCCGTGAGTACCTGGAAAGCAACGGCCTGCGCGTGTCGGTGGAAAGCGATGGCGCCCAGGCTGCGGCGCGCATCATCGCCGAGCAGCCGGACCTGGTGATCCTCGACCTGATGCTGCCCGGCGAAGATGGCCTGAGCATCTGTCGCAAAGTTCGCGAGCGCTATGAGGGCGTGATCCTGATGCTTACCGCGCGTACCGACGACATGGACCAGGTGCAGGGCCTGGACATGGGCGCTGACGACTATGTGTGCAAGCCCGTGCGCCCGCGCCTGTTGCTGGCGCGTATCCAGGCGCTATTGCGGCGCAGCGAGCCGGCGTTACCGGCGGCGGGGGAAAGCCAGCGCCGCCTGCAGTTCGGCCCGCTGGTGGTGGACAACGCGCTGCGCGAAGCCTGGCTGCACGATGGCGGGATCGAACTGACCAGCGCCGAATTCGACCTGCTGTGGCTATTGGTCGCAAATGCCGGGCGCATCCTGTCCCGGGAAGAAATCTTCATTGCCCTGCGCGGCATTGGCTACGACGGCCAGGACCGCTCCATTGATGTGCGCATCTCGCGCATTCGGCCGAAAATCGGCGACGACCCGATCCACCCGCGCCTGATCAAGACCATCCGCAGCAAAGGCTACCTGTTCGTCCCCGAAGCCGCTGCCGACATGCCGCTGTGAATTCGATCTTCCTGCGCATCTACGGCGGCATGTGCGCGGCGCTGATCCTGGTGGCGTTGCTCGGCGCCCTGGCGTTGCATCTGCTCAACGACGTGCGCAGCGGCCAATACCGCGAAAGCCTGGCCCACGGCACCTTTGCCTTGATGGGCGATAACCTGCAAGCCATGAACGCCATCGAACGGCTGCGGGCCTTGGCGGTATGGGAGCGTTTGCTGGGCATTCCGCTGGAGCTGCGCACGTTTACAGAGGCGCAACTGGACCTGGGCCAGCGCAACCGCTTGCAACGCGGCCAGGTGCTGGTGGAACAGACCGGCCCTCATGCGGCGCGGGTACTGCGATTGGTCAGCGAGCAGGAACAGCTGGTGCTCACCGGTGAAGTGCAGCAGATCAGCGAGCAATTGGCCCGTGCAACTATCTACCTGCTGGCCGACGAACTGGTGCGTTTTCCGGTGGCTGAGCAGCCACAACGCCTGGCCGACATCAAGCAGGCCAAGGGCTTTGGTTTTGAGATGCACTTGATGGCCCTCGACCAGGCCGATATGGACGACGACCAGCGCCGTCGCGTGGCGGAAGGCGATACGGTGATGGCCCTGGGCAAGGGTGGCGATTCGATCCGCGTATTTGCCGGCATGGTCGGTACGCCGTGGGTGCTGGAAATCGGCCCGCTCTATCAAATGAACCCCTATCCGGCGCAGTGGCTGATTCTGATCACCTTGATCGGCCTGACCCTGATCGGCTTGATCGTCTATCTGCTGGTGCGCCAGCTGGAGCGTCGGCTCAAAGGCCTGGAGGCGGCAGCGACGCGGATCGCCAAGGGCAACCTGGAAGTGCGTGTGCCGGCCCGGGGCGCCGATTCGGTAGGGCGCCTGGCTGCCGCGTTCAATGGCATGGCCGAGCACTTGCAGCAATTGCTGGCGATTCAGCGCGAACTGGTGCGTGCGGTGTCCCATGAGCTGCGCACGCCGGTAGCGCGCCTGCGTTTTGGCCTGGAGATGATTGGTGACGCCGCCACTCCCGAGGCGCGGCGTAAATACCTGGAAGGCATGGACGGCGATATCCAGGACCTCGATGGCCTGGTGGATGAAATGCTCACCTATGCGCGCCTGGAGCAGGGCGCGCCGGAGTTGAATTTCCAGCGAGTGGACCTCGATGCGCTGCTTGACCAAGTCATTGGCGAATTGTCGCCACTGCGCCCGCAGGTCGTCGTGACTCGCGGTGTCTGCCTGTCATCGGCCCACTGGGAGGACGCCTGGGTCGACGCTGAGCCGCGTTACCTGCACCGCGCCCTGCAAAACCTTGTCAGTAACGCCATGCGCCACGCCAAGGGCCAGGTGCTGATCAGTTATCAGGTCGGCCAGCTGCGCTGCCGTATTGATGTGGAAGACGATGGCCCCGGCGTGCCGGAGAGTGCCTGGGAGCGAATTTTCACGCCGTTCCTGCGCCTGGACGACAGCCGTACCCGCGCCTCGGGGGGCCATGGCCTGGGCCTGTCGATTGTGCGGCGGATCATCTATTGGCACGGCGGGCGGGCGTTGATCAGCAAGAGCAACAACCTGGGCGGGGCGTGCTTCAGCCTGAGTTGGCCAAGGGATCAAGACAAACCCTGACACCGTTATCGGGACCAAGTCTATCTAGCGCCGATGGCCACCAGGCTCAACAACTGCTCCCCTTCCACCCCAAACTGGCCCTCCAACTCTTTGCCATCACCCCATTCTTCAGAAAGCTCCGTGAGCAACCGCAGCCGCACATGGCCCGCCTGTGACCACTCCAACAGCTCGGCATGTTCAAAGTAAAAGCGCTTTTGCACGATGGGGTAGAGCGCCTTGAACAGACTCTCCTTGATCGAAAACGTCAGCGTCACCAGCAACCCATGCAGCTCACGCGGTATGGTCGCCATACGCTGCAGCTCGTTGGCTGTCAGAATTTCCCCGGCCAGGCGCTCCGCCCGCTCCAGAGTCAGCACATTCTCCAGGTCCATGCCCAGCCCGCGCCATTGCGCCTTATGCCCGACAATCGCTGCGGCGTGCCCGGTGCTGTGGGTGATGGAACCACTGATATGCCCTGGCCAGACAGGCGCGCGGTCTTCACCGATGGCTGGAATGCAGTTGAGGTTATCCAGGCGTTGCAGTGCTTCGCGGGCGCACAGGCGCCCTGCGAGAAACTCCGCCTGACGCTTGGCAACCGAGCGCTGGATGCTCGCCGGCGGCGGCACAGCGCTGCGTTGGAAATCGCCCGCGTCCAATAAGGCCGGATCGAATCGGGTGCTCAAAAACACCGTGCCAGGTAAGGCGACAGGCAGCGGCCAACGGGCATCGAGCGGGGTGCAGCAAGAGGGTAGGGGCGTCATGCGCGGTATTTTGCCTAGTTGGCGCGCCAGTGGATAGTCCGGCGCGGTTCAGGTGTGGTTAAGAGCCTGTTCAGGGGGAGTTCAGGGGCGCCTGCGTAGTCTGAACCTCACAGGCCAAACGCATATGAGGTAATGACCATGACTGCGATCAAGAAGCTGATGTTGGCGTTAACCATGCTCGGTGCCACCGCGGGCGTGCAGGCCAGCGATGGCGCCTTTGCGGCCTTTGGCGGCGAAAAAACCAGGAAATCCGGCAACCTGATCCATCGTGTCAGCTTCGAAGACGTCGGCACCCAGGCCGCGCCGTGGGGTCAGGCCCTGGGCGTTACCGCTGCGCAACCCGACTATCGCAGCGGCTACACGCACCTGACGGGCCAGTACAATGGCATTAAACTGCGCCCGCAAGACGTGCAGGGCCGCTATGATATCCCTCTGTCGGACAGTTGAATTGCCTTGGAGAGCCTTATGAAATTGCTGGTGGTGGAAGATGAGGCGCTGCTGCGTCATCACCTGTTTACCCGCCTGACCGACAGTGGGCATGTGGTCGAAGCTGTGGCCAATGCCGAGGAAGCCCTGTACCAGACCGGCCAGTTCAACCATGACCTGGCGATCATCGACCTTGGCCTGCCCGGCATGGGTGGCCTGGACCTGATCCGCCAATTGCGTACCCAGGCCAAGACTTTCCCGATCCTGATCCTGACCGCTCGCGGCAACTGGCAGGACAAGGTCGAAGGCCTGGCGGCCGGTGCCGACGACTACGTGGTCAAACCCTTCCAGTTCGAAGAGCTGGAGGCGCGCATGAATGCCTTGCTGCGCCGCTCCAGCGGCTTTACCCAGTCCACTATCATCGCCGGGCCGTTGCTGCTGGACCTCAACCGCAAGCAGGCCTCCCTGGATGAACAGCCGCTGGCGTTGACCGCCTACGAATATCGGATCCTTGAGTACTTGATGCGTCATCATCAACAGGTGGTGGCCAAGGATCGCTTGATGGAGCAGCTCTACCCTGATGATGACGAGCGCGATCCGAACGTGATCGAAGTGCTGGTCGGTCGCCTGCGCCGCAAGCTGGAAGGCCCCGCCGGGTTCAAGCCGATCGATACCGTGCGCGGCTTGGGTTACCTGTTCAATGAGCGCTGCCGTTGATTCGCTCGCTACGTGTGCGCCTGATGCTGGCGGCCGCCACCCTGGCCGTGCTGTTTATGCTCGGCCTGTTGCCGGCCATGCAAGGCGCCTTCAGCCTGGCCCTGCAGGATTCCATCGAGCAGCGTCTGGCGTCGGATGTGACCACCCTGATTTCTGCGGCGCGGGTGGAAAATAACCGCCTGCTGATGCCGGCGCAGTTGCCTGACGAACGTTTCAACCTTACCGACAGCCGCCTGCTCGGCTATATCTACGACCGCGAAGGCCATCTGGTGTGGCGTTCGCGGGCGACCCAGGAAGAAAACATCAACTACAAACCGCGTTACGACGGGCGCGGTAATGAGTTTGCGCGCATCCGCGAGGCCAATGGCCAGGAATTCTTCGTGTATGACGTCGAGGTCCGGTTGCTGGGGGGCAAGAGCGCCGCCTTCAGTATCGTCGCCCTGCAACCGGTGCGTGAGTACCAGTTGACCCTCGAAGGCTTGCGCGAGAACCTTTATCTTGGATTCGGCGCGGCCCTGCTGGTGCTGTTGACGCTGCTGTGGCTGGGCCTGACCTGGGGCCTGCAAGCCTTGCGGCGCCTGAGTCAGGAACTTGACCAGATCGAAGGCGGTACCCGCGAAAGCCTCAGTGAAGAACACCCCCGCGAACTGTTGCGCCTGACCGGCTCGCTCAACCGTTTGCTGCACAGCGAGCGCGAACAGCGTACGCGCTACCGTGACTCCCTTGATGACTTGGCCCACAGTTTGAAAACCCCGCTGGCGGTCTTGCAGGGGGTGAGCGAAGACATGGCCCAGCGTCCCGAAGAGCGCAGCCAGGCGTGGGTATTGCAATCGCAGATTGAGCGCATGAGCCAGCAGATCGGCTACCAATTGCAGCGTGCGAGTCTGCGTAAAAGCGGGCTGGTGCGTCACCAGGTACGTCTGGAGCCCGTGCTGCAAAGCCTGTGCGATACGTTGGAGAAGGTTTACCGCGACAAGCGTGTCACCGTCACCTTTGATCTGCCACCTGAGTGCGACGTGCCCATCGAGAAAGGCGCGCTGCTCGAAATGCTCGGCAACCTGCTGGAAAACGCCTATCGCCTGTGCCTCAAGCAAGTGCGAATCAGCTTGGTGGAAAACCTGGACGGCCTTGAGCTGTGTATCGAAGATGATGGCCCAGGCGTGCCACCGGACCAGCGCGCCCGGATCCTGCAAAGGGGCGAACGTCTGGACCGCCAGCACCCGGGGCAGGGCATCGGGTTGGCGGTGGTCAAGGACATCATCGAAAGCTATCACGCGCGTTTGACGTTGGGGGATTCAGCGTTAGGGGGGGCTGCGTTCAGGATTCATTTTCCGGCCTTGTGATCTGCACTGGCCTCTGAATGTATTCACACATCAGATTTTGTAAACCCGATCAACTGTGGGAGCTGGCTTGCCTGCGAAGAGGCCCTCCCAGGCGCTATACCTTTAACTCTCCTGCGCCCTGTAGGCCCCCGGCGTCAACCCCGTCCACTTCTTGAACGCCCGATGAAACGCCGACGGTTCGGAAAACCCCAACTGTTCGGCAATTTCCTGCAAAGACAAATCCGCCCGTCCCAGGTGGTAAATGGCGATATCCCGGCGTAACTCATCCTTCAACGCCTGAAAGCTCGTGCCTTCTTCGCGCAGATGCCGGCGCAGGGTTTGCGGGCTGATGTGCAAATGCTGGGCGACGGCTTCCAGGTCCGGCCAGGGCGTGCGGTCGCGGCTGAGCAAGCGGCGCAACTGGCTGCTCAGGCTGTCGCCTTCATCCGGCCGCGACAGCAAGTCGGCAGGGGAGCGCTGCAAAAAATGCTTGAGAGTGCGTTCATCCTGCAACAACGGCAGGCTCAGGTAGCGGCTGGGAAACACCAGGCTGCTGGTCGGCGCACCGAACACCAAGGGGCAGGGGAACAGCAGGTCGTACTCGCCAGCATGGTCCGGCATCGGGTAACTGAAGGTGGCCTGTTGCAGCCGGATTCGCTGGCCGATCAGCCAACTGCCCAGGCGATGCCAGATCACCAGCAGGCATTCACTGAGGAAGTGATCCGGGTCCCATAGCTGCGAGTCATCCAGGCTCAGCCGCGCCATATCGCCTTCTTTCGTCAGCTGCCAGCGCGGGCCCTGTGGGAATAGGCTATAAAACAATAAGCCGCGTTCCAGAGCCTTTTCCAGCGTGCGGCAGTGGATCAGGGCGTGGCACATCATGGCGAAGGTGCCACGCTTGCTCGGGCCTTCGGCGAACCCCAGGTATTCGTCATCCAGCCCCAGCCAGAGCATTTGCAGCAACCGCGTAAATTGCTCCGGAGCGATACGGGCGCGGGGCTCGGTCAGCAGTTCGGGGCTGATGCCCACCTGCTGCAACAGCCCTGAGTAGTCGTAACCCACACGACGCGCACCGCCGAGGGCGGCTCGGGCGTAGTGACTGGCGATGGTACGTTCACGCATGAAAGGGCCTCATCCATGGAGTGGCGGATGGTAGTCAGACCCCGGCGCGACGGCAAGGCGGATATCCGCCAAATTGTAGGACGAGACGGGGTGGGCGGGCGGAAATCCGCCACCTTGTTCCACGGCTCAAGCGCGTCAATAAACGCCAAGCCCCGATGTTGAAGGGCCTTCAGGGTGTTTAAGCAAAGTGGCACGCTGTTTGCGATAGGGATTGCAGCGCAGGCTCTCTCCTACAGGCTTCGCAAACAACAAATCCCTCCAGTGCAGGAGGGTTCGCAATTCAAGTGTCGTGGGCAATGGCGGATATTTGCCACACGGGACGATTGAGGAACTTTGCAATGACGACTCGTCAGCCAATCTACAAATCCCTGTATTTCCAGGTGATCGTTGCAATCGTTATCGGTATTTTGCTCGGCCACTTCTACCCGCAGATCGGCGTGGCCCTCAAGCCACTGGGTGACGGCTTTATCAAGCTGATCAAAATGGTCATCGCCCCCATCATCTTCTGCACCGTTGTCAGCGGTATCGCTGGCATGCAAAGCATGAAATCGGTCGGCAAAACCGGTGGCTACGCACTGCTGTACTTCGAAATCGTGTCCACCATCGCCTTGCTGATCGGTCTGGTCGTGGTCAACGTTGTGCAGCCGGGCGCCGGCATGCACATCGACGTCGCCACCCTGGACGCTTCCAAAGTGGCGGCCTACGTCACCGCCGGTAAAGACCAGAGCATTGTCGGCTTTATCCTCAACGTCATCCCGAACACCATCGTCGGCGCCTTTGCCAACGGCGACATCCTGCAAGTGCTGATGTTCTCGGTGATCTTCGGTTTCGCCCTGCACCGCCTGGGTGCCTACGGCAAGCCGGTGCTGGACTTCATCGATCGCTTCGCCCACGTGATGTTCAACATCATCAACATGATCATGAAGCTCGCGCCAATCGGTGCCCTGGGCGCCATGGCGTTCACCATCGGTGCCTACGGTGTGGGTTCGCTGGTGCAGCTGGGCCAGCTGATGATCTGCTTCTACATCACCTGCATCCTGTTCGTCGTGCTGGTGCTGGGCGCAATCTGCCGCGCTCACGGTTTCAGCGTGTTGAAGCTGATTCGCTACATCCGTGAAGAACTGCTGATCGTACTGGGTACTTCGTCTTCCGAATCCGCACTGCCGCGTATGCTGATCAAGATGGAGCGCCTGGGTGCGAAGAAGTCCGTCGTCGGCCTGGTGATCCCAACCGGTTACTCCTTCAACCTCGACGGTACGTCGATCTACCTGACCATGGCTGCCGTGTTCATCGCTCAGGCGACCGACACCCACATGGACATCACCCACCAGATCACCCTGCTGCTGGTGCTGCTGCTGTCCTCCAAAGGCGCTGCAGGTGTGACTGGCTCGGGCTTTATTGTCCTGGCTGCCACCCTGTCGGCTGTCGGCCACCTGCCGGTTGCCGGCCTGGCGCTGATCCTGGGTATCGACCGCTTCATGTCCGAAGCCCGTGCCCTGACCAACCTGGTGGGTAACGCCGTAGCCACCATCGTTGTGGCCAAGTGGGTCAAGGAGCTGGACACCGACAAGCTGCAAAGCGAGCTGGCATCCGGTGGTACCGGTATCTCCGAAACTCGCGAGCTCGATGACCTGGGTGTGGCCGAAGGCCCTGCTCCTGTGGTCAAGTAAGCCGCTGATGGCGTGATCTGACGCTTAGGCAATTGGCAAACGCCCCGACTGGTTCGGGGCGTTTGCGTTTGTGCGCGGCCACTTTTTGATTATTTTGCTTTACAGTAAACGACGATTTTTCAACGCTGGCAGGAAGGTTTGATGGACAGTGTGGATTTGAATGTCCTGCGTAGCGTCCTGGAATGGCGCCGCGCCGGGCAGCGCGTGGTGCTGTACAGCGTGGTACAGACCTGGGGCAGCGCGCCGCGCCCTCCGGGGGCGATGCTGGCCTTGCGTGGCGACGGTGTGGTCATTGGTTCTGTGTCCGGAGGCTGCATCGAAGATGACTTGATCGCACGCCTGCAGGACGGGCGGCTGGCGGACGACGGACCACCAGTGCAGATGGTGACCTACGGCGTCACCCGCGACGAAGCGGCACGTTTTGGCTTGCCGTGTGGCGGCACGCTGCGCCTGACCGAAGAGCGGGTGGATAATTGGGCCTGGGTCGAGCAACTGTTGGCGCGCTGTGAAGACCACCAGGTCGTCGCACGTGAATTGAACCTGGCCACGGGCGCGGTAACCCTGAGCGCTGCGAGCAAGACTGATGTGGTGAGCTTCGACGGCGAACGCCTGCGCGCCATTTACGGCCCGCGCTGGCGGCTGCTGCTGATCGGCGCCGGGCAACTGTCGCGCTACGTCGCCGAAATGGCGCGCTTGCTGGATTTCGAAGTGCTGATCTGCGACCCCCGCGAAGAGTTCGTCTACGGCTGGGAAGAGCAACATGGCCGCTTTGTACCTGGTATGCCCGACGAGGCGGTGTTGAACATCCACACCGATGAGCGCACGGCCATCGTTTGCCTGACCCATGATCCGCGTTTGGATGATATGGCGCTGCTGACGGCGCTGAACTCCGCTGCGTTCTACATCGGCGCCCTGGGTTCGCGGGTCAATACCCAGAAGCGCCGGGAGAACCTGGCGGCGCTGGGCTTGTCGGCGGATGCGATTGCGCGCTTGCACGGGCCGATTGGTTTGCATATCGGCAGCCATACACCGGCGGAGATTGCCCTGTCGTTGATGGCGGAAATTGTCGCGATCAAGAACGGCGTGGCACCGATGCAGAAAAAGCCCCTGGCGGTAGCGGCGCAGTGACCGTTACAGCGATTGTGCTGGCAGCGGGGCAGGGCAGTCGCTTTCGCGCCGAAGCCGGGGCGGATCAAGACAAGTTACTGGCTGCTTGCGTGGGGCTGGATGGCGTTATCCGGCCGGTCATCGAGCAGGTGCTGCGCAACTTGCCTGAGCGTGTTGTAACGCGCTGGCTGGTGACGTCGCCGGGGCGCGGGGAGGTTATCCGCCTGGCAGAGGCTTATGGCTGTCAGGTTGTACTGCTGGACTCGAGCGGGATGGGCGACAGCATTGCGGCCGCGGTCAAGGCCAGCGGTGCAGCGGATGGGTGGCTGGTGGTGTTGGGGGATATGCCGTTTATCCAGTCATCGAGTATCGAGCGGGTTATTGCCAGCGTGGAGGGCATCACTGTGCCGGTATCTGCCGGGCAGTATGGGCACCCGGTGGCTTTCGATCACACGTTTGGGCCGGCCCTGATGGCTCTGAGTGGGGATCGTGGGGCCAAGCCGTTGTTTGCACAAACACAGGTGCGAGAGGTGCAGGTAGATGATCCTGGTGTGCTTTGGGATGTCGATGTGCCGCAACGGTTGAGTTTTACTGCAGGTTAAGTGTGGGAGCTGGCATTCCAAGTAGCCATAAAAAAGCCCCGCCTGATTGCTCAGGCGGGGCTTTTTAGTGGCGGATGGAATCAGACGAGGGGTTTAGGCTCTTCTTCCACGGCCTTGTGCTCTACCGCCTGGGCAGCCGCTGCGGCAGCTGCTTCGGCTTCCTTGCGACGACGACGCACTTCACGCGGGTCGTTCGGCGCACGGCCATTTTCGGTAAGGGCGCTGGCAGGTGCAGCTTCAACCACTGGGGCAGCCACTTCGGCAACCACTGGGGCTTCAACTTCAACCACGGGTGCGGGCTCCACAACCGGCGTCGGCTCAACCACTGGGGCTGGCTCGGCGACGACTTCAGCAACCGGCGTCGGCGCTTCTTCTACCGCAGGGGCAGGCGTTGGCGCTTCAACCGGGGCAGCTGGCTCAGCGGTCCACTGGAAGGCGGTCTGTTCTTCGCGAACTTCACGCACAACCGGGGCGGCTTCTTCGGCAACCGGTGTTTCTACAGCCAGTTCAACCACTGGCGCAGGCTCGATAACCGGTGCGGGCTCAACAGCAACCACTTCGGTTTCTGGCTGTGCGTCGCGAACCGGAGCAACTTCCACTTGCGCAACCACTGGGGCTTCGATAGGGGTCGTGGCTTCAACAACTGGCGCTTCCACAACCGGCGCTTCAACCACTGGGGTCTGGACAACGGGTGTTTCTACGGCAGCAGTTTCTTCGACAGCGGCGGTAGCACGCTCGGCTTGCTCGTGAGCCTGGGCTTGCGCAGGTGCGCTGATGACCGAGCTGGCGACGGCAGCGGTAACGGCCAAGCCGGCAGCCAGTTCGGCGCCCGTTGGTTCGTTGCTGGCCGCTTCTGCGTTTTCGCCGGCTTCTTCCGAGCCTTCGATCACGTTGCCGTTGGCGTCACGCTGACGCTCACGACGGTTGCTGCGACGACGCTGGCCACGGGAGCGGCGGCGTGGACGATCGCCTTCGGCGTTGTCCTGGCCGTCTTCCTGCAGTTGCTCTTCGCCGGTCAGTACTTCTTCTTCGCTGGCGGCAGCGGCTTGCTCGGCGCGTGGTTGACGCTCTTCACGCGGCGGGCGCGGCTGGCGCTCTTCACGTGGGGCACGCTCTTCACGCGGCTGGCGCGCCGGGCGTTCTTCGGTGGTTGCGGCAGTGGCAGCAGCGACGGCAGGTGCCGCATCCAGCGGCTCGCGCAGTTCACGCACACGCTCTTCACGCTCGCCACGCGGCTTGCGATCTTCGCGCGGAGCACGCGGGGTACGTGGTGCGCGCTCTTCACGCGGTGCACGTTCTTCACGGGCTACGGCCGGGGCTTCTTCACGGGCTTCGCGAGGAGCGCGCTCTTCACGGGGGGCGCGTTCTTCGCGTGGCTTGCGTTCTTCGTCACGGCGGCCGTTGCGGTTGCGGCTCTGCTGGCGGCCGTTGCGACGCTCTTCGTTGCGCGCCGGGCGCTCGGTGGCAGGCTTTTCAACCACAACCGGGGCGGCAGGCTCTTCCTTGGTGGCGAACAGGCTGACCAGCGACTTCACCAGGCCCTTGAACAGGCTTGGCTCAGGCAGGGCGGCCGGTGCGGCAACCGGTGCGGCGGCTTCGGTCGGGACCGGTGCGTTGGCACGTGCCGGTGCAGTCTTGACGGCGGCTTCCTGGCGAACCAGGGTGCGGGTCGCGGCGGCTGGCTGAACTTCTTCCACTTCGGCCGCGGCAGCAGCGATTTCATAGCTGGACTGCCCGCTATGGGCTTCCGGGCTGTCATCACGCAGGCGCTGTACTTCGAAGTGCGGCGTCTCGAGGTGATCGTTCGGCAGGATGACGATACGAGCACGGGTGCGCAGTTCGATCTTGGTGATCGAGTTGCGTTTTTCGTTGAGCAGGAAGGCGGCAACCGGAATCGGCACTTGTGCGCGAACTTCGGCGGTGCGGTCTTTCAGGGCTTCTTCTTCGATCAGGCGCAGGATTGCCAGGGACAGCGATTCAACGTCACGGATGATGCCGGTGCCGTTGCAACGCGGGCACACGATACCGCTGCTCTCACCCAGGGACGGGCGCAGGCGCTGACGGGACATTTCCAGCAGGCCGAAGCGCGAGATACGGCCCACTTGTACGCGGGCACGGTCGGCTTCCAGGCACTCGCGGACTTTCTCTTCCACGGCGCGCTGGTTCTTGGCAGGGGTCATGTCGATGAAGTCGATCACGATCAGGCCGCCGATGTCACGCAGGCGCAGCTGGCGGGCGATTTCTTCAGCCGCTTCCAGGTTGGTCTGCAGGGCGGTTTCTTCGATGTCGCTGCCTTTGGTGGCGCGCGCCGAGTTGATGTCGATGGACACCAGGGCTTCGGTCGGGTCGATGACGATGGAGCCGCCGGAAGGCAGTTCGACCACGCGCTGGAAGGCGGTCTCGATCTGGCTTTCGATCTGGAAACGGTTGAACAGCGGAACGCTGTCTTCGTACAGCTTGATCTTGCTGGCGTACTGCGGCATCACCTGGCGGATGAAGGTCAGGGCTTCGTCCTGGGCTTCAACGCTGTCGATCAGCACTTCGCCGATGTCCTGGCGCAGGTAGTCGCGGATGGCGCGGATGATCACGTTGCTTTCCTGGTAGATCAGGAATGGCGCGGAACGATCCAGGGACGCTTCCTTGATAGCGGTCCACAGTTGCAGCAGGTAGTCGAGGTCCCACTGCATTTCTTCGCTGCTGCGGCCCAGGCCTGCAGTGCGAACGATCAGGCCCATGTCGGCCGGTGCGATCAGGCCGTTCAGCGCTTCGCGCAGTTCGTTGCGCTCTTCGCCTTCGATGCGACGGGAAATACCGCCGGCACGCGGGTTGTTCGGCATCAGGACCAGGTAACGGCCAGCGAGGCTGATGAAGGTGGTCAGGGCGGCGCCCTTGTTGCCACGTTCTTCTTTCTCGACCTGGACGATGACTTCCTGGCCTTCGCTCAGGACGTCCTTGATGTTCACGCGGCCTTCGGGGGCTTTCTTGAAGTATTCGCGGGAGATTTCTTTGAGGGGCAGGAAGCCGTGGCGCTCGGAGCCGAAATCGACAAAGGCAGCCTCAAGGCTTGGTTCGATGCGAGTAATACGGCCTTTATAGATGTTGGCCTTCTTTTGCTCGCGTGCACCGGATTCGATGTCCAGGTCGTAGAGGCGTTGGCCATCTACCAGTGCAACACGCAACTCTTCGGGTTGAGTCGCGTTAATCAGCATTCTTTTCATGTTGTACCGTCGGTTTCCGGGCTGCCGGAAACGGCGTTCGGCACACACGACTTCTCACGGTCGGTGTCAGGTGCGTCAAGAGTGGTTGGCCACTCCAGTGTCCAGCAAAACCTGCCAATTGGGCCGGTATCGCGACGGACGCGTCCTGCTCGTTAGCGGTGGTGACAAAGGCACCACTTCAACAAAAGCTAAGGTCAGGAGGAGGAATCAACCGGCGACTGTGGACGAGATGAAGCGTCTGAAACAAGCCTAGTGCTACACAGTCCGACGGTTGTGCATCTCCACCCTACACGTATCCCTGATAATTCGGGTGCTGCCGCGCGCAGAATCCGCAGCGGGTTGGCATTTACCGTGGGCTCCAATGGGGAGTCCACGCTCATGGCTAAACAAGACTAGGTGTGGGCGACTGCGCTCTCACTCAGCTCTTAACAGGCGTTGTTTCCGAAGCATCTGCCATGGTCTGGCTCAAGACTGACTGCACTTTGTGAACTGGCCGTAAATATCGGCGCAAAACGCGAGTATTCACTCTGCTTTTTGCACTCGCTTCAGGCCTCATGTCACCTGCGCTTGTTACAATCCCGAGCCTTCCAAGGTGGCCGAAGCCCCGTAGGACGGCCTCGCGTCCTGATGAATTGCGATGGTCAGGGCCGGCAATTTGCCGCATGTCCTCTGCCCAGGCCGCTTTTGGCGGCGTTCGCGACTATAGCAGCAATGATTAAGTGCTTCAATTCCATAAAAAATTGTTATCATCGCGGCCATGACGACTACCACCCCCCCGACCCCCAGCGTCCAGCTGCTTGAGGTCTCGCCGGAATATGCCGGCCAACGCATCGACAATTTTCTCCTGGCCCGGCTCAAAGGCGTGCCCAAGACCTTGATTTACCGCATTTTGCGTAAAGGCGAAGTGCGCGTGAACAAGGGGCGGATCAAGCCTGAGTACAAGTTGCAGGCGGGCGATATCGTCCGTGTGCCGCCCGTGCGCGTGCCTGAGCGCGACGAGCCTGTGCCCCTGGCCCAGGGGCTGTTGCAGCGCCTGGAAGCCTCGATTGTCTTCGAAGACAACAAACTGATCGTGATCAACAAGCCGTGCGGCATCGCAGTTCACGGCGGCAGTGGCCTGAACTTCGGCGTGATCGAAGCCTTTCGCCAGTTGCGCCCGGATGCCAAGGAGCTGGAGCTGGTCCATCGCCTGGACCGTGACACCTCCGGCCTGTTGATGATCGCCAAGAAGCGCAGCATGTTGCGCCACCTGCACACCGCCCTGCGTGGCGACGGTGTGGACAAGCGCTACATGGCGCTGGTGCGTGGCAATTGGGCCAGCTCGATCAAGAGCGTTCGTGCACCGCTGCAAAAGAGCAACCTGCGTTCCGGTGAGCGTATGGTCGAGGTGGACGAGGAGGGCAAAGAAGCCCTGACCCTGTTCAAGGTACTGCGCCGCTTCGGCGACTTCGCCACCATGGTCGAAGCCAAACCCGTCACTGGTCGTACTCACCAGATACGCGTGCACACCCTGCACGCGGGGCACTGCATTGCCGGTGACACCAAGTACGGTGATGAGGGTTTCTCCAAGGAGATCCGCGATCTGGGCGGTAAGCGTCTGTTCCTGCACGCCTACATGCTCACTGTGCCGCTGCCCGATGGTGGCGAGCTGAAATTGCAGGCGCCGGTCGACGAGATGTGGGCCAAGACCGTGGAGCGTTTGAGTGTCGCACCTTGACTACAAACTGCTGATCTTCGATTGGGATGGGACGCTGTGCGATTCCATTGGTCGGATTGTCGAGTCGATGCATATGGCTTCGACTCGCTCGGGTTTTGAGTTGTGCAGCGACATCGCGGTCAAGGGCATCATTGGCCTGGGCTTGCCTGAAGCAATCCGCACGCTTTACCCGCAAATTGCCGACGACGAGCTGATAGCGTTCCGCGAGCACTATGCCGATCACTACATTGCGCTGGAGGCCGAGCCTTCGCCGCTGTTCGACGGTGTGGTGCAGTCGCTGGAGGCTTTGCGTGCCGAGGGCTTTCAGCTGGCGGTCGCCACCGGAAAAGCCCGTCGCGGGCTGGATCGGGTGCTCAAGGCGCATGGCTGGGAAGACTATTTCGACATTACCCGTGCGGCTGATGAAACCGCCAGCAAGCCCCATCCTCTGATGCTGGAGCAGATCCTGGATCATTGCGGTGTATCGCCGCGCCAGGCATTGATGGTGGGTGATGCGTCTTTCGACCTGATGATGGCGCGCAATGCTGGCATGGACAGCGTGGCGGTCAGCTATGGCGCCCAGGCTGCCGAGGCGTTGCAGCAATACGAGCCGAGGCTCACGATTGATCATTTTTCTGAATTGCAGGCCTGGCTCAGCCGGGCCCGATAAGTCTTTGCTGGGGTTGATGGCATGAGTGACGAGTGGAAAGCGCCCGAAAAGGCCGAAAGCAGTGATGATAAAAGCTGGAAGCTGCTGGAGAAGACCCTCCTGGCCAGTGTCCAGGAACAGCGTCGTTCGCGGCGCTGGGGGATTTTTTTCAAGCTGCTGACCTTTGTTTACCTGCTTGGGATGCTGGCGCTGTTCAGTCCGCTGATGGATATGGAAAAAAGCGCTACCCGCGGTAGTCACTACACCGCCCTGATTGAGGTGCGCGGTGTGATTGCCGACAAGGAGTCCGCGAGTGCCGACAATATCGTCACCAGCCTGCGCGCCGCCTTCGAAGACCCCAAGGTCAAGGGCGTGATCCTGCGTATCAACAGTCCTGGCGGCAGCCCTGTGCAGTCGGGCTATGTGTATGACGAGATTCGCCGGCTGCGCGCACTCCATCCGGATACCAAGCTCTACGCGGTAATTTCCGACCTGGGCGCCTCGGGGGCTTATTACATCGCCAGTGCCGCTGACCAGATCTATGCCGATAAGGCCAGCCTGGTGGGCTCCATTGGTGTGACGGCGGCCGGTTACGGTTTTGTCGGCACCATGGAGAAGCTGGGGGTGGAGCGTCGCACCTACACCTCGGGTGAGCACAAGGCGTTCCTGGATCCTTTCCAGCCGCAAAAGGCGGATGAAACCGCGTTTTGGCAGAGCGTGCTCGATACCACTCATCGCCAGTTCATTGCCAGCGTCAAGCAGGGCCGTGGTGACCGGTTGAAGGATAAGGATCATCCGGAGTTGTTCTCCGGGTTGGTGTGGTCGGGCGAGCAGGCATTGCCGCTGGGCTTGATTGACGGATTGGGTAGTGCCAGCTCGGTGGCGCGGGATGTGGTTGGCGAGAAGGAGTTGGTGGATTTTACGGTCGAGGAATCGCCGTTTGATCGCTTCTCCAAAAAGCTCGGCGCCAGCGTGGCTGAGAAGCTTGCGCTGTACATGGGCTTCCAAGGCCCGACGCTACGCTGATACCCCGAGCCTGCTGTAGATCAAAAGGTGGGAGGGGGGCTTTCTCCCTCCCACATTTGGCCGGTGGTGTATTTAAGGGATTTGCACGCCTTCAGCGAGCAGCATATCCACCAGCCGAATCAGCGGCAGCCCGACAAGGCTGGTCGCATCCGGCCCTTCGGTGCTTTGGAACAGGCTCACGCCCAGCCCCTCGGCCTTGAAGCTGCCCGCGCAGTCATAGGGCTGCTCGATCCGCAGGTAGCGCTCAATACGCTCTGCATCCAGCTCGCGCATGGTTACCGTGAAAGGCACGCAGTCGACCTGGCAATGCCCTGTGTTGCTGTTGAGCAGTGCCAGCCCGGTAAGAAAGCTCACACGCTTGCCACTGGCCACCAACAACTGTTCGCGGGCGTTTTCAAAGGTGTGAGGCTTGCCGATGATCCGGCCTTCCAGTGCAGCGACCTGGTCAGAGCCAATGATTAAATGGCCAGGATGGCTGGCGGCGAGGGCGCGGGCTTTTTCTTCGGCCAGGCGCTTTACCAGTTCGATGGCGGATTCGTCCGGGCGGTGGCTTTCGTCGATATCCGGCGAGCTGCAGGTGAAAGGCAGGTGCAGGCGGCTCAGTAATTCCCGGCGATAAACCGAGCTGGACGCGAGTAATAAAGGCAGCATATACGTCTCCTCAAGGCAGTCACCGATTCTAGCGACGCGACCGGCTGACGCACAGGGCTGAATTTCCTTTGACATGGCTGGGTGCATCCCTATAATGCTGCGCCTATGTTGAATGACCCGATTCCACCTCACGTTGACCCGCGCAAATTGGCTGATCGTGGCACCACCCTTCAAGGTGAAGTGCTGCTGGCCGATTTGGAGAGACTCTGCGACCCGCTTTCCGACACTGTCGGTACGGTGCAGGCTAAATTCGTTTTTGAACGAGATGAACGTAAGTCTGTGGTAATCCACAGCTTTATCGACACCGAAGTCAAAATGGTTTGCCAGCGTTGTCTTGAGCTGGTCACCCTGCCGATCCACAGCGAATGCAGTTATGCTGTGGTGAAAGAGGGTGCGAATACCCAGTCGTTGCCGAAAGGTTATGACGTGCTGGAACTGGGCGAAGATCCATTGGATCTGCATGCACTGATCGAGGAGGAGCTTTTGCTCGCCTTGCCCATTGTGCCTGCTCATCATCCGGAAGAATGCCAGCAGCCGGAGGGTCTCGATGACGAGGCCGAGCCGAGCGAGGACGAGGTAACGCGGTCCAACCCGTTCAGTGTATTGGCGCAGTTAAAGCGTGACCCAAACGTTTAGGAGTTAATCAATTATGGCTGTTCAGCAGAACAAAAAATCCCGCTCCGCCCGTGACATGCGCCGTTCGCACGACGCTCTCGAGGCTAGCACCCTGTCCGTGGAAAAGACCACTGGTGAAGTTCACCTGCGTCACCACGTATCGCCAGAAGGCGTATACCGTGGCCGTAAAGTGATCGACAAGGGCGCTGACGAGTAATCACTTGTCTGCCCAAGTCATCGCGATTGACGCAATGGGCGGGGACTTCGGTCCCCGCAGCATTGTTCAGGCCTGCATTGCCAGCCTGTCTGCTACGCCCTCGCTGCACCTGACCCTCGTCGGTCAACCTACCCTTCTTGAAGAACTGATTGCCAGCCATCCGGCGGTGGATCGCGCGCGCTTGACCATTACCCCTGCCAGCGAAACCATCGGCATGGATGAAAAGCCGGCCGCAGCCTTGCGCGGCAAGCCCGACTCTTCAATGCGTGTGGCCCTTGAGCTGCTGCGTGATGGCAAGGTGCAAGCCTGTGTCAGTGCGGGTAATACGGGGGCGTTGATGGCCTTGTCGCGGCATGTGCTCAAGACCTTGCCGGGTATCGACCGCCCGGCGATGGTGGCGGCGATCCCGACGCAGAAGGGCTATTGCCAGTTGCTGGACTTGGGCGCCAATGTCGATTGCAGTGCCGAGCACCTGTTGCAGTTCGCCGTAATGGGCTCGGTGGCCGCCGAAGCGCTGGGCGTAGCCCGGCCAAGGGTCGCCCTGCTGAATATCGGTACCGAGGACATCAAGGGCAACCAGCAGGTCAAGCTGGCCGCCACGTTGTTGCAAGGCGCGCCGGGCTTGAACTACATAGGTTTTGTCGAAGGTGACGGCTTGTACCGTGGCGAAGCCGACGTGGTGGTGTGTGACGGGTTTGTCGGCAACATCCTGCTCAAGTCCAGCGAGGGCTTGGCAACCATGATTGCCACGCGTATCGAAGCCTTGTTCAAGCAGAGCCTGGTATCGCGCATGGTCGGTGCCCTGGCGCTGCCGTTGATGCGCCGCTTGCAGGCCGACCTGGCACCGGCACGGCACAACGGTGCGAGCTTTCTCGGCTTGCAGGGCATTGTGGTCAAAAGCCACGGCTCGGCCGGCGTGCAGGGGTTTCAAAGTGCGATTGCGCGGGCGTTGATCGAGATACAGGAAAGCCTGCCGCAACGCCTGCACGGCCGTCTTGAGGATCTGTTGCCTTAGGCGAATTGGCCCGGGAGTGCTTAAATGTGACCGGCCAGTTCAATTGACCATCCAATCTGTCAGTTTCGCGCGCTCCCACCGTTGGAGTGCGCATTTTTGACGACCAGATCATTAGGGGCTTGTTACATGTCTACATCCCTCGCATTCGTCTTTCCAGGGCAGGGTTCGCAGTCCCTCGGCATGTTGGCCGAGCTGGGCGCGCAATACCCGCTGGTCCTGGATACCTTCAAGGAAGCTTCCGATGCCCTGGGTTACGACCTGTGGGCGCTGACCCAGCAGGGGCCGGAAGAGCAGCTCAATCAAACCGATAAAACCCAGCCGGCCATTCTGACCGCTTCGATCGCCCTGTGGCGCTTGTGGCTGGCAGAAGGTGGGGCGCGTCCGGCATTTGTTGCCGGGCACAGCCTGGGCGAATACAGCGCCCTGGTGGCGGCGGGCAGTCTGACCCTTGGTGAAGCGGTCAAGCTGGTCGAGCGTCGTGGCCAGTTGATGCAAGAAGCCGTTCCGGCCGGGCAGGGCGGCATGGCCGCGATCCTGGGCCTGGATGATGCGGTGGTAATCGAGGCCTGCGCCGAAGCGGCGCAAGGTGAGGTGGTCAGCGCGGTGAACTTCAACTCCCCGGGGCAGGTGGTGATCGCCGGCGCCAAGGCGGCTGTTGAGCGCGCCATCGAAGGCTGCAAGGCCCGGGGTGCCAAGCGTGCACTGCCGTTGCCGGTGAGCGTGCCGTCCCACTGCGAACTGATGCGCCCGGCTGCCGAGCGCTTTGCCGAGTCTATCGCGGCCATCAACTGGCAGGCGCCGCAGATCCCGCTGGTGCAGAACGTCAGCGCGGCCGTGGCTGCCGACCTCGACACCCTCAAGCGCGACCTGCTGGAGCAACTGTACAAGCCGGTGCGCTGGGTTGAATCGGTCCAGACCCTGGCTGCCAACGGCGCCAACGAGTTGGTCGAGTGCGGCCCGGGCAAAGTCCTGGCCGGCCTGAACAAGCGCTGCGCCGACGGTGTGTCGACCGCCAACCTCAATACCCCTGAAGCCTTCGCTGCCGCTCGCGCGGCACTGGCCTGAATCCCGTACTTAGGAGAAGCCTGCATGAGTCTGCAAGGTAAAGTTGCACTGGTTACCGGCGCTAGCCGTGGCATTGGCCAGGCCATCGCCCTGGAGCTGGGCCGTCAGGGCGCCGTTGTGATCGGCACCGCCACTTCCGCCTCGGGCGCCGAGCGTATCGCCGCGACCCTGAAGGAAAACGGCGTGCAGGGCACCGGCCTTGAGCTGAATGTGACCAGCGATGAGTCCGTGGCTGCCGTATTGGCCGAGATCACTGCACAGTTCGGTGCGCCGGCGATTCTGGTGAACAACGCCGGTATCACCCGTGACAACCTGATGATGCGCATGAAAGACGACGAGTGGTACGACGTGGTCGATACCAACCTGAACAGTCTGTTCCGCCTGTCCAAGGGTGTTTTGCGCGGCATGACCAAGGCGCGTTGGGGCCGAATTATCAATATTGGCTCCGTAGTGGGTGCCATGGGCAACGCAGGCCAAGTAAACTACGCTTCCGCCAAGGCCGGTCTGGAAGGTTTCAGCCGTGCACTGGCACGTGAAGTCGGTTCGCGGTCGATTACGGTCAACTCGGTGGCCCCAGGGTTCATCGACACCGATATGACCCGCGAACTGCCGGAAGCACAGCGTGAAGCGTTGCTGACGCAGATTCCGCTGGGCCGTCTGGGCCAGGCTCAAGAGATCGCGAATGTGGTCACTTTCCTGGCATCCGACGGTGCGGCATACGTGACTGGGGCTACAATCCCGGTGAACGGCGGGATGTACATGAGTTAAATTGTGACGGATCGCTTCAAAAAAATGTCATACGAGCTGTCTAAAATCCGTTATAAAGCTGCAACTTAATTTATAGGCAGGTGGCCGACCGGGTACAGGGTGAAGCTTTCAGTTGAAAAGCTGAAATGGCTTTCTATACACTTACCCACTGGCCAGCTGCCTGAATTTGTCCATTAGGAGTTAAACAAGGTATGAGCACCATCGAAGAGCGCGTCAAGAAAATCGTTGCCGAGCAACTGGGCGTTAAGGAAGAAGAAGTGGTCAACACTGCTTCCTTCGTAGAAGACTTGGGTGCCGATTCCCTTGACACCGTTGAGCTGGTGATGGCTCTGGAAGAGGAATTCGAGACCGAAATCCCGGACGAAGAAGCTGAAAAAATCACTACTGTTCAAGCTGCCATCGACTACGTTACCAGCCACCAGGCGTAATAGTTTGTAGTCGTCGCTTGCTGTCAGGGAAAAACCGCACTGCTGTAACGGCGTGCGGTTTTTTCTTTAGGCGGTGATGAAAAGTAAGCTGCGAATCGAAGTGTCGTCATTAGAAAAAGGAGAGTGCTGTGTCGCGTAGACGCGTCGTAGTCACCGGTATGGGTATGTTGTCGCCACTGGGTACGGATGTGCCGAGCAGTTGGCAGGGCATTCTGGCTGGCCGCAGTGGTATTGGTCTGATCGAACACACAGACCTTTCTGCCTATTCCACCCGTTTTGGCGGCTCGGTAAAGGGCTTCAATGTCGAGGAATATCTCTCGATCAAAGAATCCCGCAAGCTCGACCTGTTCATTCAATACGGCTTGGCAGCCGGTTTTCAGGCGGTGCGCAACGCCGGCCTGGAAGTCACCGACGCCAACCGTGACCGCATCGGCGTGGCCATGGGTTCGGGGATTGGCGGTTTGACCAATATCGAAGAAACCAGCCGCACGCTGCACGATTCCGGCCCGCGTCGAATTTCACCGTTCTTCGTGCCCGGCTCGATCATCAATATGATTTCCGGCTTCCTGTCCATCCACCTGGGTGCACAAGGGCCTAACTACGCCATCGCAACGGCGTGCACCACGGGCACCCACTGCATCGGCATGGCGGCGCGCAACATCGCTTATGACGAAGCGGATGTGATGATCGCAGGTGGCGCTGAAATGGCCGCCTGCGGCCTGGGCATGGGTGGCTTCGGTGCATCCCGTGCGTTGTCGACCCGCAATGACGAGCCCACCCGAGCCAGCCGTCCGTGGGACAAGGGCCGTGATGGCTTCGTGCTGTCTGACGGCGCCGGTGCCCTGGTGCTGGAAGAGTTGGAGCACGCCAAGGCGCGTGGCGCCACCATCTACGCCGAGTTGATCGGCTTTGGCATGAGCGGCGATGCCTATCACATGACGTCGCCACCGTCCGACGGTGCCGGTGCTGCGCGCTGCATCACCAATGCACTGCGCGATGCGAAGGTCAACCCTGACCAGGTGCAGTACATCAACGCCCATGGTACTTCGACGCCGACCGGCGACCTGGCGGAAGCTGAAGCCATCAAGTCGGTGTTCGGTGAACATGCCTACAAGCTGGCCGTCAGCTCCACCAAGTCCATGACCGGCCACCTGTTGGGTGCGGCGGGCGCGGTCGAGGCGATCTTCAGTGTAATGGCGATCAAGGATCAGGTCGCTCCGCCGACCATCAACCTTGATGAGCCGGACGAAGGCTGCGACCTGAACTTCGTGCCCCACGAAGCGCAACCGATGCCGATCGACGTGGTGATCTCCAACTCGTTCGGGTTTGGTGGCACCAACGGCTCCCTGGTGTTCCGCCGGTTTGCCGAGTGATGCACAGCTGGGTCGACGGTCAGCCGGCGGGCAGCGTGCCCCTGAAAGATCGTGGCCTGGCGTATGGCGATGGGATATTCGAGACCATCGCCGTCAAGGCCGGGCAGCCGTTGCTGCTCGACCGTCACCTGCAACGCCTGGAAGAGGGTTGCAGGCGCTTGGCACTGGTGGCCGATCACGGGTTGATTCGCAACGAAGTGCTTGGCTTCGCCGCCGCGCTGGGTGACGGTGTCCTCAAGTTGATCCTCACCCGTGGCGACAGCCTGCGCGGTTATGGCATCAACCCTGGCGCCCCGGTGCGTCGTATCTTGCAGGGCAGTGCGCCCGCTATTTACCCGCCCGCCCATGCAATCGAAGGCATCCGCCTGTTCCCCTGTACCACGCGCTTGGCTGAGCAGCCGCTGCTGGCCGGTCTCAAGCACCTCAACCGCCTGGAGCAAGTGATCGCCCGTGCCGAATGGCAAGATACCGAACATGCCGAAGGCCTGATGCTGGATATGTCCGGGCGGGTGATCGAAGGCGTGTTCAGCAACCTGTTCCTGGTGCGCAACGGCTTGTTACTAACCGCTGATCTGACCCGTTGCGGCGTGGCCGGGGTGATGCGCGCCGAACTGCTGGCCCAGGCACATGCGCTGGGCGTCCCGGTGGTCGTGGCCGACATCAATATTGAGCAGTTGCAGCAGGCCGATGAAGTCTTTGTCTGCAACAGCGTATATGGCATTTGGCCGGTGCGTGGATGCGCTGCGATGAGCTGGCCGGTTGGGCCGCTCACCCGTAAACTGCAGGGTATTGTTCGCGCGCTATTGGATATTTGAGTTGATACGAAAACTGGTGTTACTGCTGCAGATCAGCCTGGTCTCGGCAGCGTTGCTCGTGGGCTTTTCGGCCTGGAAACTCGACTCTGCCCTCAAGCAGCCCCTGAAGCTGCCCCAGGAGCAGTTGCTCGACGTGCCGGCTGGCGCTACCCCGACGGGTACTTTCAATCGTCTGGAAGCCGACGGTGTACTCGACGATGCATTCTGGTTACGCCTGTACTGGCGCTTCAACCTTGAAGGCCAGCCACTGCACAGCGGCGAATACCGCATGACACCCGGCCTCACTGCCGAAGGCTTGATCGGCCTGTGGCAGCGCGGCGAGGTGGTGCAATACAGCCTGACCCTGGTGGAGGGCTGGAATTTCCGCCAGGTGCGCACCGCCCTGGCCAAGCATGAAAAAATCGTTCAGACCCTTCCTGGCCTGACTGACAGCGAAGTGATGGACAAGCTCGGCCATGCGGGTGAGTTTCCGGAAGGGCGTTTCTTCCCTGACACCTACCGTTTTGTACGCGGCATGACCGATGTCGAATTCCTGAAAAAAGCCTACAACCGCCTGGACGATGTGCTCGCCCAGGAGTGGAGCAAGCGTGCCGACGATGCGCCGTACACCGACCCTTATCAGGCACTGATCATGGCGTCCCTGGTGGAAAAGGAGACCGGCGTGCCGCAAGAGCGTGGGCAGATTGCCGGTGTGTTCGTGCGCCGCATGAAGATCGGCATGATGCTGCAGACTGATCCCACCGTGATTTACGGCCTGGGTGAGCGCTACAACGGCAAGTTGACCCGCGCCCACCTCAAGGAAGCCAACCCCTACAACACCTATATGATCGCCGGCCTGCCGCCCACGCCTATTGCGATGGTCGGTCGCGAGGCGATCCATGCAGCGCTGAACCCGGTGCCGGGCAGCAGCCTGTATTTTGTCGCCCGTGGCGACGGTAGCCATATTTTCTCGGATAACCTGGATGCCCATAATGCCGCCGTGCGCGAGTTCCAGCTCAAGCGGCGTGGCGATTACCGCTCCAGCCCGGCGCCGGTGGTGAAACCGCTGGAAGATGCAACCGCACCTGCCGAGGCACCGATTGAGCCCGCGCCGGACAGTACCGCGCCGCAAAGCCCGCAATGACTCTGACTAAGGACTGCCTGTGACTGGCTTGTTTATTACCCTGGAAGGCCCGGAAGGTGCCGGTAAAAGCACGAACCGCGACTACCTGGCCGAGCGCCTGCGTGCGCAGGGCGTCGAAGTGGTGCTGACCCGCGAGCCGGGCGGTACGCCGCTGGCCGAGCGTATACGCGAAGTGCTGTTGGCCCCGGGTGATGAGCCAATGAACCCGGACACCGAGCTGCTGCTGGTATTTGCCGCCCGAGCCCAACACCTGGCCGAAGTGATTCGCCCCGCGCTGGCACGCGGCGCCGTGGTGATTTGTGATCGGTTCACGGATTCCACCTACGCCTACCAGGGCGGTGGCCGAGGCTTGTCAGTAGAGCGTATCGCCACCCTTGAAACCTTCGTACAGGGCGATGTGCGTCCGGATTTGACCCTGCTGTTCGATCTGCCCGTGGAAGTGGGCATGGCCCGCGCCAGCGCTCGCGGTCGCCTGGATCGTTTCGAACTGGAAGGCCCGGTATTTTTCGACGCGGTGCGCAGCGCTTTCCTGCAGCGCGCCAAGGCTGAGCCGGCGCGTTATCACCTGCTCGATGCGGCGCAGCCGTTGAACCAGGTGCAACAGGCCATCGATGCGCTGTTGCCGACTCTGCTGGAGCGCACTCGTGGCTGAGTCCTACCCGTGGCAGGACAGCCTGTGGCAGCAACTGGCCGGTCGTGCCCAGCACGCCCATGCCTATTTGCTGCATGGGCCCGTGGGCATCGGTAAACGTCACCTCGCCGAGCGCTTGATGGCTAGCCTGTTGTGCCAGCACCCGGTCAATCTGCAGGCGTGTGGCGAGTGCAAATCCTGCCTGCTGCTCAAGGCTGGCAGTCACCCGGACAACTATGTGCTGGAGCCCGAGGAAGCCGACAAGGCGATCAAGGTCGACCAGGTACGCGACCTCGTCAGCTTCGTAGTGCAGACCGCGCAGATGGGCGGGCGCAAAGTGGTGCTGATCGAGCCAGTCGAGGCGATGAACATCAACGCCGCCAACGCCTTGCTCAAAAGCCTTGAAGAACCGTCCGGCGACACCGTGCTGTTGCTGGTGAGCCATCAGTCCAGCCGTTTGTTGCCGACGATTCGCAGCCGCTGCGTACAGCAGGCGTGCCCGTTGCCGAGCGAGGCCATGAGCCTGCAATGGCTGGCGCAGGCGTTGCCGGAGTGCACCGAGCAGGAACAGGTCGAGCTGTTGACCCTGGCGGCCGGTTCACCCCTGGCAGCTGTGAAGCTGCAAGCCCAGGGCGTGCGTGAGCAACGGGCACTGGTTGTGGAGAGTGTGAAGAAGCTGCTCAAGCAGGAGCTGTCCGCCACGCAACTGGCCGAAAGCGCCTGGAAGGATATTCCCCTGCTGCTGTTGTTCGACTGGTTCTGCGACTGGTCCAGCCTGATCCTGCGCTACCAACTGACCCAGGATGAAAACGGCCTTGGCCTGGCGGATATGCGCAAGGTGGTGCAATACCTCGCGCAGAAAAGTGCCCAGGACAAAGTGCTGAACATCCAGGACTGGATTCTTGCTCAGCGCCAGAAGGTACTCGGCAAGGCCAACCTCAACCGCGTGCTGTTGCTTGAGGCGCTGCTGGTGCAGTGGGTTGGCCTGCTCGGGCGCCGTTAATTTCCGGGGCCGACAGGTGTATGGTTGGCCAGACCCTTTTCGTGAATTAAGCCCTGACTTCCTATGCTCGTAGATTCCCATTGCCATCTTGATCGCCTTGACCTTGCCCAGCACGGCGGTTCCCTCGACGCCGCCCTTGAAGCTGCACGCCAGCGTGGGGTAGGGCACTTTCTGTGCATCGGCGTCAGCGCTGAAAACGCCGGTGACGTCAAAGCCCTGGCTGATCGCTACGCCGATGTGGATTGCTCGGTGGGCATCCACCCGCTGGACCTCAAGCCCGGCGAAGCCCCGGCTCTGGATTGGCTATTGGGCGAACTCAACCATCCACGGGTGGTGGCCATTGGCGAAACCGGCCTGGACTACCACTACGAGCCTGAAGCCGCCGAGTTGCAGCAGGCCTCTTTCCGCCTGCACTTGCAAGCCGCCCGGCAGACCGGCAAGCCGGTGATCGTCCACACCCGGGGTGCCCGCGCCGATACCTTGACCTTGCTGCGCGAAGCCGCGCTGCCGCAGGCCGGTGTGTTGCATTGTTTTACCGAAGACTGGGACATGGCCAAGGCTGCTCTGGACCTGGGGTTCTATATTTCCCTGTCGGGTATCGTCACCTTTCGCAACGCCGACGCGCTGCGCGACGTGGCTCGCCAAGTGCCAGCCGATCGCCTGCTGGTGGAAACCGACTCGCCGTACCTGGCACCTATTCCCCATCGCGGCAGGCCAAACCTGCCTGAATATGTGCGTGACGTGGCCGATTACTTGGCGATGCTGCGCGGCGAGTCGTACGAGCGCTTCGCCGAGCAGACCACCGAAAACTTCAAACGCCTGTTTCCGTTGGCCCATGTAGCCGGATAGTACGGCTGAATCGCAGGCAAAAAAAACCCGGGTTCTGGGGGGTGAATCCGGGCTAAGACCATTAGGAGTAAAACAAGGGCACGCAGTCCGTCGGTACCCAGGTCGTCGCGTCACTTGGGGGAGATGTCGCGGCGACAGTTGAAGTATTGATCAGTATCCGATTCAGTCCAGTCAGATCTGATCGTTTTTTAAACAGATTTGGAATACGCCCGCTTAGCTTGAGTTCTCATTGAGCAGGTGGGCAGCTTCAGGTGGTGCGTCTATTTCTGACTGATATCGATAAAAACGTTGGCGTATTGAAAGTTAAGTGCATCGCGGGTTCACATAGACATTGCCCAACGACCGTTCAGTCGGGATAATCCCTCGCATCGGGTAAATCGTATCGCCACGTATCTGTGGCCCTGCGCAACCCTCCCTATTCCGACCTTTGCAGACTTCTTCCTCATGCACAAAGAACCCCGTAAGGTCCGTGAGTTTCGCCGCCGTGAGCAGGAAATTCTCGACACCGCACTCAAGTTATTCCTCGAACAGGGCGAAGACAGCGTCACGGTAGAGATGATTGCGGATGCCGTGGGTATCGGCAAGGGCACCATCTACAAGCACTTCAAATCCAAGGCCGAGATCTACTTGCGTCTGATGCTCGACTACGAGCGCGACTTGAACGAGCTGCTGCACTCGGCCGATGTCGACAAGGACAAGGAAGCGCTGTCTCGCGCTTACTTCGAGTTCCGTATGCGTGACCCGCAGCGCTACCGCCTGTTCGACCGCCTGGAAGAGAAGGTGGTCAAGGGGCACCAGGTGCCGGAAATGGTCGAGGAGCTGCACAAGATCCGCGCCTCGAACTTCGAACGCCTGACCCTGCTGATCAAGGGGCGTATCAGTGAGGGCAAGCTTGAAGACGTGCCGCCGTATTTCCACTACTGCGCCGCCTGGGCCCTGGTGCATGGCGCCGTGGCGCTGTATCACTCGCCGTTCTGGAGCAATGTGCTGGAGGACCAGGAAGGTTTCTTCCAGTTCCTGATGGACATCGGCGTGCGCATGGGCAACAAGCGCAAGCACAGCACTGAACTGCCTGGCCCTGAAAAAGGTGATGAGACCCCGGCTACGTAAGTTATTCGCCGTAGTGATGGGGCAATGATTTACTGCCAGGGGTATTAACCCAGGAATATACTCAGGCAAGGACCTTGCTAAAAGCTGATTTATGAGTCAGTTTTTAGTGCGCCCGAATTATCTTCTGCCGGAGTGATCCATGATCGTTGATCGTCAAGGCAGGCGTTTTCGCAATTTGCGGATCAGCCTGACCTCAGCCTGCAATTACGCGTGTACCTACTGCGTGCCTGACGGCAAGCGGCTGGTGGCTGCCCAGGACGAACTCTCGGCCGCGGCCATGGCCCGGGGCGTGGCTTACCTGATTGAAGCGGCGGGCATCGAACGCTTGCGCATTACCGGCGGCGAACCGCTGGTGAGCCCCAAGCTGGAAGCGTTCATGGACGCGGTAGGGCAAATGGGCCTCAGCGACATCAGCCTCACGACCAACGGCCAATTGCTGGCGCGCAAACTGCCGTTGCTGGTGGATGCCGGCATTCGGCGTATCAATGTCTCCCTCGATACCCTGGATGCCGATGCCTTTCGCAGCATCGCCCGTGGCGGCGACCTGGCCACCGTGCTCGATGGTATGGACCAGGCCAGCGCGGCCGGCATCAAGATCAAGGTCAACATGGTGCCATTGCGTGGCCAGAACCTGGATCAGGTGATGCCTCTGCTTGATTACTGCCTGGAGCGTGGGTACGAGTTGCGCTTTATCGAATTGATGCGCATGGGGCACCTGGCGAAAGACTCCAACGCGTTCCTCCAGCAATTTGTCAGCTTGCAGCAATTGCTCAGCCTGATCGGTGAGCGCCACGAATACCTGCAAGCCAACGCGCCCGTTGACGCTACCGCCGTACGCTACGAAGTACCGGGCAAAGGCTTCTTCGGCGTGATCGCCAACGAAAGTGTACCGTTCTGTCGTACGTGTTCGCGGTTGCGGTTGTCCTCCACGGGCTGGCTGCATGGTTGCTTGTCCTCAAGCAATCGCCACTACGTCGGTGACTTGCTTGATCAACCGCGCCATCAGGCATTGCCGGCCTTGCAGGGCTTGTTGATGAAGGCGCTGGGCGACAAGCAGGAAGTGGCCTTTTCGGGCGGCGCGACAATCATGAAGATCATTGGCGGCTAAGGTCGCGCATGCCTCAACGTGTTGTCCTTCAAGCTGGCGCAGAACCTGCATCTCACGCCCATTCGCCGGTTTTCCGTCACCGGCTTCTGGAGGATTAGGATGCGTAGTCTGGTTTTACTGCTGGCGGCGTTGGCCCTGAGTGGTTGTATGACCGTCAGCGATATGGCCGAAGGCACTCGCTATCAGATGAGCGATGCCGGGCTGCTGGACCATAGCGACACCCGGCGTACGGCCTCGGTGCGCATACAGCCGGATTCCTTTGTATTTATCGCCCAGGGCGCCTTCGTGCCGCCGGGCAGCGCGTACCCGCGACCCAACGTGGTCGCCGAGGAAGCGTTCAACGGTTTCGTCGAATATTTCCCCATGGTCCGTCGTGCCCGCCAACCCGAAGGTCTCGAGCAGGCCATGGCCGAAGCCCGCGAGGCGGGGGCTCACTACCTGCTGTATTGCCGTTTTGCGGCAGCCGATGACCGTATCGGCAATGCCGATGAGTGGACCGACCAGCAAGCTCTGGACCGCCTGGGGCTGGACAGCGGTGTGATCCAGGTCATGTTGATCGAGACCAGCACCCAGTATTTGATTGATACTGCACGTATTCGCAGTCGTGGCGGTTTACTGACGTTCCACGACACATCGCCACAAGATCTGATTGCCCGCCCCCTGGCGCAATACGCCCGAGGCTTGCTGGGCATGAGCAATCAGTAGACCTGAGGAGAAGCCCCATGACCGATTCCGCCAAGGCCAATGACCTATTGGCCCAACTGCCCAAGGGCAAGGGGCCGGCACCGGTGCACCTGTGGAACCCGGATTTCTGCGGCAACATCGACATGCGCATCGCCCGCGACGGCACCTGGTTTTACCAGGGCACGCCCATCGGGCGAAAGCCGATGGTCAAACTGTTTTCCAATATCCTGCGCCGAGACGGCGATGATTATTTCCTGGTGACGCCGGTAGAAAAAGTCGGCATCAGCGTTGACGATGCGCCATTTGTGGCGGTAACCCTGGACGTGCAAGGGCAGGGCGAAAGCCAGGTATTGCGCTTTACCACCAATGTCGACGAGCAGGTCGAGGCCGGCCTCGAATACCCGTTGCGGGTGGTGACGGACTCTGTCACCCAGGAACCTGCACCCTACGTGCGAGTTCGCACCAACCTTGAAGCCCTCGTGCATCGCAACGTGTTCTACCAATTGGTGGAGCTGGCGGTGACTCGTCCGATCAACGGTCAGAACTGGCTTGGCGTATGGAGTGCAGGGGAGTTTTTCCCCATCGGCCTGGAACCCTGAGGCTGATTTTGCCTTCACCCTGAAATAATCTCCTTGCTGTAAATGCCTGCTTTCGGTTATCAATTTGTACATGATTAGACATGTTCGATTTGATAAGAAAAAACGCGTCGTCGACGAGCTCATCCGCCGTATCGAAGGCGGGGTCATGGCCGACGGTTTGCTATTGCCGGGTGAGCACCAGTTGGCCGAGGAGTTTGCGGTCAGCCGTGGCACGTTGCGCGAGGCGCTGGCCGAGCTCAAGCGCCGTAACTATATCGCCACCCAGAGTGGTGTCGGCTCCATCGTCACCTTTGATGGCATGGTCCTCGACCAACGCAGCGGTTGGGCCCAGGCCCTGGCCGACACGGGGGCTCAGGTGAGCACCGACGTGCTGCGTTTCGAAGCCGTGACGCGCCCGGACCTGTTCAGCCGTTTCGGCACCGATCAATTTATTGCCCTGGATCGCCGCCGGAACACGGCCAATGGCGTTGCGGTGTCTCTGGAGCGTTCGTTGATGCCCGCAGTGGGCGGCCTGGAAAGCCTGCCCCGCATTGGCCTGATCGATGATTCCCTGACCATCACCCTGGCGGCCTACGGTTATGTGGGCGCCGAAGGCGACCAGTGGATCGGCGCCGAGCCCCTGAGCGATGAAGATGCTCAATTGCTCGGGCGCGCTACCGGCACGGTATTTCTCAAAGCTTCGCGCACCACCTACGACCGTCGCGAACGCTTCATGGAGCATGTCGAAAGTTTGCTCGACCCGCTGCACTTTCGCCTGCATCTGCAGTTTGGAGCCGCCAAATGACCCGGGAAGACCGCGCACTCGGTGCCTTCTACGGCTTGGCCCTGGGCGACGCCCTGGGTATGCCCACACAATCCTTGAGCCGCGAACAGGTGAAAGCGCGCTTCGGAACCATCACCGCCCTGGAAGACGCCGACGCCGACCAGCCTATCGCACCGAACATGCCCGCCGGTTCCATTACCGATGACACCGAGCAGGCCATCCTGGTCGCTGAGTTGCTGGTGCAAGGCCAAGGCCGGATCGAACCTGCCGTGCTTGCCCGGCGCCTGATCGACTGGGAAGCGGGAATGCGCGCCAAGGGTTCCCAGGACCTGCTCGGGCCGTCGACCAAACGGGCGATCGATATGATCCTTGCTGGCCATACGCCGCAAGAGTCCGGACGCTACGGCACCACCAATGGTGCGGCCATGCGCATCACCCCGGTGGGCATCGCCGCCGATGTCAGCGAGACAGCCTCGTTTATCCAGGCGGTGATCCAGGCTTGCCAGGTCACCCATAACACCAGCCTGGGTATCTCCAGTGCCGCGGCCGTGGCGGCGGTGGTCTCCGCCGGTATCACTGGCGTGGACCTGGGCGAAGCCTTGAACATCGGCATTCAGATTGCCCAGCAGGCTGAAAGCCATGGCCACTGGGTGGCCGGTGGACGCATTTCCACCCGCATCAGCTGGGCCCGCACCCTGAGTGTCGGCAGCGATGACAAGGCCCTGTTTGCCGATTTGCTCTACGAATTGATCGGGACGTCTGTTGCCTCGCAGGAGTCGGTGGTGGTGTCGTTCGCCCTGGCGCAGCAAGTCGCGTCCGGCGATATGAATGCCTTCGAAGCACTGTGCCTGGCCGCCAGCCTGGGGGGCGACACCGACACGATCGCCGCGATCCTGGGGGCCATGCTCGGCGCGTGCCTGGGGATGCAGTGCTGGCCAGAGGCGCTGATCGAGCAGGTCAAGCAGGTCAATGGCCTGGACTTGCAGCCGCTGGTCCAAGCGTTATTGGCCTTGCGATAAACACGGAACTAAATGTGGGAGCTGGCTTGCCTGCGACAGCGGTTTTCCAGTGGCTGCTGGGCTGGTTGACACACCCCAATCGCAGGCAAGCCAGCTCCCACATTAAAAAGCGTTGAGTCAGGAAGACTGCATAAAGATTCGACTCGCTGCCACAACCACAACAATACAGGCACCAGGAGCACCCCTTCATGAGCAGCACCTCTAGTGGCCAAAGCGCCGGGCAGTTGGAAACACGCGGTATCGAGCCGGTCCCGGAAGGCGAGTGCAACGGCCATCCGCTGCAACTGTTCTGGGTATGGTTTGCCGCCAATATCAGCATCCTCGGCTTGCCGCTCGGCGCAACGTTGGTCGCGTTTCGGGGCCTGGCCATCTGGCAGGCGATCATCGTCGCAATCCTTGGCGCAGCGGGTTCCTTCGCGGTAGTGGGCATCATCTCCATCGCCGGCCGCCGTGGTCGCGCGCCCAGCCTGACGTTATCCCGCGCTATCTTTGGCGTACGCGGCAATATCGGCCCGACGGTGGTCTCGCTGATGTCGCGCCTGGGTTGGGAAACCGTCAACACCACCACGGCCGCCTTTGTGTTGCTGTCCTTGTGTTCGATCCTGTTCGGTTCGGCGGTAGAGGCGAAAAGCGCCCCCGTACTCACGTTGATCTTCATCGCCATCTTTGTACTGCTGACCCTGGCGGTATCCGGCCTCGGCCACGCCACGCTGCTGGTGATCCAGAAGTGGGCCACCTATGTATTTGGCGGTTTGAATATCCTGGTGGGCGGCTTTCTGTGTGCCACTATCGACTGGAGCGCGGTGTTCAATGCCACACCTGCGCCGTTGAGCGCGATGATCATCGGCGTCGGCACCATGGCCGCCGGCACCGGCATTGGGTGGGCCAACGCCGGTGCCGATATGTCGCGCTACCAGCACCGCAGCGTCAAGGCTGTGCGCCTGGTGGCCAGCGCCGCCTTTGGCGCGGGCATCCCGCTGGTGTTGCTGATTACCCTTGGTGGCCTGCTGTCGGTGGGTAACGACGACCTGGCGTCGGCCACCGACCCCATCATCGCGATCCGCGACATGCTGCCCACCTGGATGGCGGTGCCTTACCTGATCACCGCATTCGGCGGGCTGTTGCTGTCGAACAATCTGTCGGTATATTCGGCCGGCCTTACCACCCTGACCCTGGGTCTGAAGGTCAAGCGCGTGCACGCGGTGATTGTCGATATCGTGGCGATCTTCGCCGGTTCCATCTATTTCATGCTGATCGCCGACAGCTTCTATGGCCCGTTCATCACCTTCATTTCGTTGCTGGCGGTGCCGATTACGGCGTGGGTCGGGATCTTCGTGGTCGACCTGATACACCGGCATTACTACAGCCCCAAGGACTTGCTGGATGTCAGTCCGAGCAGCGCTTACTGGTATCGCGGCGGTGTGGAGTGGCGTGCCTTCGGCGCCTGGGCCGTGGCTATCGTGCTGGGGTTCTGCTTCACCACCATCGGCACCACCGCGCAAAATATCTGGTTCGCCGGGCCGCTGTCCGACTCCTGGTTGGGCCACAACGGCCTGGGCTGGGTCGTTACCTTCCTGGTCGCAGGCGGCCTTTATGCGGTACTGGGCGGCGCGTCTGATCGTCGCCCGGCTTTGGTAGAGGGTACCCATGCCTAGATTGCTGCATACCGGCCAGGTCATTGTCGACCTGGTCATGGCCCTCGACACCCTGCCGGCAACTGGCGGTGACGTACTGGCCAAATCTGCCAGTTTCGAAGCGGGCGGTGGCTTCAACGTCATGGCGGCGGCGCGGCGCAATGGGATGTCGGTGGTCTACCTTGGGCGCCACGGCAATGGCCGGTTTGGTGACTTGGCTCGCGCCGCGATGCAGGCTGAAAAGATTGAAATGGCATTGACTGCGAGCAACGAGAAGGACACTGGTTTGTGTGTGTCCCTGACCGAGGCCACCACTGAGCGTACGTTCATTTCCCATATCGGCGCCGAAGGCGAATTGAGTGCCGAAGATTTGGCCAGGATCGTCCCGCTCGCCGATGACTACGTGTACGTCAGTGGCTACAGCCTGCTCCTTGAGGGCAAGGCGCAGCCGTTGATCGACTGGCTGCTGGCGCTGCCGCGAGAGATCGTAGTGGTGTTCGATCCTGGACCGCTGGTCAAGGCGCCGGATTCAGTCTTGATGCGTGCGTTGTTGCCACGTATCGATATCTGGACCAGCAATGGCCCGGAAGCTCTGGCGTTTACCGGTGCCCCTGAGATCGCCGCGGCGTTGCCTGCGTTGAGTCGACATCTGCCTGCGCAAACCTTGCTGGTCGTACGTGATGGGCCCAATGGTTGCTGGGTAGGGCGCACGGCTGAAATTGAACATGTACCCGGTTTCAAGGTGCAAGCGGTCGACAGCAACGGTGCGGGGGATGCGCACGCAGGGGTATTTATTGCCGGCTTGGCGCAGGGCTTGAAACCTGTCGAGGCGGCGCGTCGAGCGAATGCTGCGGCGGCGTTGGCGGTGACGCGTTGGGGGCCGGCCACATCACCTGCCACTGCCGAGGTCGATGCACTACTCAGGGAATAAACACACGTCAAAATGTGGGAGGGGGCTTGCTCCCGATAGCGGTGTATCAGCCAGTTCATCTATAGCTGACCCACTGCAATCGGGGGCAAGCCCCCTCCCACATTTTGAATCTATGTTTAGCCTGCTTTTTTCAACGCCTGGATCAATTCATGTTTACGCATGGTCGAGCGGCCCGGAATGTTCTTGGCTCGCGCCTCCTTCATCAGGCCCTCCTTGGTTTGCGTACCCAACGAAGCCCCACTGCTGCGCGGGTGCCCCTCACGGCTAGCTGCCGCACGCTTGGCCGACTCCTGCCGGTCCTGGGATTTCTTCGCCGGCGCTTTATGCTGGCCCGAGCCGCCGGCCTTTTCACCGCCGCCGGACTGCTTGTTGACGGTGGCCCAGGCCCGGGCTTCGGCTTCTTCCTTGGACAATCCCTTGTGCTCATAACTGTCTTCGATATGAGCGGCCTTGCGTTTCTGTTCGGCGGTGTATTTGGCTTTGCTTCCACGAGGCATCGCTAAAACTCCTTCTGGCCCCGGTCGCAGGGCCAGACCAGAAATGACTTACCGAGGGCCTCCCCCGTCGAGCTTGCGGGCCTCATCCACACCCGAGGCGGTGAGCTTGATCGGCAGGTTCAACGAGTATTCACCGGCGTCGTCGGTGGTCACATGCCCATCCTTGATCAGCCCGCGGTCTTGCAGAAACGCCAAGACACTGGCGACTTCTTTCTCACCGCGGTAGTTGTCCAGTACCTCCTTGCCCAAGCCCTGGGGATGAGCGTGCAGCAGGCGGGTGAGGACTTCTTTTTCAAGGTTTCTATCGACGTTCATGCGAACCTCTTCACTGGGAAATGATCGGGTGTCGGTGTTGCCAGGGATGTATCAAGGCGCTGGTTGTTTCGGTGCACCTGGCAGATTCGAGTCGTCGCCTTTATTGATCTTCGGCTCATTGACCGAGGGGCCCATTTTGCCGTTACCGACCGCAGCCGGGGCCTGGCGCTGGGTATCATGGCCCTGGGTGTGAGGGTCGGCGCCGTTGGTGTTGTCGATGATCGCGCCGCCGTTTGTATCCAGGCCAGTGCCCATGGATTTCTGCGATTCAGTCGTCGCGTCGGGCGTCGGGTCGGTGGGGCCGGTCGACGAAGTCGCCGCAAAGGCGCTCAGGGACGCAGCGGACAGCAGGCCGGTGAGGGCGAGGGCAGCAAATTTGGAATTTTTCATGAGGGTGTCTCCATATGATTAATGTCCTTACCCTTTATTGGTCAGCCACCCTTTGCTGTTCGTGCCTTGATGGCGACGAACGGTATCAGTTCACCTGTATCACTTTATGTATCGATACTCGCCGCACGATCAAGCGCGCCACGGTGATCGACCAGTTCAGTGCGGCGATGACCAGTACGCTCAACAGCATCGTCGACAGGCCGAATTCGACAATCATTTTGCCCGCGAGCCATGGAAACCCGAAGACGCCGATAAAGTACGCCAGGCTGAACAGCAATAACGCCTGGGACATGGTGCCGCTGGGTGCTTCATTGGCCACCAGCCCATTGATCACCGAGTACGTCAGGCCATACCCGACCCCCAGCGTGGCGGCAGCCACCAGATAGCTGAAGTTACCGCTCACCCCGAACGCGAATAGCGCAACCGCGCCAAACATGACGCCGGACAATACGCACGCAGCCTGATAGGCATCACGCTTGACCACAAAGCCGGCGATCAACAGCCGGCTGGTAATCGCAGCAGTCAGGAAACCTGCGAAGAACAGTGAATAATCCAGCTGATGGGCCAGCGCATAGCTGGTCTGGAATGACGACAACCCACCAAACACGCAGCCACCCAGGCCGACCATCAAGATCGCGAACGCTGCCTTGGACGTCAGCACGCGGCGGCTTGCTGTCCAGGTAATCTTCGACGCCGGCACGTTTGCGTGCTGTTTGAACTGCGCGCCCATGCGCCAGAACATCACAACCCCGGCAAGGCTGGCCAACCCGGCAATGTAGAACGCTGTCGTCAGGGGCAAGCCCAGCGCGGTGGCGGCGCGCCCCAGCAACGGGCCGGAACCGATCCCGCTCAACATGCTGCCGGACAGCAGGGCAAAATACTTGGCGCGCTGCTGGGGTTGCACCAGCAGCGTCACGATGATCGGCCCCAGGGTATAGAACACGCCCCAGCCCAAGCCCAGGGATAACCCGAACAGCATCAGGCCCTGGCCAAACCCGGGGGATAGGGCAAACCCGAGGCAGGCCACCACCAGCATTACACCCGTGCCCGCAATCGCTCGCGCTGCGCCCAGCGCATCCGCCAGGTGCCCGGAAACGACCACCGCCACAAAAGTGCTGAGCATTGCCGTGGCAATGATACTGCCGGCGTCGTGCTCGTTGCCGCCGCGTGAATGAATCAGCAGCGACAGCAAAAAGGTCGAGCCGTAGGACAGCGACAATAAGAAACTGGCGAGGCAGAACAGCGCGAATGTCTTCGCGCCAACTGCAGACGTGGTGGGCATGAGCAGGACCTGAATGTTGGAATTATGCCGCTTGTTTACCATGGGCGCTCATGGGGATTGTTCTGTGATTACTGGTGCTGGCATTACTCTGGGGCGGAGTAAAAACACTTCGGTCGGCATGAAATTGCGCTGCAATCGGTCATCAAACCGCCTTAGTATGTGGGCTTTGAAATTGCCCAAGGCGCGCCCATGACCATCGAGATTCGCCCCGCCGTACCCAGCGATGCTGCGCAGATCCTGAGTTTCATCACCGAGCTTGCCGAATATGAGAAAGCCCGGCACGAAGTGATCGCCAGCGTGGTGGATATCGAGCGCAGCCTGTTCAGCGAGGGCGCTACCGCCCATGGCCTGATCTGCCTGCGCGACGGTTTGCCGATTGGTTTTGCCGTGTTCTTTTTCAGCTACTCCACCTGGCTGGGCAGCAACTGCCTGTACCTGGAAGACTTGTATATCAACCCGGAGCAACGCGGCGGCGGAGCGGGCAAGAAGCTGTTGCGCCACCTGGCGAAGATCGCCTGCGATAACGGCTGTGGGCGTTTCGAGTGGAGCGTGCTGGACTGGAATGAACCAGCGATTGCCTTCTATAAATCCATCGGTGCCCAGCCTCAGGAGGAGTGGGTGCGCTATCGCATGGAAGGCGAGGCGCTGAGGGATTTTGCCCAAGGCTGACCGACATTCCAAACCGGCTATCAATGGCCGGTTTTTTTTGCTTTCGCTCACAATATGGGATGCAAATTTATATATTGAGATATTTCAAGGTCTGGGTTTATAGTCGCCTGCATCAGCACTCACTACCAAAAATAAAACAGGTGAAGCGATGCAGGCACAACCGTTGTCCCTACCTGCCGTGCCCGAGCCGACTTACGGCGAGCGGCTGAAGAACAAGGTGGTGATCATCACCGGCGCTGCGCAAGGCATTGGCGAGGCGATCGTGGCTTGCTTCCAGGCCCAGCAGGCGCGGTTGGTGATTGCGGACATCCAGGGTGAAAAAGTCGAGAAAGTCGCCGCCTGTTGGCGCGAACGTGGCGCCGAGATTTGCGCACAACCTGTAGATATCACCTCCAAAGAGCAATGGCAGGCGCTGGTCAATCTCGCCATCGAGCGCTTTGGCCGGGTGGACGTACTGGTCAACTGCGCCGGGGTCAATGTGTTTCGCGACCCGCTGGAAATGACCGACGAGGATTGGCGCCGCTGTTTCGCCATCGACCTTGATGGCGCCTGGTACGGTTGCCGTGCGGTGCTGCCGCACATGATCGAGCAGGGCATCGGCAACATCATCAATATTGCCTCCACCCATTCCAGCCACATCATCCCCGGCTGCTTTCCTTATCCTGTCGCCAAGCATGGCCTGCTCGGCCTCACTCGCGCCCTGGGCATCGAATACGCGCCCAAGGGGATCCGCGTAAACGCTATCGCCCCGGGCTATATCGAAACCCAGCTTAACGTCGACTACTGGAACGGCTTTCCCGACCCCCGCGCCGAACGCCAGCGCGCGTTTGACCTGCACCCGCCCAAGCGCATCGGCCAACCCATTGAGGTGGCGATGACCGCGCTGTTCCTGGCGACCGACGAGGCACCCTTTATCAACGCCACGTGCCTGATGATCGATGGCGGGCGTTCGGTGATGTACCACGACTAAATCGTTTTCCAATAACAAGAAAGAGGTGGTTCATGTTCAAGAAGACTCTTGGCGCTGTGGCGCTGGCGATGGTGTTCAGCGGCTTTGTATCGGCTGAAGAAGTGAAGATCGGCTTCCTGGTCAAGCAGGCCGAAGAGCCGTGGTTCCAGACTGAATGGGCTTTCGCCGAAAAAGCCGGCAAGGAGCATGGCTTCACCGTGATCAAGATCGCCGTGCCCGACGGCGAGAAAACCCTCTCGGCCATCGACAGCCTCGCCGCCAACGGTGCCAAGGGCTTTGTGATCTGCCCACCGGACGTGTCCCTGGGCCCGGCCATTGTCGCCAAGGCCAAGGTCAACGGCCTGAAAGTCATGGCCGTGGATGACCGCTTTGTCGATGCCAAGGGCAACTTCATGGAAGACGTGCCGTACCTGGGCATGGCCGCGTTTGAAGTGGGCCAGAAACAAGGAGCCGCCATGGCCGCCGAAGCGAAAAAACGCGGCTGGGACTGGAAGGACACTTATGCGGTGATCAACACCTTCAACGAACTCGACACCGGCAAGAAGCGCACCGACGGCTCGATCAAATCCCTGGAAGACGCCGGTATTCCCAAGGATCACATCCTCACCGCCGCGCTTAAAACCCTCGACGTACCCGGCAGCATGGACGCCACCAACTCGGCCTTGGTCAAGCTGCCGAGCGGCGCGAAGAACCTGATCATCGGCGGCATGAACGACAACACGGTACTGGGCGGCGTGCGCGCCACCGAAAGTGCCGGTTTCAAGGCGGCCAACGTCATCGGCATCGGCATTAATGGCACCGACGCCATCGGCGAATTGAAGAAAGCCGACAGCGGTTTCTTCGGCTCCATGCTGCCGAGCCCGCACATCGAGGGCTATAACACCGCA